>NZ_BAAAYG010000009.1:72277-152327 GCF_039536005.1 Nesterenkonia halobia | reverse complement strand
CGGAGCAGACGTTCGGCAACCTGGTCTCGCAGGACAAGTACACCGACTCGAACGGGGTCCTCGACCACGCGGCCATTCAGGCCCGGGTCGATGAGCTCGGCGCTCCGGAATCCGAGCCGGAGTCGTCGACGGACTCCTCCAGCGGCTCGACTTCCGACGGTTCTTCCTCCAGCGGGTCGTCCTCGAGCGGATCCGGCAGCAGCTCGTCGCACAGCTTGAGCCAGTACACGGACAACACCCAGGGCGTGGTGAAGGAGCTGGCGTCGCTGCTGGATCAGTCGCCGGAGCAGACGTTCGACGACCTGGTCTCGCAGGACAAGTACACCGACTCGAACGGGGTCCTCGACCACGCGGCCATTCAGGCCCGGGCGGACGAGCTCAGCGCCCCGGAGCCCGAGCCTGAACCTGAGCCGGAACCCGAGCCTGAACCTCAGCCCGAGGACGACGGATCGGCCGCCCAGTCCGGCGATTCCGCCACGCCGCCGCCGTCGTACAACCCGGTCTGGGACCGGCTGGCGATGTGCGAGTCCTCCGGCGACTGGAGCATCGACACCGGCAACACCTTCTACGGCGGCATCCAGTTCACCAAACAGTCCTGGGAGGCCGTCGGCGGAACAGGCTATCCGCACCACGCTTCGAAGTACGAGCAGATCGCCCGCGGCTACGAGCTGTGGAAGATCCAGGGCTGGGGCGCCTGGCCGGGCTGCCAGGAGAAGCTCGGTCTCTCCGGCGACCCGGGCGGCGTGGAGAACTACACGCTGCCGGGCTCGGGCAGCGGCTCCGGGACGATGGAGGCCGCCACGACCTGGCAGCTCTCGCTCAGCGTGCCGCTGCGCGCCGAGGCCGCAAGCTCCAGCGAGAAGCTGGCTCAGCTGCCGCGCGGCGCCGCCGTGCGCCAGCTCGACACTCAGGGCTCCTGGGTGCAGGTCCGCTACGCCGACGACGGCGAGACCGTCGTCGGCTGGGTCAACACCGATGTGATGTCCTGACCGGCTGATCAAGAGCCGGGCGGGCCTTCGCACCCCGACGCACGACGGCGCCGGCGTTCCTCCGTTCGCGGGATGAGCGCCGGCGCCGTCGTGTCCGATTCAGCCCGGCCGCACCACACCCGTGGATTCGCGCAGGATGAGTTCCGTCGGAAGCGTGATGCGATCGTCGGGAGGGTCGATGAGGGGGCCGTGCCGATCGGGCTCGTCGGCGATGGAACGGAGCAGCAGATCGACGCCGCGTCCCCCGACCTCTCCGCCCGGGCCGTCCACGGTGGTCAGCGGGGGCGTCACCAGGTCGGCGGCGAAGTTGTTGTCGAAGCCGACCACGCTGACGTCATCCGGGACCGCGACCCCGCGCGATGCTAGACGGTCCATGATTCCGAAGGCGAGCATGTCGTTGTGCGCCACCAGCGCGGTGGGCCGGGCCCGCAGTGCCGTGTCGGCGGCCACCCCGCCGGCGGCCACTGTCGGGGCATAGGGGCCGATCCGGTGCGCAGTGAGCCCATGCTCGTGCGCGGCGTCGCGGAGCGTGGCCCAGCGGAGCGAGCCGATCCAGGAGCCGGGTGGACCCGCGCAGAACGTGAACTCGCGATGGCCCAGCGAGGCCAGATGCTCGAGGATGAGCCGACAGCCGTGCACCATGTCCAGTCGCACGCTGGTCAGGCCGTCCAGGTCCCTGTTGAGCAGCACCAGCTTGTGCCGGTTCCCCAGCGCCAGCAGCTCCTGGTCCGGCAGTCGGCTGGAGGCCAGCACGAAGCCGTCGACCTTCGATGCCAGACCGCGGACCTGCGTCAGCTCGATCTGCGGCGACTCCTCGGCATTGACCACCACGAAGGTGAATCCCGACGACTTCGCCCGCATCTCTGCGCCGCGGATGATCTTGATGAAGTGGGGATTGGTGATGTCGGCCAGCACCATCGCGATCGTCTTCCGGGGCGTGCGTCCTTGGCGGGCCGGTGTCGCGTAGCCGACGCTCTCTGCCGCCTCCTGGACGCGCCGACGCATCGAGTCACTGACTCTGGCGGGCCGATTGAGTGCTCGGGAGACGGTCGACGGAGCGACGCCCGCTTCCTGGGCGACGTCGTAGATGGTGACCTTCGGCATGAGGAGATCTCATCAGTTTCGGCAACTAATGGCAACTGAATTTCCGTCTTGCCATGCTGTTGCTAAGTTCGACCCCGTCATGTGAGGCGGGCCACAGCCGGTCCGTCGTCCGACGACGGAAGGATGCATCATGGCATCTCAGACACGGAGGGCCAGGAGTCGTCCGGCCCGCCTCCTCGCCGCCGTCACAGCGGTGGAGCTCGGCCTGGCCGGCCTCCTCACCGGGGTGATCTTCGTGGCGGTGCTCATCCAGGCCTTTCAGCGCCACCTGCCGTTCGAGGGACTGACCTGGACCGGAGAGCTGTCACGTTTCGCGCTGGTATGGCTGACGTTCCTCGCCGCCGGCGTGCTGGTCACGCGTGACGGGCACATCGCGCTGCAGCTGGTGGACACCTTGAAGTCCGAGCGGGCGGTCCGCGGCTTCCATGTGCTCGCCCATCTGCTCGTGGCCGTCATCGCCGGGCTCTTCGCCTGGCAGTGCTGGTCGCTGATCCCGAGCTCGTCGATCCTGACGTCCCCGTCGCTCGGAATGAGCATGTCGCTGCACTATGTGCTGCCCTTGGTCGGCTTCGTCAGCACCGCGCTGCGCTCGGCGGCCGCCGCGACGGTCGTGGCGCGCGAAGGCGTTCCTGCGGCCCAGGAGAGCGACGCCCTCGCCATCAAGGTGAACCGGGAGGTCCAGTCATGACCGTCGTCCTCATGCTCCTCGCGATCGCCGTCCTGCTGTTCCTCCGGGTCCCGGTGGCCTTCGCCTTCCTCGGGCCCGGTCTCGGGTATCTGCTGCTCACCGGCCACTCGGGCGGCCTGGCCATGCGGCTGGTCGCAGAGTCCACTGCCAGCTTCCCCCTGCTGGCCATCCCGCTGTTCATCCTGCTCGGCACCCTGGCCGGGCACGCGGGCATCGCCGACCGGCTCTTCGACTTCGCCCTCGCTCTGATGGGCAAGGTCCGCGGAGGACTGGGATACGTGAGCATCGGCGTGAGCCTGGGTTTCTCCTGGATGAGCGGTTCGGCAGTGGCCGATGCCGCCGCACTGGGCAAGGTGCAGGTGCCGCAGATGGAGAAGCACGGCTACTCGCGCCGCTTCAGCGTCGGTGTCGTGGGATCCTCCGCGCTGATCGCTCCGGTCATGCCTCCGAGCATCCCGGCGGTCATCTTCGCCGGTCTGGGCGCGGTCTCCACCGGCGCGCTCTTCGCCGCCTCGGTCCTGCCGGCCCTGCTCATGGCGGTGTGCCTGGCCGTGGTGGTCTTCATCTGGGTGCGGCGCCAGCCGGACATCACCGACGTCGGGTTCTCCTGGGAGCAGGTGCTGCGCACCGGACGGGCCGTGCTGCTGCCGCTCTTCGCCCCGGTGATCATCCTCGGCGGCATCCTGGGCGGATTCTTCACGCCCACCGAGGCCGCCGCCGTGGGCTCGCTCTACATGCTGATCCTGGGATTCGCCTACCGACGCCTCCGTCTGCGTGATCTGCCGAGGATCTTCGTGGAGACCGTCATGACGACGGCGGCCATCATGCTGATCGTCGCCTCCGCCGCCCTGGTGGGCTACGTCTTCGCCCGCGAGCGCGTGCCGCAGGAGCTGGCCTCGATCATGCTCACCGTGACCGAGGACCCGACGCTGTTCCTGGTGCTCGTCGCGCTGCTGATGCTGGTGCTGGGTACCGTCGTCGACGCGGTGGCGGTGCTGGTGCTCACCGTGCCCATGCTGATGCCGATCGCGACGGAGATCGGCGTCGACCCGATCGTGCTCGGCGTGCTGATGGTGCTCTCGCTGATGATCGGCCTGCTCACCCCGCCGGTGGGGACGGTCCTCTATGTGCTGAGCTCGACGCTCAAGATCCCGGTCGGGGACGTGTTCCGCGGGGCGGCCCCGTTCTTGATCCCCATGGTGATCATCTGTCTGGTGATCATCCTCTTCCCGGGCTTCGTCCTCTGGCTCCCCGAGCTGCTCGGTCTGTAGCTCGCACCATCAGATGCTCCATCGACCGGCCCGGGTCCTCCGGGCCGCACGACCAAGGACAATCATGACACTGATACGCAGAACCCTCGCCGCGGCGACGCTGCTGCCGCTCGGTCTGCTCGCCGGCTGCTCAGGCGGCGCTGACGACGACACGGTCGAACTGACCCTCGCCCATTCCTACACTCAGGACCAGACCGCCCACACCTGCGGCGCCGAGACGATCCGGAAGGAGGTGGAGGAGGCCGATGCGGGCATGAGCGTCGAGATCTACGACTCCAGCCAGCTCGGCGGAGACTCCGATCGCATCGCCTCGGTGCTCTCCGGGGACATCGACATCGACCTGCAGGGCGCCTCCGCCCTGGCTGCGGTGCACGAGCCCATGGGCGTGGTCGACGCCGCCTACGCCTTCGAGGATGCCGCGCACGTCTCGGAGTACTTCCGCAGCGGCGCGTCCGACGAGCTCACCGAGGCCTTCAAGGAGCGTTCCGGCATCAACGTGCTCGGAGCCTGGTCGATCGGACCGCGCCATTTCACAGCCAACGACCCGATACGCACGCCGGAGGACCTGGACGGGCTGCGCATCCGGTTCCCCGGCTCGACGCAGTACCTGCTCAACGCGCGGGCGCTCGGTGCCGATGCGACGACGGTGGCCTATGAGGAGGTATATCTGAGCATGCAGCAGGGGCTGGTCGACGGCGGGGAGAACCCCTTGGGCAACATCGCCTCGGAGAACATGGACGAAGTCCAGGAGTACCTGAGCCTCTCCGCCCACCAGCAGAACTCCAATCTGATCGTCATGGGCGAGATCTACGACGAGCTCTCCGCCGACCGGCAGGAGGTCCTGCGTGACGCCGTCCGCGCCGCCGAGGACCGCATGATCGAGTGCGTCGCCGAGAGCGACGCCCGCCTGGTGGAGACCTTCGAGGCGCAGAAGGGCTTCGAAGTGGTCGACGATGTCGACGTCGAGGCCTTCCGCGCACGGGCCGATGACTGGTTCCGCGAGCATCTGAGCGGCGAGTCGCTCGACGTGTACACCTCGATCAAGGAGTCCCGCCCATGAGCGCCGCGACACCGGACGGAACGACCCGGCACGAGCAGATCCACGGAAGTGCGATCCGCGTCGCGCTCGTCGGCGACGGCATCGGCCCGTCGCTGACCCCGGCGCTCCATGAGCGCGAGGGTGCGGCCCTCGGGCTGGACTACGTCTACGAGCGCGTCGACCTCGCCGAGGAGGACCAGGCGGATCTCGGCGCGGTGCTGGACGGGCTGGAGGCCCGCGGCGTCGTCGCCGCGAACATCACTCACCCGTACAAGCAGCGGGTGCTCGAGCACGTGCACGTCGCCGGCGAGGAAGTGGTGCAGATCGGCTCGGCGAACCTGGTGCTGCTCGGTCCGTGCCGAGAGGCCCACAACACCGACCATTCGGCCTTCCGCGCCGGACTCGAGAGCTTCCTCGGCGACGACGCCCGGGGGCGGGCTCTGCAGATCGGAGCCGGGGGAGCCGGGCTGGCCACGGTCCACGCCCTGGCCTCGATGGGCTTCGCCGAGATCGTGGTCCACGATCTGGACGCCGTCGCCGCTCGTCGTGTCGTCGAGAGGTTCCGGCCTCACCATCCGGGCACGCGGTTCAGCACCACCGGCGGTGACCTGGAGGCGACGCTCGGCCGCGTCGACGGGGTGGTCCACGCGACCCCGACAGGGATGGCGGCGCATCCAGGAGCCGCCGTCGCCCCCGAGGACCTGCCGGCCGGCGCCTGGATCTCCGAGGTCGTCTACCGCCCGCTGGAGACCGAGCTCGTCGCCCGCGCGCGGGCCTGCGGTCTCCGGGTGCTCGACGGCGGGCTCATGGCCGTGGGCCAGGCGGCCGACAGCATCCGGCACATCACCGGTCTCGAGCCCGACCGTGACCGCATGCGCCGGCATTTCGAGCAGCTGGTGACCGACGAATCAGGGACGAGGTGACGAGGAATGCACACATCCATCGCCACGGTCTGCCTCAGCGGCAGCCTGGAGGAGAAGATGGAGGCCGCCGCCGAGGCGGGGTTCGCCGGAGTCGAGATCTTCGAGCCGGATCTGGTGGCCAGCGAGCTCACGCCTGAGGAGGTGCGAGCCCGCGCCGAACGGCTGGGACTCGCCCTGGACCTCTACCAGCCCTTCCGGGACTTCGAAGGCGTCTCCGAGGAGCTGCTGGAGGACAATCTTCGACGAGCTGAGGCCCGATTCCGGATCATGGCGCGGCTCGGCATCGGGACGGTGCTGGTCTGCAGCAACGTGTCCACGGCGACGGAGGACTCCGACGAGGTCTCCGCCGCGCAGCTGCGCCGGCTCGGCGAGCTGGCCTCCGCGCACGGGGTCCGTGTGGCCTTCGAGGCGCTGGCCTGGGGCCGATTCGTCGACGACTACCGGCGAGCCTGGCGGATCGTCGAGCTCGCCGACCATCCCGCCGTCGGCACGTGCCTGGACAGCTTCCACATCCTCTCCCGAGGGCACGACCCCGCCGGCATCGAGGACATCCCCGCCGAGAAGATCTTCTTCGTGCAGCTCGCCGACGCCCCGGCGCTCTCCCTCGACGTGCTGTCCTGGAGCCGTCATCACCGGCTCTTCCCCGGCGAGGGCGACTTCGACCTCGTGACGTTCCTCGGGCATGTCGTCCGGTCCGGCTATGCCGGGCCGATCTCCCTGGAAGTCTTCAACGACATCTTCCGGCAGACCGCCTCCGGAGCCACCGCCGCCCAGGCTCATCGCACGCTCGTGGCCCTGGCCGATCGCACCGCTCGCGAACAGGCCGGGGCCGAGGCCCTGCCGACGGTGCCGGCGGCGGGCCATCCGGTCGGGGTGGACTTCGTGGAGGTCCGCGCCGAGAACACCACCGACGTCGAAGAGGTGCTCGACCAGCTGGGGCTGAGCTTCCGCGGGCAGCATCGCAGCAAGCCGGTGCGGCTGTGGAGCGCCGGCGGGGCGCGGATCATCCTCAATGAGCAGCACGCCCGCGGCGAACGCCCGCACGTCGCCGGGATGGGGCTGCTCTACCCCGACGTCGACGCCGCCGAGGCGCGGGTCTCCACTCTGGGCGTGCCGCGGGTGACGCGACGGATCCAGGCCGGCGAACATCGGCTGCCGGCGTTCGTCTCGCCCCAGGGCGTCGAGCTGTTCCTCGCCGCCGGGGAGTCCGACGCGACGGGTCGGCCGGGCTGGATCGACGAGTTCGAGCACGGCGTGCCGCAGGACGAGGGCGCCGAAGCCGGCGAAGCGGGGGTGTACGCGGTCGACCATCTCAATCTGATGAGCCCCTGGGAGACCTACGACGAGACGGTGCACTTCTGCACCGGGGTGCTGGGTCTGCAGAAGGGGACCAGCACCGAGGTCGCGAGTCTCCACGGGCTGGTGCGCAGCCGTGTGCTGCGCACCCCCGACGGCGCCGTCCGGGTGCCGCTGAACGTGCTGCCGGCTGCCGGCGATCAGCACACTGAGCACGTGGCGCTGGCCTGTGACGACGTCCTCGCCGTGGCCCGGCGCGCGCAGCGCCGCGGCATGCGGCCGCTGCCGGTGCCGCGGAACTACTACGACGACCTCGAGGCCCGGTTCGGCCTGACTGACACGTTCCTCCGGTCGCTGCGTGCCCACCAGGTGATGTACGACCGTGACGCCGACGGCGAGTTCCTGCACTTCTACACCCGCCGCGTCGGCGGCGTGTTCTTCGAGCTCGTCCAGCGTCTCGGCGACTACGACGGGTACGGAGCCGCCGACGCGCCGATCCGTCTGGCCGCCCAGGCGCGATTGGACGCGGAGCCGTCCCAGCTCAGCGGAAGCGCACGTCCACCGCGTCGCCGTGGGCGGTCAGTCCCTCGGCAGCTGCCAGAGTGGTGACGTGGCCGGCGACCTGCCCCAGCCCCTCGCGGCCGTAGTGGATGACCTGCTGGGAGCGCATGAAGCTGGTGACGTTCAGCCCCGAGCTGTACGCCGAGGCGCCGCCGGTGGGCAGCACGTGGTTCGAGCCGGCGCAGTAGTCGCCCAGCGAGACCGGAGTCCAGGAGCCCAGGAAGATCGCCCCGGCATTGGTGATGCGTGCGGCGTGGGCCTGCTGGTCGGCGGTCATGATCTCCAGGTGCTCGGCGCCGTAGGCATCGGCGACGGCCAGGGCGCGGTCGATCGAGTCCACCACCAGCACGGAGGACTGCGTGCCGGTCAGCGCCTCCTTGACCCGCTCGACGTGCCGGGTGGTCGCCGCCTGCGCCTCGACCTCGGCGAGCACCGCCTCGGCCAGCGGCATCGAATCGGTCACCAGCACCGAGGCGGCCAGCTCGTCGTGCTCGGCCTGTGAGATGAGGTCCGCGGCCACCAGGGCCGGATCGGCTGTCTCGTCGGCCAGCACCATGATCTCGGTCGGGCCGGCCTCGGCGTCGATGCCGACCACGCCCTGCACCGCCCGCTTGGCCGTGGCCACGAAGATGTTCCCGGGCCCGGTGATCAGGCTGACCGGCGGGCAGACCTGCGCACCGGCGTCGTCCCGGGCGCCGTAGGCGAACATCGCGACCGCCTGCGCGCCGCCGACCGCGTAGACCTCGTCGACGCCGAGCAGCCGGGCGGCGGCCAGCACCGTCGGATGCGGCCAGCCGCCGAACTCGGGCTGCGGGGGAGAGGCGATGGCCAGCGACTCGACGCCGGCGACCTGGGCGGGCACGGCGTTCATCACCACCGACGACGGGTAGACCGCCTGACCTCCGGGCACGTAGAGACCGACCCGGCGCACCGGCACCCACCGGTTGGTCACCTGCGCGTCGTCGCCGGGGGCGACGGTCGAGTCCTGCGGCAGCTGGGCGGCGTGGACCGCCCGCGCCCGCCGGATCAGCTCGTCCAGGGCCGCGCGGATCTCGGGATCGAGCCCTTCGAGGGCCTCATCCTGGACGGACTCCGGCACGCGCAGCGCGGGCGGGCGCACGCCGTCGAACTGTTCGCCGAGCGCCAGCACCGCCTCGGCGCCGCCGGTGCGCACCGTCTCCAGGATGGGGGCGACAGTGTCGACGGTGGCCGAGACGTCCTGGGCGGCGCGCGGCAGCACGGAGTCGACGTCGGCAGTGCTGCCGCGCAGGTCCCTGAGCGTGATCATGGTCCTCCTCGAGGCGGGCTGGGCGACGGCGCAGGGTCGCCGGAGGCGGACTCCGGCGCGCGCCGCGGCGGGGATCGTCCCGGTCATTGTCCCCCGGAGCGTGCCCGCCCGGGAAACGCGGACGGCGGACGCCCGCCGTCCAGTCGGGGCTGGGAAGGCATGCAGGGTTCCGTGGAATGATGGATGCCATGGTGTCGAGCATGATCCCGTCTGCACTCCTCTCCTCGCTCCTTCCCCCGTCGCGGCCCCTGGGCCTGCTCGCCGGCGGGGAGTCGCCCGAGCCGACCGACGGGGCCACCGGCGGAGACCCGGCGGAGGACGTCACCGACGTCGTCGAGGACAACGTCCCGCAGGACGTCGAGACGCTGGTCACCGGCGCCGGACCGGTCTGGGGCCTGCTCCTCGGCGTCGGCATCGCGCTCGTCGTCGCTCTGGGGATCACGCTGACCACCTCAGTCGTCGCCAAGCAGCTCCTGCGACGCATCCCCGCGGCCCTGGGCGCAGTCGACCGCACCCGCCTGCCGCTGTTCCTCACGCTGCTGCTGGTCGGGTCGCGGATCTCGCTCAACTACGCCGCCGGGGACGCGGCGTGGGCCGACGCGGCCGGCTTCGTGCTGATCGTGCTGGTGATCGTCGGTCTGGCCTGGTGGGCGGTGCGCATCGTGCGCGTCGTCGAGGCGGTGGTGCTGGCCCACTACGGCGGCGACGGCAACCTGGACGACCGGCGCGGCCGCCGCGTGCAGACCCAGGTCTCGCTGATCCGGCGGGTGATGGTGGCGGTGGTCGTCACCGTGGCGGTGGCGGCGATGCTGCTGCTCATCCCGCAGGTCCGCGCCCTGGGCGCCGGACTGCTGGCCTCGGCGGGCGTGCTCTCGGTGGTCGCCGGCATCGCGATGCAGTCGACGCTGTCCAACGTCGTCGCCGGCGTGCAGCTGGCCTTCACCGACACCATCCGCGTCGGCGACGTGATCGTCGTCGAGGAGAACTTCGCCACCGTCGAGGACATCACGCTCTCCGTGGTGGTGCTGAAGGTCTGGGACGACCGCCGCATCATCTACCCCTCCAGCTACTTCGTGGCCACGCCCTTCGAGAACTGGACCCGAGTGGGCACCCAGCTGATGGGCACCGTCGAGCTCGACGTCGACTGGCGGGTGCCGATGGACGCGCTCCGCGGCCGGATGCGGCGCCTGCTGGAGTCCACCGACCTCTGGGACGGCCGCGACTACGGGCTCCAGGTCACCGACGCCTCCGCCGGGATGGTCAAGGTCTGGGTGGTGCTCTCCGCCCGGAACTCCGCCGAGCTCTGGGACCTGCGCTGCCTGGTCCGGGAGGACCTGGTGAACTATCTGCGCGCCGAGCACCCCTATGCCGTGCTCACCCAGCGCATGCTGGTCTCCCACGACGACGCCCTGGCCCGGGACGGCACGCAGGTGCGCACCGGGGCGCTGGACCAGGTCGACGAGGAGACGGACCGGGACGAGGACGCGGCGCCCGCAGCCGGTGCGGCGTCGCGGACGCAGGAGGCCGGGGACCCCCGGCCCTCCACGGCGCCGCTGGACGTGGTGCCCGGGGAGTCCGGATGGCCGACGTCGGCCGACGCCGAGCAGCAGGACCCGTCCGAGACGGCGGACACCGGGGAGACGCCGCTGGCCTACAGCGGAGAGGGCGCCTCGCTGTTCACCGGCAGCATCGCCGCCGTCGAGCGCGGACGCGACTTCACCGGCCCCGGCGACGAGGCGCTGCGCGAGCGGCGCGAGCGCCAGGAGGAGCACGACGGTCTGGCCACCGAGGCTCCGGAGGACGCCCCGGACGCCAAGGACGCCCCGGACGCCGACGGCCACGACGACGCCGCGGGCGGCGACGACAGCCACGACGACGGCGCGGGCCGGACGCCCCGCGCGCCCCGCGGGGAGGCCTGAGCCGTCGGTCCCCGCCGGATCACGATCCGGCTACGACCGCGCGCTGACCGGGGCCTCGCTTCGGCCGCCCGTCGGCGACGTGGCTATGGTGGAGGCACGAGGCACGTTCCCGCCCTCGTCCGTCCTGGCCGACCTCGACCGTTCCGAGCGGCCGGCCCGAGGGCGCGCGACCGCACGAGCACCCGCAGGAGAGCATGGACACGACGACGCATGGGCGACGGCCGCCGACAGCCGGTCTGCCGCGGCATCTGCGGCCGACGGCACGCCGCCGCACCCGGCGCGCCGGGACTGTGGCTGCGCTGCTTCTGGCTCTGAGCGTGGCCGGCTGCGGCGCCCCCGAAACCGGGCCGACCGGCGTCGGCGACACCACGGCGACCGGCGCGACGGCCGGCGACGCCCCTTCCGACGCGTCCTCCGAGACCTCCTCCGACGCCGCGGAGGCCGCCGAGGCCGCCGAAGCCGGCCCCTCGGATGACGGCGCGCCCTCGGGCGTCGGAGACGTCGACGTCGACAGCTTCACCGTCGAGGCCAAGCAGTCTCCGCAGTTCCCCGGTTCGGTGGATCCGGTCGGCGAGGGCGAGCAGCTGCTGCTGCACACTGTCCGCGTCGGCTCCCACCCGGAGTTCGACCGGGCTGTCTTCGAGCATGCCGGCGACGGCATGCCCGCCTGGCGCGTCGAGTACGTGGCGCGGCCGACCCAGCCGGGCAGCGGCGGCGCGGTGGACATGCCCGGCGAGGCCTTCATCGCCGTGCACGCGCAAGGGCTGATGCCCGGCAACGCCGGGGAGGAGGCCGGCCACCGGGTCGGCGCGCGCGACTGGACCCATGCCAGCTCGATCATCCGCTCGACCTATTCGACGGTGGTCTTCGAGGGCTCCTCGACCTACTACCTCGGCCTCGACCGTGAGCGGCCCTTCGAAGTCCGCGCGCTCGAGGAGCCGTCGCGGCTGGTGCTCGACGTCAAAGCCTGATCAGCGGGCGTCGTCCGAGGTCTCCCGGGGCGGGGCCGCGCTCGCGCCGTCCTGCTCGGCGTCGCCGGCGCGCTTGCTGACCGCCCACTGCACCAGCGAATCGGGCATGAACCGCAGCCCGGCGGTCAGCGCCTGATAGCTGCGCGAGGGCACCGAGGTCGAGGCCCCGGCGGCGTTGGCGGCCAGGCCCTCGCGGACGACGTCGTCGGCGTCCAGCCACATCCACCGCTTCGCGCCGGAGACGTCGAGGCCGGAGCGTTCGTGGAACTCGGTGCGCACCAGGCCCGGGCAGAGCGCGGTGACCACCACGCCGTCGTCGTGGACCTGGGAGTGCAGCGCCTTGGAGAAGTTGATGACCCAGGACTTCGCCGCCGAGTAGGTGCTGGTCGGGGTGAATCCGGCCACTGAGGCGACGTTGATGATGCGGCCCGCCCGGCGGCGGGTCATCGCCCGGGCGGCGGTGTGGCAGAGCTCCATCGGCGTCTGGACGTGCAGCCGCAGCAGGTTCCGCTCGTCGTCGAGGGTCGAGTCCAGGAAGTCCGAGGACAGGCCGTGGCCGGCGTTGTTGACCAGCAGGCTCACCGGGTGACGCGGATCGGAGAGCCGCTCCTGCACTGCGGCGACGCCGTCGTCGGTGACCAGATCGGCGACCAGCACGTCGACGTGGACGCTGTACTGGGCCTCCAGCGCCTCGGCCTGGGTGCGCAGACGCCCGCCGTCGCGGGCGACCAGGACCAGGTCGTAGCCCTGCCCGGCCAGCTGGCGGGCGAAGGCCGCCCCGAGGCCGGCCGTGGAACCGGTGATCACAGCAGTGTGGGAGCTCATGGAAGTATCCTAGGCGTCGTGGTCCTCCGCTGTGCAAGGGTGTCCGTGATCTGGCCGCAGAGCCGCGCGTGCGTCACCCTGGGAGGCAGGAACGGAATCGTCGAGCAGGAGGTCGCAGCATGCGCTGGCGCAAGAAGGTGGACTGGGGGCCGCGCCGCCTGACCAGGGACGAATGGGCCGTGCTCGAGGCGCTGATCGAGGCCGACGACCTCGACGCCGTCGAGTACGCCATCGAGGAGCTCACCGGGTTCATGGACGAGTTCCGCGAGGACGTCGACGGCCGGCCGCTGATCGGGGTGACCGACGGTCAGCTCGCCGTGCTGCAGGAGCGCCGGACCTCGCACCGCGGGACGCCGGTGGTGAGCCTGACCTTCTGTGCGGCGGGCCCGCCCGGCGAAGCCGATCCGCACGCCTTCGACCGGCTCTCCGCGGCGGCGACCTCGCTGGTCGACCACGTGCAGGCCGAGGGGGTGGCGGTGCACGGCATCCGCTGGGTCGAGCACGACCCCATGCCGCGCCCGTTCTGAGGCCCGGGCGCCCGCAGCACTGAGACTGGCGAGCCCTCAGCGCTCGCCGATCCGGTGCAGATGGTCCAGCTGGGCGGCGGCGATCTTGGTGGTCACGCCCGCGGGCAGGCCGGAGTCCTCGCCGTAGATCAGCCGGCCGAGAGCGACGGCGTCGAGGTCCTGACCGTGCGCGGCGAGCAGCCCGCGCACCTGGTCGAGCCGCTCGCGCCGGTGGGCCAGGTAGTCGTCGACGACGGCGGCCAGGCTCTCGCGCTCCGGGCCGTGGGCCGGCAGCAGGCGGGCGGCCCCGTGGGCGCGCAGCCGCTCGAGGCTGGCCAGATAGTCCGTCAGCGTGCCGTCCGGGTGGTCGAGCATCGTCGTGCCCGCGCCCAGGACGGTGTCGCCGGTGAGCATTGCCCCGCCCCCTGCGCCGTCGACGTCGGAGGGATCGTCGGGGATCCAGAAGCTGACCGAGTCCGAGGTGTGGCCCGGCGTAGGGATCACCACCAGCGCGGCGCCGTCGACGGCCAGGCGCTCGCCGTCGGTCAGCGGGGCCGGCGCGTCGACGGCGTCGACGGCGCCGGAAGGGCCGCGCGCGCCGTCGTGCCCGTCGTCGTGCCCGCCGCCGGCCGCCAGGCACCAGCTCGGGTCGGCGCCGCGCACCGGGGCGTCGAAGCGCCGGGCGAACTCCGCGGCGGCACCGGTGTGATCGCCGTGCCGATGGGTCACCAGGATCGTGGAGACCTCCCGTCCGGCGACGGCTGCGGCCACGGCCTCGCGGTGCTCCGGATGGTCCGCGGGCCCCGGATCGACGATCACGACCTGCCGCGCCCCGCCGAGCACATGGGTGATCGTCCCCTGCAGCGTCATCGGAGAGGGATTGTCGCAGCGGATGCGGTCGATGCGCGGGGCGGTCATGGCTCCAGGGTAGTGACGCGACGAGTCCGGCGTCACTGACGCCGTCGACGGCGCTGGCCTAGGCTGGGGCCATGGCACAGGACGCTGAGCAGGACTCGCAGAAGACCGTCGGGACGGAACACTCCACCGCCGGGGCCTACGTCACCGGCGAGGAGTTCACCCGCGACACGAACTACATCGAGGACCGGGTCGTCGCCGACGTCGGCGCAGTGACCGCGGCGCCCCGGGAGGAGGGTTCGACGATCGGCGACCCGCGGCTGGCGGGGCTGACCGAGGGCGCCGACGCCTGGCCCGTGGAGCCGGGGCGCTACCGGCTGGTGGCCGCCCGCGCCTGCCCCTGGGCGCATCGGTCGATCATCGTCCGGCGGCTGCTCGGCCTGGAGGACGTGATCTCGCTGGCCGCTCCCGGGCCGGTGCACGACGTGCGCTCCTGGACCTTCGACCTCACCGAGGGCGGCCGCGACCCGGTGCTGGGCACCGAGCGGCTGCAGGAGAACTACTTCGCCCGCTTCCCCGACTACCCGCGCGGGATCACCGTGCCGGCGCTGGTCGACGTCCCCTCCGGCGGCGTGGTGACGAACAACTATCCGCAGCTGACCTTCGACCTCTCCACCCAGTGGCGAGCCCACCATCGCGCCGGAGCGCCGGATCTGATCCCGGACGAGCAGATCGAGGAGATGCTGCCGGTCATCAAGCGCATCTTCACCGAGGTCAACAACGGCGTCTATCGCTGCGGCTTCGCCGGCTCGCAGCGGGCCTACGAGGAGGCCTACGACCGGCTCTTCACCGCGCTGGACTGGCTGGAGGACCGGCTGGCCGACCGGCGCTACCTGATGGGCGAGACCATCACCGAGGCCGATGTGCGGCTGTTCACCACGCTGGTGCGCTTCGACGCCGTCTACCACGGGCACTTCAAGAGCAACCGGAACAAGCTGACCGAGATGCCGAACCTCTGGGCCTACGCCCGGGACCTCTTCCAGACCCCGGGCTTCGGCGACACCGTCGACTTCGACCAGATCAAGCGGCACTACTACGTCGTCCACGAGGACGTGAACCCCACCCAGATCGTGCCCAAGGGGCCCGAGCTGGCCGGCTGGCTCACCGCCCACGGCCGCGAGGCGCTGGGCGGCTCGCCCTTCGGCGCCGGCACCGCGCCGGGCCCGGTGGCGCCGGAGGAGCGTCCTCCCGGGGCGAACCCGCTCTACGGCCAGGGCTGAGCGGCAGCAGCATCGAGTGGGCGATGTGTCGAGGTTCTGGCGGCGGATCGGCGTCGAGACCTCGACACATCGCCCATTCGATGAGCAGAGGTCGGGCGACGACGGCCGTCCCGCTCGACGGGTGTCAGCAGGTGCTCACCGGTAGGTCTGGATGACCTGGGAGTCGTCGTGCCCCAGCAGTCCGGCCTCCGCGGCGGCACGGTACTTCTCCCGGGCGGCGCGCAGCAGCGGCGCGTCGAAGCCGGCGTCCTCGGCGATCTCCTCGACGAGGTCCGTGTCCTTGACGAAGATGCCGACTGCGCTGCGGACCTCGGCCTCCGGGCCTTCCAGCATGCGCGGTCCTCGGTCGGAGAGCATCCAGGAGCCGGCGCCTCCGGAGGCGACCGCCTCCAGCACCGCCTGCGGGTCCAGGTCGAGCGACTCGGCCAGGGCCAGCGCTTCGCCGGCGACGGCGATGTGCACGGAGCACAGCAGCTGGTTCACCGCTTTGAACGACTGCCCGACGCCGACCTCGTCGCCGCAGCGGACGACGGTGCCCATCGCCTCGAGCACCTCGGTCCGGTCGTCGAGCACGGCGGGATCGCCGGCGGCGAAGAGCCGCAGCGCCCCCTGCTCGGCTCCGGCGACGCCGCCGGTCACCGGCACGTCCAGGAGTCCGACGTCGGCCGTGCGCGCCGGCTCCGCCAGGGCGCGGACGGCCTCGGGCCCCACGGTGCTCATCACCACCAGGGTCGAGCCGGCGCGCATCCGGGCGAGCAGGCCGTCCTCGCCCGAGACGGCGGCGGTCAGCTGCTCCGGCGTGGCCACCATGACCACGACGACGTCGGACTGCTCGGCCGCCTGAGGCGTCGCCGCGGGGCTCAGCCCCTCCGCGGCCGCGGCGTCGCGCCGCTGCGGCGAGGGATCGACTGCGGTGACGTCGTGTCCGGCGCGGGCGAGCTGACGAGCCATCGGCAGCCCGATGGCGCCGACGCCGACGAAGGTGATGCGGCGCCGCGGGGCGGCTGGTGCGGGGGCGGATGTCATGGCTGCTCCTGAGATGACGGGGCGGGGCGGGCGGTGTCGTGCGGCGTCGTGCGCTGCTCTGCGGCGTCGTGCGGCGGGTTCGAGCCTCCGGCGACGCCTCGAGCGGGAGGCTCGGCGGGTGACGCCCTTCACGGCGTGATGCGGATCATGTTAGCTTATGTGAACGTGACTCGAAAGATTCACACATCTGCACACGCCAGGTCGGTCCGTGCCGACTGCGAGGACGAGGAGAGACGCCGATGGCCATCACGCTCGGAGTCATCGCCGATGACTTCACCGGCGCCACCGATGCGGCCGGCTTCCTGGTCGAGGCCGGACTGCGCACCGTCCAGCTCACCGGTCCTGCCGGAATCGAGGACCTGCCGGACGGGCTGGACGCCGAGGCGGTCGTCATCAGCCTCAAGACCCGGTCGACGCCGGCCGAGCAGGCCGTGGCCGAGAGCCTGCGAGCGCTGGACGCTCTCCGCGGCCTCGGCGCCGAGCGGATCCTGTTCAAGTACTGCTCGACCTTCGACAGCACCGCCGCCGGCAACATCGGACCGGTGACCGACGCGCTGCTGGAGGCGCTCGAGGAGGACGTCACCGTGCTGGTGCCGGCGCTGCCGGTCAACGGCCGGACCGTCCGCGACGGGCACCTCTCCGTCCACGGGGTCCCGCTGCACGAGTCCGGGATGCGCGACCACCCGGTCACCCCGATGCGCGATTCCAGCCTCGTGCGACTCATGGAGGCCCAGAGCGCCGGACGCGCCGCCGTCGTCCCCCTCGCCGCCGTCGACGCCGGCCCTGCGGCGGTCGCGGAGGCGCTGGAGGCGGCGCGCGAGGCCGGGGCGCGCTACGTCGCGGTCGACGCCGTCGAGATGCGTCATCTGGACGTCATCGGCGAGGCCGTCCGCGACCTGCGGCTGGTCACCGGAGGATCCGGAATCGGCTCCGGCGTCGCGAAGGCGGTGCTGGCTGATGCCGCGTCCGACGGAGGGGAGCCGGCCGACGCCGCGGCGCCGTCGGCCCGCTGGCGGCCTGCCGCCGGGTCCGCGGTCATCCTCTCGGGCTCCTGCTCGCAGATGACCAACCGTCAGGTCGCCCGGTACGGCGAGACCGCTCCCGCCCGCGCCGTCGACGTCGACCGCGCAGTGGCCGACGCTGCGCAGCACGTCGACGAACTGGTCGAGTGGGCCGCCGCGCGGCAGGCCGAGGGGACGGCTCCGCTGATCTACGCGACCGCCGGCCCTGAGGAGGTCGAGGCCTGGCAGCGGCGGCACGGCGCCGAGGAGGTCTCCGCGGCGATCGAGTCGCTGTTCGGCCGGATCGCCGCCGCGCTGCGCGACCGGGGCACCGTCCGGATCGTCGCCGCCGGCGGAGAGACCTCCGGGGCCGTCACCCGGGCCCTGGGCCTGGCGGCCTTCGAAGTGGGGCCGACCATCGCCCCGGGGGTGCCGTGGACCCGCGGGGTCCCCGACGGGATCGATCTCGCCCTGAAATCCGGGAACTTCGGCGACGAGGACTTCTTCGCCGACGCGCTGCGCACTCCGGACCTCGACGAGACCGCCCCGCGCGGCTGACCCGCCGCCCCGCCGATCTGGAGATCCCGATGCCCCGCTTCGCCGCGAATCTGTCCATGATGTTCACCGAGGTGCCGTTCCTGGAGCGGTTCCAGGCCGCCGCCGACGCCGGCTTCGCCGCCGTCGAGTACCTCTTCCCGTACGACCATCCGGCCGAGGAGGTCGCCGCGGCGCGCCGCGACGCCGGCGTCGAGCAGGTGCTCTTCAACGCGCCGGCCGGCGACTGGGCGGCCGGCGAGCGTGGTCTGGCCTGCCTGCCCGACCGGCAGGAGGAGTTCGACCGCGGCCTGGAGACCGCCCTGCACTACGCCGAGGCCCTCGACTGCCCGCGGATCCACGTGATGGCGGGGATCCCGCGGCCCGGCGGCGAGCTGGACGCCGCCGGTCGGGCCGCCGCCCGCGAGGTCCACGTCCGCAGGGTCCGGCAGGCCGCCGACGCCGCCGCGGCGGCGGGCCGCCGCGTGCTGATCGAGCCGATCAATCCGGTGGACATGCCCGGCTACCTCCTCGACTCCATGCGCGAGGGCCGTGACGTCCTCGAGCAGATCGACCATCCTGCCGTCGGCCTGCAGCTGGACCTCTACCACGCGCAGATCACCGACGGGGACCTCACGCGGCTGATCCGTTCCGCCGCCGACGTCGTCGAGCATGTGCAGATCGCCTCGGTGCCGGACCGGCACGAGCCCGACGGCGGCGAAATCGACCTCGACCACGTCCTCGGCGTGCTCGACGACGTCGGCTACGCCGGCTGGGTGGGCTGCGAGTATCGGCCGGCGGGGGAGACCCGCGCCGGGCTGGACTGGTTCCACCGACGCGCCGGCTCCGGCCGGGCCGACCGGCGGGGGAGCGGGGCATGATCCCCGACGAGCGTCGTCGTCGCCTGGTCCACCTGGTCGAGGAGCAGGGCTCGGTGAGCATCGCGGAGCTCACCGAGGCCCTCGGCGTCTCGCATATGACCGTGCGCCGGGACATCCGCCAGCTCGAGGAGGCCGGGCGGGTGGTCTCGGTCTCCGGCGGCGTGGCGCTGCCCTCGCGCATCGCGCTGGACGCCACGCATCAGGCCAAGCTGGGCCTGCACCCGGCGGAGAAGGAGGCGATCGCCGCCCGGGCGGTGGAGCTCGTCCGCCCCGGGGACCTGGTCTACCTCGACGCCGGCACCACGATGCTGGCCATCGCCCGGCAGCTGGTGGAGCGCGCCGAGGAGCTGCCGGTGGACCTCATCACCAACGACCTGGCCGTGGCCGCCTGCCTGGGCGATCATCCCACCGCTGGAGTGCATGTGCTCGGCGGGCGGCTGGACAGCGCGAACCTCTCCACCGAGGGCGCGGTCCCCGCAGCCGAGCTGGCCGAGTTCAACATCGACCTCGCCGTCGTCTCGGCGTCCTCCTTCGACCTGCGCGGACTCTCCGTGCCCTCGGAGGCCAAGACCCTGGTCAAGCGCGCGATCGTGGAGAACTCCTCGCGGTCCTGCCTGGCCACCGACAGCAGCAAGTACGGCCGGGTGGCCGCCTGCCGCGCCGTCGCCCTGGACGCCTTCGACAGCATCATCACCGACCGCGCGCTGCCCGACGCCGCCCGGGAGCATCTCGCCCAGCTCGGCGTCGGGCTGCTGCTCGGCGAGGCTGGGCGCTCCCGCCCCTGAGATCCGAGACCCGAGATCCGAGACCTGCGAAAGGACCTGTGACCTATGAAGATCATCGTGACCGGAGGCGCCGGATTCGTCGGCAGCCGCGTGATCACCCAGCTGCTCGCCGCCCAGGATGCGGGGCGGCTGCCCTGGGACGTCGACGCCGTCGTCTCGCTGGACCTCGCCGAGAGCCCGGTGGAGGACCCCCGGGTGGAGTCCCGCGTGGGCGATCTCGGCGACGCCGAGCTGCTGGCCGACGTCGTCGACGCCGACACCGCGGCGATCTACCACCTGGCCGCCGTGCTCAGCGGCGGCTCGGAGGACGACTTCGACCTCTCCCACCGCGTCAACGTCGACGGCACCCGCGCGCTGCTCGAGGCCGCCCGAGCGACCGGCGCGACGCCGCGGTTCATCTTCACCAGCTCCATCGCCGTCTTCGGCGGTGAGCTGCCGGAGGTCCTGGCCGAGGACCAGGGGGTCCAGCCCGAGTCGACCTACGGCGCGTTCAAGGCCATCGGCGAGCTGCTGGTCAACGAGTATTCGCGCAAGGGATTCGTCGACGCGCGGATCTGCCGGCTGCCCACGATCTCGGTGCGTCCCGGGCGGCCGAACTCGGCAGTCTCCTCCTTCGCCAGCGGCATCATCCGCGAGCCGCTGCAGGGCGAGGACTCCGTCTGCCCGGTGCCGACCGACACCCGGCTCTGGCTGAGCTCGCCGCAGACCGTGGTGGACAACCTGGTCCACGCCGCCGTCGTCGACTCCGCGCCGCTGGGCTCCTGGCGGGTGCTGAACCTTCCCGGCGTCACCGTCACCGTCGAGGAGATGCTCGAGGCCCTGCGCCGGGTCGGCGGCGAGGAGGCCGTCGCCCGGGTGCACCAGGAGCCGGACGAGCGGATCAGCCGCATCATCCGCTCCTGGCCCGCGGCCTTCGACGTCCAGCGCGTCCTCGCCCTGGGCTTCCGTCCGGACGGGAGCTTCGAGGAGGCCGTCCGCCAGCACCACGACGAGTTCGTGGTCTGACCGTTCCGCTGCCTCCGCCGCGACCGCCGCGGCGGGTGCTCATGATGTGTCGAGGAGGACACCATGAATGATGCCGTCACCACCTCTGAGATCGGCGCCGTCGTCGGCCTGGCCGTCGCCGTCGCGCTGCTGATCCTCTTCGTGCTGCGGACCAAGGTGCACGCCGTGCTCGCCCTGGTCATCGCCGCCTCGATCGCCGGGCTGGCCGCGGGCATGGCCCCGGACGCCACGATCGAGTCCATCACCACCGGGTTCGGCTCGACGCTGTCGACCATCGGACTCGTCATCGGCCTCGGCGTGATGATGGGGCGGATCCTCGAAGCCTCCGGGGCCGCCGAGAAGCTGGCGGTGACTCTCATCCGCTGGCTCGGCCGCAAGAGGGAGGAGTGGGCGCTGGCCGGGGCGGGATTCATCATCTCGATCCCGATCTTCGTCGACAGCGCCTTCGTCATCCTCACCCCGCTGGTGCGGTCGCTGAGCCGCACCTCGGGCCGCTCGATCCTCACCCTGGGCATCGCCCTGGCCGGCGGCCTGACCATGACCCATCACGCGGTGCCGCCGACCCCGGGCCCGCTGGGCGCGGCGGGGATCTTCGACGTCGGCGTCGGGGAGATGATCCTCTGGGGCGTGATCCTGACCCTGCCGGCTCTGGTGCTCGTGGTGCTCTACGCGACGATCATGGGGCCGCGGATCGAGGCGAAGGTCGCCGCCCAGACCGGCGAGCAGCTCTCCCCGAGCGCGGCCTTCGCCGAGTTCGAGGCTCAGGCCGTCGAGCGGGAGCGGAAGCTGCCCTCGTTGGCGATCTCGCTGATGCCGATCCTCGTGCCGATCCTGCTGATCTTCGCCAACACCGTCTCCACGAATCTCACCGAGGCCGGAGCGCTCACTCTGCCCGATGCCCTGGTGCAGACCGCGGCGTTCGTCGGAAACCCCGTCATCGCCCTGCTGATCGGCGTGCTCATCGCCGTCTACGGGCTGACCCGCGGACAGCCGCGTCAGGACACGCTGGCCGACATGGAGAAGGGCGTCGAGAGCGCCGGCATCATCCTGCTGGTGACCGGCGCCGGCGGCGCGCTGGGCGCGGTGCTGCGCGACAGCGGCACCGGGCAGTCGATCGGCGAGTGGGCCTCGGGGCTGCCGCTGCCGGCGGTGCTGATCCCCTTCGTCATCGCGACCATCGTGCGGGCGATCCAGGGATCGGGGACCGTCTCCATCATCACGGCGGCCTCGATCTCGGCGCCGATCATGGCCGACATGCCCGGCGTGACCATGGTGCTCGCCGCCCAGGCGGCCTGCCTGGGGTCGATGTTCTTCGGCTACTTCAACGACAGCCTGTTCTGGGTCGTCAATCGCATGCTCGGGGTGAAGAACGCCGCCCATCAGATGCTCACCTGGTCGGTGCCGACCACCATCGCCTGGGGGTCGAGCATGGTGACGCTGCTGATCGTCGACGCCTTCGTATGATGAATCCGCCGCGACGCCATGACGCACCGGGCGACGGGAGAGCGATCCCGGCCGTCCGACCCCACCAGCAGAGGAGAGCACAGCAGTGACTGACCATACCGCGGACCATGCCGCGCGCCGTCGGATCGTCGCCCTCGGGGCCAGCCTCTTCGAGCGGGGCTACTCGGTCGGCAGCGCCGGGAACCTCAGCGTCCGCACGGACACGGGGTACCTGATGACGCCGACCAACGCCTCCCTGGGACGCCTGGAGGAGGACGAGCTGGCGGTGCTGGACCACGACTGGCAGCACGTCGACGGGCCCCGCCCCTCGAAGGAGGTGGTGATGCATCGGGCGATGTACCGGGCGCGGCCCGAGTCCGCCGCGATGGTGCATCTGCACTCGACCTACGTCACCGCGGTCAGCTGTCTGCCCGCCGGCGAGGACCCGGTCATCCCGCCGCTGACTCCGTACTTCGTGATGCGGCTGGGAGGCGAGGTCCCCGTGGTGCCCTATTTCCGCCCCGGCGCGGCGGAGATGCTCGACGACATCCGCACCGCCGGCGAGCGGTGTCGGGCCGTGATCCTGGCCAACCACGGATCCCTGGTGGCCGGCGCCTCGCTGGAGGACGCGGTGAACGCCGCCGAGGAGCTGGAGGCCTCCGCCCAGCTGGCCTTCCTGCTGCACGACCGGCCGGTCCGCGAGCTCACTGCGGAGGAGATCGCCGAGCTGCGCTGAGGAAGCCGGGCTCCCGTCCGCGCACCCGGGGGCGCCGACGGCGCGACGGCGCGGCCGGTCAGTGGTGGCCCGTCGCGGCCCCGCGATAGTGTGAAGAGGTACGAAGCAGTCGTCGTCTCCAGGAGCGCCCATGTCCGCAGCAGATGAACTCGACGGACCGTTCGAGAAGCGCTTCGTCGCGCTCGGCGACTCCTTCACCGAAGGGGTCGGGGACATCGACCCCTCGAGCCCGAACGCCGTGCGCGGCTGGGCCGACCGGGTCGCCGCCCAGCTCATCGCCGAGGACCCGCGCTGGGGCTATGCGAACCTCGCCATCCGCGGGAAGAAGCTGCCCCAGGCCCTGGACGAGCAGATCGACGCCGCCGTCGCCATGGAGCCGACGCTGGTCACCCTCTACGCCGGCGGCAACGACATCCTGCGGCCGGTGGTGAACGTCGACGGTCTGATGGCCCGCTACCGGCATGCCGTCCGGCAGCTGGTCGACACCGGCGCGCAGGTCGTGCTCTTCACCGGCTTCGACTCGGCCAAGGCCCCGGTGTTCAACCTGACCCGCGGGCGCACCGCCATCTACAACGAGCACGTCCGCAAGATCGCCGACGATCTGGGCTGCACGCTGGTGGACTTCTGGCACATGAAGAAGTTCCAGGACTGGCGCTACTGGGACGTGGACCGGATGCACCTGGGCATCTCGGGTCACACCGCCATGGCGAAGGAGGTCCTGGCGGTGCTCGGGGCGAAGGACGACATCCCCGCCCCGGAGATCGAGGACCTGCCGCCGCAGAACCTCGTCGAGCGCACCGCCGGCAACGTCACCTGGACCCGCGAGCACGTGCTGCCCTGGATGAAGCGGCGGCTGACCGGCACCTCCTCCGGCGACGACCTCAGTCCGAAGTACCCCAAGCTCACCTCGCGCATCTGGTGAACCGCACGGGCCGCGCCGCGGCCCGGCCGCCGCGGAGTTCACCTCCGCCCGCACGACGACGGCGCCGCCCCGATCCTCGGCAGATCGGGACGGCGCCGTCGTCGTGTGCAGGGTCGGGACCCGGCTCAGCGGGTCACTTCACACCGGCCATGAGCTTCTTCAGGCTAGGCGTCGCCGCGCCCAGGGCCAGGCCCAGGACCACGCAGGTGCCGCCGAGGGAGAGGAAGTAGGGGATCTCGTTGCCCTCGGTGTAGAAGGCCGCGAGGATGCCCGCCAGCGTGGTGCCCAGCGAGATGGACAGGTAGAACAGCGCCAGCATCTGGGTGGTGAAGGCCACCGGGGCCAGCTTCGTCGCCACGGACAGCCCGATCGGGCTGAGGAAGAGCTCCGCCCAGGTGACCAGCAGCAGGATGCCGACCAGCGCCAGCAGCGGGGTCTTCTCGAAGGACTCCAGCGGGATGAAGACCAGGTAGGCGATGCCGATGATGATCAGCGCGGTGCCGAACTTCAGCGGCGTCGAGGGCTGCCTCTCGCCCATCTTCGTCCAGATCGTGGCGAAGATCGCCGCGAAGATGATGATGAACAGCGGGTTGATCGACTGCACCCAGCTCGCCGGCATCTCCCAGCCGAGGATGTTCCGGTCCAGCCGCTCCTCGGAGTAGACGGCGATGAAGGTGAACTGCTGCTGGAAGAGCGCGAAGAACGCCGCGGAGGCCACGAACAGCGGAATGAAGGCCTTCACTCGGCTGCGCTCGACCGCGTCGACCTTCTTCGAGCGCAGCAGCACCACGAAGTAGCAGATCGAGGCGACGACCACGACGCCGACGATGACGTTGGCCAGGTTCGCCGGGGTGACGATCCCGGCGGCGAAGAGCGCGACGATCACGACCACGCCGGCCAGAGCGATCAGCCCGTAGCGCAGTCTGAGCTCCTTGGGCAGCGGGTTCACCACGTGGTGGGTCTCCTCCGGCAGGTCCTTGCGGCCCGCGGCGTAGATCGCCAGGCCCAGGACCATGCCGACGGCGGCGGCTCCGAAGCCGTAGTGGAAGCCGATGCGCTCGTGCAGGAAGCCGGTCAGCAGCGGGCCGACCAGCGCGCCGATGTTCACGCCCATGTAGAAGATGGAGAAGCCGGCGTCGCGGCGCGGGTCCTGGCGGGTGTAGAGCGAGCCCACCAGCGAGCCGGCGGCGGCCTTCACGCCGCCCGAGCCGACGGCGACGCAGATCAGCCCGACGGCCAGCCCGGCCGCGCCCGGCAGCACCGCCAGGGCGATATGGCCGATCATCACCAGCACGGCCGAGTAGAACAGCGTGCGCTCGGCGCCGATCAGCCGGTCGGCGATCCAGGCGGTGATGATGGCGGAGAGGTAGACGCCGCCGCCGTAGGCGCCGACGAGGGGCAGAGCGATGCTCTGGTCGATTCCCAGGCCGCCGTCGGCGACCGAGAAGTACATGTAGTACGCGAGGATGGCCTGCATCCCGTAGAAGGAGAAGCGTTCCCACAGTTCGACCGAGAATAGGTTGAACAGCATCCGGGGGTGGCCGAAGAACGTCTTCCCCTCATCTGTGGCCGCAGGGTGGTGCGGCTCCTGAGCATGAGTGGTGGTCATTCTCACCATGGAACCGCAGGATGTCCCTTCGGCGCGAATCGGCGTGTGGGGTATGCGGCCCCCGCGGCGTCATGGCAGGGCGCACAGCAGCGCCCCTCCGCCCGGCGGTGCCGGGCGGAGGGGCGGAGCAGGGCAGGTCGTGCAGACTGTGAGGTGTGATGCGGCGACCTGCGCGGGCTGTCCGGAATCAGCCGACGACGGCGTCCACCGCCTCGCGCCAGATGCCCAGCGCCTCGTCGACGGCGTCGTCGTCGACCACCAGCGCCGGGATGAAGCGCACCACCTGGCCCCACGGGCCGCAGGTGAGCAGCAGCAGTCCGCGCCGGGCGGCCTCCTGCTGGACGGCGGCGGCCGTGGCGCCGTCGGGCTCGCCGTCGGCGTCGCGGAACTGGTTGCCCTGCATCAGGCCCAGACCGCGCACGTCGGAGATGGCCGCGGTCTCCGCGGCGACGGCCTCCAGCCCCTCGCGCAGCCGCGCGCCGCGTCCGGCGGCGTTGGCCACCAGGCCCTCCTCCTCGATGACGTCGAGGGTGGCCAGCGCGGCCGCGCAGGCGACGGCGTTGGCCCCGTAGGTCCCGCCCTGCGAGCCGGGCCAGGCCCGGGCCATGATCTCCGAGGTCGCCGCGATCCCGGACAGCGGGAAGCCGGAGGCCAGGCCCTTGGCGGTCATCATGATGTCGGCCTCGACGCCGAAGTGGTCCTTGCCCCAGAACGCGCCGGTGCGGCCCCAGCCGGTCTGCACCTCGTCGAGGATCAGCAGCACGCCGTGCCGGTCGGCGCGCTCGCGCAGCCCTTGCAGGAAGCGGGTGTTCGCCGGCATGTAGCCGCCCTCGCCGAGCACCGGCTCGATGATCATCGCCGCCGTGTCGTCCGGGGAGGTGACCGTGGCGAAGAGCCGGTCGAGCTCCTTCAGCGCGAAGTCGGTCGTCGTCTCCTGGTCCCAGCCGTAGTGGTCGGCGTCGGGGAAGGGTGCGACGACGACCCCGCCCATCAGCGGGCTGAAGC
Organism: Nesterenkonia halobia; assembly: GCF_039536005.1. Classification (NCBI taxonomy): domain Bacteria; kingdom Bacillati; phylum Actinomycetota; class Actinomycetes; order Micrococcales; family Micrococcaceae; genus Nesterenkonia; species Nesterenkonia halobia. Next base: position 125,865 of record NZ_BAAAYG010000009.1, on the reverse strand, counting down.
CCGCGCGGATCTTGGTCCCGGAGGTGGTCAGCGAGGCCGCGCCCATCGTACGGCCGTGGAAGCCGCCGTGGAAGGCGATGATGTTCGGCTTCCCGGTGGCCTGCCGGGCCAGCCGGACGGCGGCCTCGGCGGCCTCCGAGCCGGAGTTGGAGAAGAACAGCGAGTCCAGGTGCTCCGGCAGCACCTCGCCGAGGCGCTCGGTGAGCTGCTGCAGCGGCCGGTGCATGATCGTGGTGTACTGGCCGTGGATGAGCCGACCGACCTGCTCCTGGGCGGCGGCGACGACCTTCGGGTGGCAGTGGCCGGTGCTGGTCACGCCGATGCCGGCGGTGAAGTCCAGCCAGCGGCCGCCGGCGTCGTCGAAGAGGTGCACGCCCTCGCCGCGCTCGGCCACGACGGGGGTCGCCTGCTTCAGGTGGGGGGAGAGGGTCGCCATCGGAACTCCTTCGCGGATCGGGTGGCGGCCGGTCGCACCGGCCGTCGGGCCCCAGGGTGCGGGCCCGCGGGGTTCGCCGCCCCGGCGGGGCGCGAGTCCATCGAGGATTGTTGACAATCTTCGCACTGGCTAGAGTACTCGCTGAGACCGTTGATGTCAGGATGCTCACAGGAGGCACTCGATGACCGAGACCATCACCCCCGCCCGCGAGGCCGACGTCGTCGCGCAGGCGCCGCAGCAGCTGTTCATCGGCGGCCGCTGGGTCGACGCGCGCGGCGGCCGCACGCTCGACGTCGTCGACCCCTCCACCGGCAGCACGCTCTGCGCCGTGGCCGACGCGAGCGTCGACGACGGCTGGGACGCGCTGCACGCCGCCGACGCCGCCCAGGCCGACTTCGCCGCGATGGCCCCGCGCGAGCGGGCCGACATCCTGCGGCGCGCCTTCGAGCTGATGCATGAGCGCGCCGACGACCTGGCGCTGCTGATGACGCTGGAGATGGGCAAGCCGCTGGCCGAATCCCGCGGCGAGGTCGCCTACGCCGCCGAGTTCTTCCGGCACTTCTCCGAGGAGGCGGTGCGCATCGACGGCGGCTACCAGGTCGCCCCCAAGGGCGGGACGCGCTTCCTGGTCACCAAGCAGCCCGTCGGCGTCTCGCTCTTCGTCACCCCGTGGAACTTCCCGCTGGCGATGGGCACCCGCAAGCTCGGGCCGGCGCTGGCCGCCGGCTGCGCCTCGGTGCTCAAGCCCGCCGGCCAGACGCCGCTGTCGATGCTGGCGCTGGCCGAGATCCTGCGCGAGGCCGGCGTGCCCGACGGCGTGGTCAACATCCTGGTCACCTCCGACTCCTCGGGAGTGATGGAGCCGCTGATCCGCTCCGGCATCGCCCGCAAGCTCTCCTTCACCGGCTCCACCGGCGTCGGGCGCAAGCTGCTGGAGCAGTGCGCCGAGCACGTCATGCGCACCTCCATGGAGCTCGGCGGCAACGCGGCCTTCGTGGTCTTCGACGACGCCGATCTGGACAAGGCCGTCGAGGGCGCGATGCTGGCCAAGATGCGCAACTCCGGCGAGGCCTGCACGGCGGCGAACCGGATCTTCGTCCACCGCGACGTGATCGAGGAGTTCGGCCGGCGGCTCACCGAGCGGATGGCGGCGCTGCGCGTCGGACGCGGCGTCGACGCCGGCGTCGACGTCGGTCCGATGATCGACGCCGGCCAGCGCGACAAGGTCGCCGAGCTGGTCTCCGACGCGGTGGACTCCGGCGCCCGCGTGCTCGCCGGCGGCGAGACCCCCGGCGGCGAGGGCTACTTCTACCTGCCCACAGTGCTCACCGACGTGCCCGGCTCGGCGCGGATGCGCGACGAGGAGATCTTCGGCCCCGTGGCGCCGCTGACCCCCTTCGACACGGAGGAGGAGGCCATCGCCGCGGTCAACTCCACCGAGTTCGGGCTGGTCAACTACGTCTACACCGAGGGGCTGACCCGCGGGCTGCGCGTCGGCGAGGCGCTGGAGTCCGGGATGGTCGGGCTCAACCAGGGCGTGGTCTCCAATCCGGCCGCGCCCTTCGGCGGCGTCAAGGAGTCCGGCCTGGGCCGCGAGGGCGGCTCCGAGGGGATCGACGAGTTCCTCGAGACCAAGTACCTCGGCATCGGGATGGCCTGAGCCGGTGGCGGCCACGCCCGGGGCGGTCGCGCCGCGAGGTCCGGTGCGGCTGGAGATCGCCGTCCAGGACGTCGACGGTGCGACGGCGGCGGTCGCCCACGGCGCCGAGCGGCTGGAGGTCTGCCAGGCGCTCGCCGTCGGCGGCCTGACGCCGTCGCTCGGGCTGGTGGAGCATGCGGCGGGGCTCGGCGTGCCGGTGCGCCCGCTCCTCCGCCCGCGCGCCGGCGGGTTCCGCGTCTCCTCGGGTGAGCGTCAGGTCATGCGCCGCGACGTCGAGCTGCTGGCCTCCGCCGGAGCTGAGGCGCTCGTCGTCGGGGCGCTGGCCGAGCGGTCCGACGGCGCGCCCGGCCTCGACGTGCCGGCGCTGACGACGCTGGCGGAGGCCGCCGCCGGCCGTCCGGTGATCGTCCACCGCTGCGTGGACGTGCTGCTGGGCGCCGGGGCCGCGCCCGAGGAGCTGGTCGAGCAGCTGATCGCCTGCGGTGCGGCCGGGGTGCTGACCTCGGGCGGTGCGGCCGACGCCCTCGCCGGCTCCGCGACGCTGACTCGGCTGGTGCGAGCCGCCGCGGGCCGGCTGGAGATCGTCGCCGGCGGGGGAGTGCGGCCCGAGGGCCTCGCGACGCTGGTCGCCGCCGGCGTCGACGCGGTCCATCTCTCGGCCTCCGGCCCGCAGTCGGCCGGCCCCGCGGGCCCCGGCGGCGGGGAGGAGGCCTTCGCCACCACGGATGCGCAGCAGGTGCGCGCCGCCCGCGCGGCGCTGGACGCCGCGCCGTCGGGCGCCGAGCCGGACGCCGACCCGGGCGCCGCGCCGTCGTCCGCTCGCTGAGTGGCCGTTCGTGACGACATCTGCTGGGCGTGCGGCCGGTCGTCACGCTCTGTCGTCGTCAGGAGCGGCCACTCGATGCCGCAGCGCCCGGTGAGACGCCTCGTCCCGGCGACTCGGCGAGTCCGGGAATGAATCGCGGGGCTGCTGAGTTGGACACCACGTGAGAAGTTGAGTCGAGTCGACTCAAGTCAGTTTGACGCCGGAGAGCGCTCCGTGGAGACTTGAGTCTGGTTCGCTCAATCAGAAGCACCAGCAGTCCATCGAAGGGAGACCCCTCATGTCCCGTGCAGTCGGCATCGACCTCGGAACCACGAACTCCGTCGTCACCGTCCTCGAAGGCGGCGAGCCCACCGTGATCGCCAACGCCGAGGGCGCCCGCACCACACCCTCCGTCGTCGCGTTCTCCAAGGACGACGACGTCCTGGTCGGCGAGATCGCTCGCCGCCAGGCCGTGAACAACCCGGACCGCACGATCTCCTCCGTCAAGCGCCACATGGGCACCGACTGGAAGAAGCAGGTCGGCGAGAAGGAGTACACCCCGCAGGAGATCAGCGCCCGGACGCTGATGAAGCTGAAGCACGACGCCGCGGCCTACCTGGGCGAGGACGTCGCCGAGGCCGTCATCACCGTGCCGGCCTACTTCAACGACGCCGAGCGCCAGGCCACCAAGGAGGCCGGCGAGATCGCCGGCCTGACGGTCTCGCGCATCGTCAACGAGCCCACCGCCGCGGCGCTGGCCTACGGCCTGGACAAGGGCAACGAAGACGAGCAGATCCTGGTCTTCGACCTGGGCGGCGGCACCTTCGACGTCTCGCTGCTCGAGGTCGGCAAGGACGAGGACGACTTCTCCACCATCCAGGTCCGCGCCACCGCCGGCGACAACCGCCTCGGCGGCGACGACTGGGACCAGCGGATCATCGACTGGCTGGTCGAGCAGGTCAAGAACAAGGAGGGCGTGGACCTCTCCAAGGACAAGATCGCGGTGCCGCGTCTGAAGGACGCCGCCGAGCAGGCCAAGAAGGAGCTGTCCTCGGCGACGTCGACCGACATCAACCTGCAGTACGCCGCGATGACCGAGAACGGCCCGGTGCACGTCAACGAGACGCTGTCCCGCGCGAAGTTCCAGGACATGACCTCCGACCTGCTGGAGCGGACCAAGAAGCCGTTCCAGGACGTCATCAAGGAGGCCGGCGCGAAGATCTCCGACATCGACCACGTCATCCTCGTCGGCGGCTCCACCCGCATGCCCGCCGTCGCCGACCTGGTGAAGGAGCTCTCCGGCAAGGACGCCAACAAGGGCGTGAACCCGGACGAGGTCGTCGCCGTCGGCGCCGCGCTGCAGGCCGGCGTGCTGGCCGGTGAGCGCAAGGACGTGCTGCTCATCGACGTCACCCCGCTGTCGCTCGGCATCGAGACCAAGGGCGGCGTGATGACCAAGCTCATCGAGCGCAACACCGCCATCCCGACCAAGCGGTCCGAGACCTTCTCCACCGCCGAGGACAACCAGCCCTCGGTGGCCGTGCAGGTCTTCCAGGGCGAGCGCGAGTTCACCCGCGACAACAAGCCGCTGGGCACCTTCGAGCTCACCGGCATCGCCCCGGCGCCGCGCGGCGTGCCGCAGATCGAGGTCACCTTCGACATCGACGCCAACGGCATCGTCCACGTCTCGGCCACCGACAAGGGCACCGGCACGGAGCAGTCGATGACCATCACCGGCGGCACCTCGCTGGCCCAGGAGGACATCGACCGGATGGTCTCCGACGCCGAGGCCCACGCCGAGGAGGACAAGAAGCGTCGCGAGGCCGCCGAGCAGCGCAATGCCGCCGAGTCCACCGCCTACTCGGTCGACAAGCTCATCAAGGACAACGACGAGAAGCTGCCGACCGAGGTCAAGGACGAGGTCCAGGCCGACGTCGACGCGCTGAAGAAGGTCCTCGACGAGAACGGCTCCGACGAGGACGTCCAGGCCGCCTACGAGAAGCTGCAGGCCTCCCAGACCAAGCTGGGCGAGGCGCTGTACTCCCAGGGCGGCGCCGAGGGCGCCGACGGTGCTCCGGCCTCCGAGGCCTCGAGCGAGGACGAGGACATCGTCGACGCCGAGGTCGTGGACGAGGAGGCCTCCGACGAGAACACGGCCGACGAGAAGAAGTGAGAGGTCGACGCTGATGGCAGATCAGAGCCAGAACCCCGACGGGATCGAGCCGGAAGGCGACGGTTCTGAGCAGCCGGAGCCGATCCGCTTCACCGATCGGCGGCGGGTCGACCCGGAGACGGGCGAGCTGCGCGACGGCGGCGAGACGTCCGACGCCGGCGCCGAGCCGGACGCCGAGTCCCCGGCGGAGGCCGCGGCCGAGCAGGACGCGGTGAAGGATCCGCTGAGCCAGGCCGAGGAGGTCCTCCGCGAGGCGCCGGCCGACTCGGCCGACTCAGCCGGTTCGGCCGGCACGTCCGAGGGCGAGGTCGCCGTCGACGGCGAGGTCGTCTCCGAGGACGAGGCGGCCGAGGCCTCCGAGGAGGTCCCGGCCTCGGCCTCGGAGCGCGAGGCCGAGCTGCAGGCCGACCTGCAGCGGGTCCAGGCCGAGTACGCCAATTACCGGCGTCGGATGGATCGGGACCGGGCGACGGACCGCGACCGCAGCGTCGGCGAGGTCATCGCCGCGCTGATGCCGGTGCTCGACGACATCGCCGCGGCCCGCCAGGCCGGCGACCTCGAGGACGGCCCCTTCGCGGCCATCGCCTCCAAGCTGGAGAGCACGCTGGCCCAGCAGGGGCTCGAGGTCATCGACGAGGTCGGCGTCCCGTTCGACCCGACCGTCCACGAGGCTCTCATGCAGCAGCCGCACGAGAGCATCGAGGCCGACCACGTGGCCGCCATGCTGCGGGCCGGCTACCGTCACGGCGATCGCGTGCTGCGCGCCGCCCAGGTGATGGTCTCCACCGGTCCGGCGGAATGACGCCGGTCTCGGCCGGTCGGGCCTGACCCGACTCGTCGCGGGGCGGCCCGGGCGAGCATCGCCCGGGTCTCCCCGCGGCCGGGGCCGGTCCGTCGGCGGCTCCCTCCCGAGGGAGCCGCCGACGGACCGGCCGCACACAGCACTGGACGGCCAGCACAGGCCGTCCAGCACAGACTTTTCAACGCATCGCAGGATTCCGCAGGAATGGGGAGGGAGGCGCCGTGGCCTCGCAGGACTGGGTCGACAAGGACTTCTACGCCATCCTCGGCGTCTCGAAGGACGCCTCGGACGAGGAGATCAAGAAGGCGTACCGCAAGCTCGCGCGCAAGCATCACCCGGACACCAACCCGGGGGACGAGGAGGCCGAGCGGAAGTTCAAGGACGTCGCCGAGGCCCACACCGTGCTCACCGACCCCGAGCAGCGTCAGCAGTACGACGCGATCCGGGCGATGGGATCCGGCGCCCGCTTCTCCGGCGCGCCGGGCGGCGGCTCCGGCGGCGCGGCCGGGGGCGCCGGCTTCGAGGACCTCTTCGGCGGGCTGTTCAACGAGGGCGGCTTCGGCGGGGGACAGCCCCGCGGCGGCCGCGGCGGCCCGGACTTCGCCGACCTCTTCGGCGGCATGGGCGGCTCGCCGTTCGGCGGCGGCTTCGGCGGCGGCGCGCCGGCCAAGGGGGCCGACCGCACGGCGAAGACGACCATCTCCTTCGGCGGCGCGGTGCGCGGGACCACCGTCGGGCTGCGCGAGCCCGACGGGAACGTCATCGACGTGCGCATCCCCGCCGGGGTGAAGGAGGGCCAGAAGGTCCGGGTCAAGGGCAAGGGCCAGCAGAGCCCGGCCGGCGACGGCGACCTGCTGGTCGAGGTCTCCATCAGCCAGCATCGGCTGTATGAGCGCGACGGCGACGCCATCCGCATGCACCTGCCGGTGTCCTTCGACGAGGCCGCCCTCGGGGCGACGGTCGAGGTGCCCACCGTGCACGGCGAGCGGGTCCGCATCAAGGTCCCGGCCGGCACCACAACCGGCAAGGTGCTGCGGCTGAAGGGCCACGGCATCCGCCGGAAGTCCGCCAGCGGCGACATGCTCGTCACCGTCGACGTCCAGGTGCCCGCCGAGCTGCCCGAGGAGGCGCTCGAAGCGGTCCGCCGCTATGCGGAGGCCACCGCCGACGTCGATCCGCGCGACGGGCTGGAGTCGAAGGCGGCGGTCTGATGGTCCAGCGCCCACGGGATCGGCGGACGTCCGCCGCGGCCGGCGCCGCGGCGGACCGCGCCGCTGCCGCCGCTCCGGGCGGCTCCTCTGGCGCCGGCGGCGAGGACCCGCGCATGCAGCGTGCCGAACACCGGCACGCGCCGCTCTTCGTGATCTCGGTGGCCGCCGAGCTCGCGGAGATGCATCCGCAGACGCTGCGCCAGTACGACCGCATCGGCCTGGTCATCCCGCGGCGGCAGGGCGGCCGGCACCGTCGCTACTCGCCCTACGACGTCGAGCAGCTCCGCCAGATCCAGCAGCTCTCGCAGGAGGGCGTCTCGCTGGAAGGCATCCGGCGGGTCATCGAGCTGCAGAATCGCGTCGAGGAGCTGGAGGCGACCGTCGACGAGCTCCGCTACGAGCTGCGCGAGTCCGAGCGGCACGCGAACCGCCCGCGGGTCTTCGCCGTCGGGCCGCACGGCGACGTCGTCACCGTCGCCCATGGCCGGCGGCCCCGGCCGCGGACCCAGGCCATGGTGCTCTGGGACCCGCCGCGCCGGCGTCGCTGACTCCGCGCGCGCCCTCTGTGCACGTCGAGCGGGGGATCCCTCGCGGTCCGCGCCCGATCCCGGGCGTCGGCACCACGAAGGATCCCCCGCTCGATGCGTCTCAGCCGACGCCGGTCAGCGCGGAGCGGACTCGGCCTCGGGCTCCTCCGGGGCGTCCACGTCCTGCGCGGGGTCCTGGACGGTGCCGTCCGCGGACACCACCGGCACCGGAGCGGTGGCCAGCGACGTCGCCGGGTTGTAGTTCTCGACGTCGCCGTGCCACTCGTCGTCCTCCTCCGGAGTCCAGCCGTCCTCCCACTCGCCGGTGGTGAAGTCGTAGCCGACCGGCACGTCGTTCTCGTCGGTGCGCTGGTACCACTCGGTGTACATCGGGTCCTCCGAGTCGACGCCCGCGCCGGCGCCGAAGCCCGGAGCGGTGGGCACGACCTGCAGCGTGAAGTCGTCGCCGTAGCGGTCCACGCCGTCGATCACCGCGTCGCGCAGCGCCTTCTCGCCGTACTTGGTGCGCAGCGCCCGCGGATCGGTGCCGAGCTCGCGGAACCAGGCGACCATGATGAGCAGCATGATGATCGCGAAGGGCACTGCGGTGATGATCACCAGCGACTGCAGCCCCTGCAGGGCGGTGGCGTCGCCGAGCAGCAGCATGACCACGGCGATGCCGGTCATCACCAGGCCCCAGAAGACCACGACCCAGCTGCGCGGCTTCTGGTCGCCGCGGGTGGTGAGCATGCCCATGACCACCGAGGCGGAGTCGGTGGAGGTGATGAAGAAGATCGCCAGCACCACGATGATCAGCAGCGGCAGCCAGTCCAGCGCCGGCAGGTTCTCCACGATGGTGAAGAACACCGTCGGGGCGGCCATGTCGTCGCTGAAGCCCTCCATGCCCTCGCGGTACATCCAGATCGAGGTGCCGCCCATGATCCCGTAGGCGATGAAGATCAGCGTCGAGGGGATCAGGATGGTGCCGAGGATGAATTGGCGGATGCTGCGGCCGCGGGAGATGCGGGCGATGAAGATGCCCACGAACGGCGACCAGGAGATCCACCAGGCCCAGTAGTAGACCGTCTGCGCCGACTGGTAGTCCAGCGTCTCCTGGCCCCAGGAGGCCGAGCGGCCCATCATCTCGAACATCGAGTTGAAGTACTCCATGATCGACGCCGGCAGCAGGTTCAGCAGGAACAGCGTCGGGCCCAGGATGAAGACCAGGCCGACCAGGGCGACGGTCAGCACGATGTTGATGCTGGAGAGGTAGCGGATGCCGCGCGAGACGCCGGAGACCGCCGAGAGCACGAAGCCGATGGTCAGCACGCAGATGACGACCACCAGGGCGGTGTTGGTCAGTTCGTCGACACCTGTGATGATCGTGACGCCCTGGCCGATCTGCATCGCGGCGATGCCCAGGGCGGCCGCAGTGCCGAAGAGCGTGGCGATGATCGCGAAGATGTCGACCAGCTGGCCGGCGAAGCCCTCGGACTGCCGCCGGCCGAAGAGGTTGCGGAAGATCGAGGACATCAGCAGCACTCGGCCGCGGCGGTAGGCCGCATAGGCGACGGCGCCGCCGACGAGGGCGTACATCGCCCAGGCGTGGAAGCCCCAGTGATAGAAGACCTGCGCCATCCCGCGGTGCAGCGCCTCGGGCGTCTCCGGCGCCGCAGTGAGCGGAGCCGGGTTCTGGTAGTGGTCCATCGGCTCGAAGGGTCCGAAGAACAGCACGGCGATGCCGAGGCCGGCGGCGAAGAGCATCGCGACCCAGGCGAAGGTCGAGTATTCGGCCTCCTCGCCGTCCTTGCCCAGCGGGATCCGCCCGTACCGGCTGAAGGCGACGATGAGCAGGAAGACCAGCACGGCGATCGCGACGACGTTGAACAGCCAGCCCAGGTTCTCCATGGTCCAGGTGAAGGCCGCGCCGGAGACGGTGGAGACGCTCGCGGGGTTCACGATGCCCCAGATGACGAAGGCCACGGTGAGCGCGCCGGCGATGAGGAACACCACTTTGTCCACCCGGTAGCGGCGGCGCTGCTCGTCGATGGCGAGTCCCGGCACCAGGGCCGGGTGGATGTCGTGCGGGTAGTCGCGCCGGGAGTAGAGGCTGATGCGGCCCAGGGCCTGTCCGGCGCGACGCGTGGCGTCGGTGGCGCGGCGGGAGCGGGAGCGCTCCTCCGCGGTCCGGCCCGGACTCTGTGCGGCATCCTGCGTGGGATCCTGCGCGGGATCGTCTCCGCCCTCGGGGCGGGTGTTCGGCGGCTGATCATCAGCCATGGGTTCTCACACCTCGTTCGTCTCGTCGTCGAACATGTCGACCTCGTCGATCATGCCTGCGGCCATGCGGTCCGCGCCGACGGTGCGCGTCCCGGGCGGGGACGCGGGCACGGCGGCGCGCGGTGCATCTGCGGCGCGGGGCGCCGTGCATGCACGCTGGACTGCCGGGCGGCGTCGACGGCGACGCCGAGCCTCCGTCACCGCGTCCGGCGGGCCGGAGGCGGGGGAGTGCGGCGTCGCGACGGCGCGCGGCCTGCAGTCGCGCGGCGGGAGGTGGACGTCAGGAGATGTGACGGACTGCGGTGAGGTCGAAGATGCGTCGGCCGGCCTCGAGCGCCTTGGACTCGAAGTCGGTCTGCACCCGTCCGGAGAAGCGCGGAGCCCAGCCGCCGACGGGGTCGATCGCCTCGTCGTCGTCCAGCGGCTCCTCCTTCTCCAGGCCCAGGCGCCGCACCTGCGTCAGCGGCGACTCCTCGCCGGCCAGTCGGCCCTCGTGCGGGTTGACGAAGGCCGGCGAACCGGCGACGACCTCGCGCATCTGCGCCGCGTAGCCGGACCAGTCCGTGGCCAGCCGCCAGACGCCGCCGTCGGGCAGGACCCGGGCGACGGCCTCGGCGAAGGCCGGCTGCACCAGACGCCGCTTGGTGTGCTTCTTCTTGTGCCAGGGGTCCGGGAAGAAGATCCACACTTCGGAGGCCGATCCGGCCGTCAGCAGCTTGTCCAGCACCTCGGTCGCGTCCAGGCAGGCCACCCGCACGTTCGTCAGCCCTTCGCGTCGCAGCCGGCTGACCAGCTGGGCGACGCCGGGCCGATAGACCTCCACGGCCAGGAAGTTCGTCTCCGGCTGCGCGGCGGCCGCGTGGGCCACCGCCTCGCCGGAGCCCGAGCCGATCTCGACGATCAGCGGCGCCGACCGGCCGAACTCGCGGTCCCAGTCGACGGTGATCCCCTCGGCGACGGTGGTGTCCCGCTCGCCGTGGGGCAGGTCCAGCAGCTCGTGGCCCAGTGCGGCGTCCCAGGCGCGCTGGCGCCGCGGAGAGAGCCGGTTGCTCCGCCGCACGAAGGACAGCGGGCGACGACGGTGCGTCGCCGCGGTCTGCGGTGCGGAGGGCTGCGACTGCTCGGGCACGGGCCGGATTCTCCTCTGGCGCGGCGCCGCGGGGTGCGCGGGCCGCAGGTCGGTGCGGTGTCGGTGCATCAACGGGGCATCGTCGGTGCGGCGATGCGCAGTGATCGAGTCGGCGGGTCGCCGTCGATCGGTGACGACGTCCCATCCTATCGGACGCGCTCCGTGCCTCGGGTTCCTCCTCTGACTCGTATGCCGCAGGGGCGCGTCCTCCACGTCCACGGAACCCGGTGGCCGGGCCCCGCCGTCGCCGATCGTATCGCAAGTTCTGATCAAAAGTCAGGTTCTTGCGATCTGCTGTCGATCATCAGTAGGCTGACGGCCATGTCCAGCATGACGAGCAGCCTCGCCGTGGCCCGCCGGGTCCGCGAGGCCATCCGGGCCGCCGGGCGCTCCCAGCGCCGCGTCGCGGAGGAGACCGGGATCGACGAGACCAAGCTGTCGAAGTCGCTCTCCGGCCAGCGCCGGTTCACCCGGCAGGAGCTCGTGGACCTCGCGCGCTGCACCGGCGTCACCGTCGGGCGGCTGCTCGGTGAGGAGGGTGACGACACCTCGGTGTCGGTCACCCCGCCGCAGCTGGAGACCGCCGGCGCCACGCCCGCGTCCCCGGACCAGGCGCGCCGACATCGGGAGATCGTCGAGGCCGCCTGGCGGCTCTTCGCCGGAAAGGGCTTCGACGCGGTGCGGGTCAGCGACGTCGCCGCGGCGGCCGGCGTCTCCAGCGCGACCGTGCACTACTACTTCCCCGGCAAGCCGAACCTCTTCGCCGCGACGCTGATGTATTCGGTGAAGCTCGCCCATAGTCGGCAGATCGCCCGGCTGACCGCCGTCGACGACCCGGTGGCACGGCTCTGGCAGCTGCTCGACATGCAGTCCCCGCACGGCGAGATCGGTCGCCTGGAATGGTCGATCTGGCTGCAGTCCTGGAACCGCGTGGCCCTGGCGCAGGGCATCGACGAGGAGTACCTGGAGATCTACCGCCGCTGGTCGGAGACCGTCCGTGCGGCCATCGCCGACGGTCAGGAGCTCGGGGCGATCCATCCCGGCTCCAGCGAGGCCATGGCCCAGGAGCTCACCGCCCTGGTCGACGGCCTCGGCACGCAGGTGCTCACCGGCGTGCTGGACGACGAGACCATGGCCCGACGGATCGGCGAGTACGTCCAGCGACGGCTGCTGGTCCCCGGCGCCGAGCTGACGATCGAGCGGCCCGTCCCGTCCTCGGAGGGCTCGCCGCCCGACCGAGCCACCGCCTGACGCCGGGCGCCCTCCGCCGCCCTCCGCCGCCCTCTGCGCCCCGACGCGACGCGCGTCGGATCCTCCCGCCGCCTCAGCAGCCGGACCCTCGACGGTCCGGCGAGGCGTCCTGCTCGCGGGGCGCCGCCTCGACGGCACCGGGCGCGGCAGCACTGGGCGCGGCGGCAGCCCGCACCGGACCCACTGACAGCACCATCGACTGCACCACCGACTGCACAGGAGCACACCCATGCCGAGGAACGTCATCCTCACCTGCGCCCTGACCGGCGCTGGAGACACCGCCGGCCGGAACGAGCACGTCCCGGTCACCCCCGAGGAGATCGCCGCCGACGCGATCGCGGCCGCCCGCGCCGGCGCCTCGATCGTCCACATCCACGTCCGCGACCCGCAGACCACGCTCGGCTCGCGCGAGGTCGCCCATTACCGCGAGGCGGTGCGGCTGATCCGCGAGTCCGACGTCGACCCGGTGATCAACCTGACCGCCGGGATGGGCGGGGACCTCGTCGTCGACCCGCAGCAGCCGACTCGCCAGCTGCCCGGCACCGACCTGGTGTCCGGCCTCGACCGGCTGCCCCACGTGGAGGAGCTGCGCCCGGAGATCTGCACGATCGACTGCGGCACGCTGAACTTCGGCGAGGGCAGCGACGTCTACGTCTCCACCCCGGACATGCTCCGCGAGGGTGCGGCGGCCATCCAGCGGATGGGCGTGACGCCGGAGATGGAGATCTTCGACACCGGCCACCTGTGGTTCGCGAACGTGCTGGTGTCCGAGGGACTGATCGACCCGCCGCCGCTCTACCAGCTGTGCATGGGCATCCCCTACGGCGCCCCGGCCGATCCGCGGCTGCTGCAGACCATGGTGGACATGCTCCCGGAGGGGGCTGAGTTCACCTCGTTCTCGCTGGGGCGGAACCAGCTGCCGTGGGTGGCCCGCTCGGTGCTCGCCGGCGGCCACGCCCGCGTGGGGCTGGAGGACAACCTCTACCTCTCCAAGGGGGTGAAGGCGACCAACGCCGCACTCACCGAGCGGGCCGTGTCGATCATCGAGGACCTGGGCCACCAGGTCGCCACGCCCGATGAGGCGCGCGAGATCCTCGACCTGACCGTCCAGACGTCGACCGCCGCGACGGGAGCCTGATGATGACCGAGAGCACCGAGAGCACCGAGAGCACCGAGAGCACCGAGAGCACCGAGAGCACCGAGAGCACGCCCGCGCTCGCCCTGCCGGCCCTGGAGGAGGTCAGCACTGTCGCCTGCGTCGGCGCCGGCACGATCGGCGGCGGCTGGGCGGCCTACTTCCTGGCCCGCGGCTTCACCGTGCGGGTCTGGGACCCCGCGCCCGACGCCGCCGAGCGGCTCGGCCGGCTCATCGACGCCGCCTGGCCGGCGCTGCGCCAGCTGGACATGGTCGCCGGCGCGTCCCGGGACGCCTGGAGCGTGCACGCCGACCTCGCCGAGGCCGTCGACGGGGCAGGCTTCGTCCAGGAGTCCGCCCCGGAGGATCTGGCCATGAAGCGCCGGCTGCTGGCCGACGTCGACGCCGTCACCGCGCCCGACGTCGTCGTCGGATCGTCGACCTCCGGCTACGGGATGACCGAGATGGCCGCCGAGGTCTCCCGCCCCGAGCGGTTCGTGGTCGGGCATCCGTTCAATCCGCCGTACCTGATCCCGCTGGTCGAGGTCGTCGGCGGCGAGTCCACCGCCGCCGAGGCGGTCGACTGGGCCGCGGCCTTCTACACGCGGCTGGGCAAGTCGGTGATCCGGATGGATCAGGAGGTCCCCGGATTCATCGCCAACCGGCTGCAGGAGGCGCTCTGGCGGGAGGCGCTGCACATGGTCGACAACGGTGAGGCCACTGTCGAGCAGATCGACCGCTCGATCACCGAGGGGCCGGGGCTGCGCTGGCCGATGCAGGGGCCGATGCTCACCTTCCACCTGGCCGGCGGCGAAGGCGGCATGGCGCATATGCTCGACCACTTCGGACCCTCGCTGCAGTCGCCGTGGACGCGGCTGGACGCCCCGGAGCTCACGCCCCGGCTGCGCGACGCCGTGGTGGCCGGCAGCGACCGGGCCGCCGACGGCCGCGGGGTGGCGGAGCTGATCGCCGAGCGCGACGCCGGCATCATCGCCATCCGGCGGCTCTCGGAGTCCGGGCGCGCCGGTGCGGGCTCCGGTGCGGATTCCGGCGCGGAGGCCGCGCAGTGAGCGCGGCGGAGCCGACGGCGGCCGGGGCCGGGCCGCCGTCGCACCGGACGACGGTCGCCGCGGAGTGGGTCGACTACAACGGCCATATGTCCGAGGCGTTCTACGTGCTGGTCTTCGGCCACGCCACCGACGGGGTGCTCGAGCACATCGGACTGGGCCCCGAGGGGCGGGAGCACAGCGGCTGCTCGGTCTACACCGTCGAGGCCCATGTCCGGTACCTGCAGGAGGTGGGCCTCGGCGCGCCGCTGACAGTGCGCACCCGGGTCGTCGGCGTCGGGGCGAAGACGCTGCACCTGGCCCACGAGATGGTCTCCGGCGAGGAGCTGGTCGCGACCGAGGAGGTCCTCGGGCTGCATGTCGACCAGCAGGCCGGGGCGACGACGCCGTTCGACGCCGCCGTCGCCGAGCGCGCCGCGGCGCTGGTCGAGGCCCCGCCGTCCTGGTGCGGCCGACGCCTCGGCTGACCGCCCCGCCCCGCCACACCCCTCTCCACCCCGGGGATGACTCCGTGGAACGTGTGGGAATGTCGATGCTTTCCCACGCTTTCCACGGAGTCATCCCCGGAGGGGAGGGGCTGTCCCCGGGGGTGGGGCTGATCACTCGAGGATGTCGGGCGCTCCGGTGAGGAAGTCGTGGAGCAGCGGACCGTTGGTCGAGGAGCCGTACTCGCCCTCCTCGACGAAGATCGCCACCGCCAGATCGTCCTGGACGGCCACCACCCAGGTGTGGGCGTACATGTCCTCGTCCGACCCGGCCTGCGCAGTGCCCGTCTTGGCAAGCACCGGCGCGCCCGGGATCTCCTCCATCGTCTCCAGCGTGCCGTAGTCGACGGTGTCGGAGAGCAGCGTGCGCAGGTCCTCGGCCTCCTGGGAGGTCAGCCCGGACTCCTCGGAGTTCTCCGAGCTCTCGTCCGAGTCACCTTCCGAACCTTCCTCCGAGTCCTCGTCCGAGCCCTCCTCGGCGTCCTGCTGGTCCTCCGGGTCCACCAGCCACGGGTGGACGGTCTCGCCGGCGGCCACGGAGGAGACCACAGTGGCCATCCCCAGCGCCGAGGTCTCGACCACGCCCTGGCCGAAGAGGTTCGCCCCGAGCTCGTTGCGCTCGGAGTCCTCGGGCACCGAGCCGAAGTCCGCCGGCATCCCGATGTCCTGGAGCTCGTTGCTCAGCCCCAGGTCGGCGGCGGCCTGCTGCAGCTCGGGGGAGGTGGTGTCGTCCCAGCGGTCCACGAAGACGGTGTTGCAGGAGGTCGCCACCGCCTCCTGGAAGGTCACGTCGCCCAGATACTCCGGAGAGAAGCCCTCATGGTTGTTGAAGGCCTGGCCGTGCACTGTGGTGCTCATCGGGCACTGCACCGTCGAGTCGGGCTCGATCCCGTCGCGCAGCATCGTCAGCGAGGAGACGATCTTGAAGCTGGAGCCGGGCGCATAGGTCGCCTGCGTCGCCGTCGGCACCCAGCTGCTCTCCGGCGTGTGGCTGGCCGCGGCGAGGACCTCGCCCGAGGACGGCTTGATCGCCACCAGCGCCGCGGCCGAGTCCTGCTCGGCGATGGTGTCCTGGGCGAGCTGCTGCAGCCGCGGCTCCAGGGACGTGTCGACGTCGTCGCCGGCGCTGGCTTCGACCGTGTGCTGGGTCTGGCCTCCCACGTGGATGCGCAGCCCGCCCTCGCCGCGCAGCACGTCGTCGTAGGTCCCCTGCATGCCGGACTGGCCGATGGTGTCGCCGGTCTGCAGCGTCTCGTCCTCCTCGAGGTCCTCGGCGGTCACGTCGCCGACGCGGCCCAGCAGCAGCGGGGCGAAGTCCGACGACTCGGCCAGCGGCATGGTGTCCTCGCGTCCGACCGCGCCGGGGATCGACTCCAGCTCCTCGGCGGTGACCCGGTCCGAGTCCGCGCGCAGCGGGACCGCCTCGACGAAGGCCTCGTCGCCGTAGCCCACCACCTTGTCGGCGTAGCTCTCGGCGTCGATGTCGACCAGCTCGGCCAGCTGACGCGCCGCCTGACGCTGGCGCTTCTCCGAGGCGGGGGAGTCGTCGTCGGTCAGCCGCGTCTTGTCGAGGCCGACGCGGATGATCTCCCGGTCGCGCACGATCGCCTTGCCGTGCCGGTCCATGATGCGACCCCGGTCGCCGGAGACGGTGGAGATGCCCACCGCCTCGGCGCCGTCGTAGTCGGCGAGGACGTCCTCGACGTCGGCCTCCAGCCGCCATTCCTCGGCCTCGCGGGAGTAGGTGAACTCGGCCTCGGTGTCGTACTCCCAGGTCTCGTCCGGCGCGCCCAGCTCGGAGAGGTCCCAGGCGTGGTGCAGCGGGACCGTCGCCGTCGGCGCCTGCGGAGAGTCCTCCTCCGGCACGTCCAGGGCGATCTCGCCGACGGTGATCTCCGGGTCGATCTCGCCGAAGGGCTCGTGGAGGTTCGCCACGGCGGCTTCGAGATCGCCGGCGGCCGCTCCGTCGACGGGGACCTCGGAGAAGTCGCCGGTGGTCAGCGCCTCGGCCAGCGTCTCGGCCGGTGCCTGGGGCGCGTCGGGGGAGTCGTCGCAGCCGGTGAGCAGCGCGAGCGTGCCGACGGTCAGCACGGCGACGCCGAGCCGGGCTGGCCGCCGGGCGCGAGAGGCGGGGGAGGTGACGGTGATCATGGCTCCAGTATGCCGTCCGGCCCCCGACGCGTGCCGACGACGACGAGCGCCCGCGGCCCGACGCCCCTGACGTCGCGCCGCTCGGCTCGGCCCGCCGCGCCGCCGTCGTCGTGCGCTCAGGTCATGTTGTCAGGCGATAGCCGCGCTTGACCACTGTGGAGATGACGTCGGAGACCGGCAGCGCCTTGCGCAGCCGCGAGACCCACATCTCCAGGGCATGCTCGGAGTCGCACTGGTTCAGCACGGTCAGCAGATGCGCGCGCGAGAGCACTGCGCCCTCGGCCTTGACCAGGGCGCGCATCAGCGCCAGCGGCCCCGGGGCCAGACGCACCGGCTCGGCGCTGACCTCGGGGAAGCGCACCTCCGCGCCGCGCAGCTCCACCGGACCGTGCCGGGTGGTCGCCCGCAGCGTCTGGTGCTGCTCCAGGTGGTCGCCGACCAGTCGGATCAGCGCCCCCTGCCGCCAGCGCGACGGGATGATCGGCCGGACGCCGGAGTCCAGCAGCGGGGCGGCGGTCACGTCGCCGACGGCCGCGCAGGTGACGTCGGAGCGGAAGGCCTCCAGCATCGCTTCGGCCTGACCGTACTGGTGGGCCACTTCGAGGAAGGCGTCCACCGCCGGGGCCGCGGTGAAGGTGACGATGTCCAGCTGTCGGTCGATCACCGCCTCGATCATCCGCAGCAGCTCGGAGTCCTCGGCCGGCTTCATCCAGGCGTAGGGCATCACGGTGATCGCCCGGGCGCCGGCGGCCTCGATCCGCGCGATCTGCTCGTGGTCGGTGCGGCCGTGCAGCTGGAAGGCCACCGTCCTGCCGGCCAGGTCGTGCTCGAGGAGCATGTCGATGACGGTGGCGGTGCGCTCGTCCTCGGCGGCGCCGTCGTCGTCGAGCCCGGCGGCCCGCACCGCGCCGCGGGCCTTGGGGCCGCGGACCAGGATGGAGGAGCCGTCCAGCGCCACGTGCAGCGCCGTGCCCGTTCCCTGGGCGTCGGCGGCCTCGGTCCAGCGGCGCATGCCGTAGGCGGTGGTGATGATCGTGAAGTCCGGGGCGGCGTCGATCACCGCCTGCGTGTCGTGCTGCAGCGTCGCGGACTCGGTCATCGGGGCCAGGCGCAGCGCCGGGGCGTGCATGACCTCGGCGCCGCGGCGCTCGAACGCCGAGATCAGATCCTCGCTGCGCCGGTCGGAGGTCACGCCGATGCGGAAGCCGGTCAGCGACTGCGGCAGCCCGCCGCCGGGCGGGGCGGGGGAGGACGCGCTCGTGTCGGCCGACGGCGGGTCGGCGGGGGCGGCGGTCGAGGGATGCTGCTCCATGGGGACCATCATCCCACCGCCGTCGTCGCCAGTGCGCGGACGCGTCGCATGCCGGGCCCTTCGGCCGTCGCCTCGCCGGTGCCGGGCTCGTCGGCGGCCAGGGCGACGACGTCGCCGACCACCAGCACCGCCGGGGCCCGCACGCCGCGCCGGGCGGCAGCGGCCAGCACCTCGGAGAGCGGGGCGATCGAGGTGCGCTGGGCGGCGCCGAAGCCCTGTTCGATGATCGCCGTCGGCGTCGTCGGCGCCATCCCGCGGCGCTGCAGCCCGGAGACGGTGTGGCCCAGCGTGCCCACCCCCATCAGCACCACCACAGTCCCGCCCAGGCCGACCAGCCCGGCCAGCTCCTCCTCGGAGAGCGGATCGTGGCCGGAGATGATGGTGACGGCCTTCGAGACCTCGCGAGCGGTGACGGGGATGCCGGCCGCGGCCGGCACCGCGATCGCCGAGGAGATCCCCGGGACCACGGTGACCGGCACGCCGGCCGTGCGGCAGGCGGCGACCTCCTCGCCGCCGCGGGCGAAGACGTAGGGGTCGCCGCCCTTGAGTCGGACCACCACGCGTCCGGCGCGGGCTGCGGAGACCAGCATCCGGCCGATCTCCTCCTGCGGCACGCGGTGGTGGCCGGGGCGCTTGCCGACGTCGACCAGTTCAGCGCGCGGCGCCCAGGCCGGCAGGTCGTCGGTGGGGGCCAGCCGGTCGTGGTAGACGACGTCGGCGGCGGCCAGCGCGTCCCGGGCGCGCACGGTCATCAGGTCGCCGGCGCCCGGCCCGCCGCCCACCAGGGTCACGGCGCCCCGCGGAGTCCCGCCGCTCATGAGCTCACCCCAACTCCCGCCGGCTGCGGCGCGTCGGCCCCGCGCACCGGGATCCGCGGGCCGGAGAGCAGCACCGGGCCCTCGCCGGTCTCGGCGGCGGCGAGCTCCTCCTCGGTGGCCGGGCGGCGCTGGTCGCGGTCGACGACGTAGGACAGCCCGGTGTCCGGAGCCTCCGGGGCGTTGACGAAGCTGCGGAAGCGGCGGAGCTTCTCCGGGTCGCGCAGCGTGGCCGCCCACTCGTCCTCATAGGTGTCGACGTGGCGGGCCATGGCCTCCTCGAGATCGGCGGCGATGCCCAGCGAGTCCTGCACCACGACGTCGTGGACGTGGTCGACGCCGCCGTCGAGCTCGGCCATCCAGTGCGCGGTGCGCTGCAGCCGGTCGGCGGTGCGCACGTAGTAGATGATGCAGCGGTCGATGTAGCGCAGCAGCGTCTCGTCGTCGAGGTCCTTGGCCAGCAGCTCGGCGTGGGCCGGGGTGGCGCCGCCGTTGCCGCCGACGTAGAGGTTCCAGCCCTCAGCGGTGGCGATGACGCCGACGTCCTTGCCGCGGGCCTCGGCGCACTCGCGGGCGCAGCCGGAGACGCCGAACTTCAGCTTATGCGGCGACCGCAGCCCGCGGTAGCGCATCTCCAGCTCGACGGCCATCGCCACCGAGTCCTGCACGCCGTAGCGGCACCAGGTCGAGCCCACGCAGGACTTCACGTTGCGCAGCGCCTTGCCGTAGGCCTGGCCGGACTCGAAGCCGGCGTCGACCAGCCGCTTCCAGATCGACGGCAGCTGCTCCAGCCGGGCGCCGAACAGGTCGATGCGCTGGGCGCCGGTGATCTTGGTGTAGAGGTCGAACTCCCGGGCGACCTCGGCGATGACCGCCAGCTTCTCCGGAGTGATCTCGCCGGCCGGCACGCGCGGGACCACCGAGTAGGTGCCGTCCTTCTGCATATTGGCCAGTGCGCGGTCGTTGGTGTCCTGCAGCGCGCCGCGGCCGTCGTCGAGGATGTGCTCGTCGTACTCGGCGGCGAGGATGGAAGCCACCGCCGGCTTGCAGATGTCGCAGCCGAAGTTGGTCGCGGCGTCGGCCGGGGTGCCGAAGCGGTCGACGATCGCGGTGAAGGACGTCAGCCCGGTGGCACGGACGGCCTCGAAGAGCTCGCTGCGCGAGTGGGCGAAGTGCTCGCAGAGGGCGGTGGAGACTTCCAGACCCTGGCTGCGCATCTCCTTCTCCATGATCTTCTTGGTCAGCGGCAGGCAGGAGCCGCACTGCGTGCCCGCCCCGGTGCAGGCCTTGATCGCGCCGATGTCGCCGCAGGGCGGATTCTCGCCGTCGCCGGCGACGGCGGAGCGTATGCTGCCGGCGCAGACGTCCTGGCAGGAGCAGATCTGCGCGTCGTCGGGCAGCTCGACCTCGGCGGGCTCGCCGCCGGCGGCCGAGAGGAAGCTGCCCGGCTCGGAGGGCAGCTCGCGGCCGAGCAGCGGCCGCAGCGAGGAGTAGGGGCTGGCGTCGCCGACGAAGATGCCGCCCAGCAGGGTCTTCGCGTCGTCGGAGACGACCAGCTTCTGGTACACGCCCTCGGCCGGGTCGGCGAAGACGACCTCCAGGGCGTCGTCGGCCTCGGCGAATCCGTCGCCGAAGGAGGCGACGTCCACGCCGGCGAGCTTGAGCTTCGCCGCGGTGTCGAAGCCGTCGAAGGTCGCGTCCCCGCCGGCCAGCCGGTCGGCGACGACTTCGGCCATCGCGTTGGCCGGGGCGACCAGGCCCATCGTGGTGTCCTCGAAGCAGGCGACCTCGCCGATGGCCCAGACGCCGTCCGCCGACGTCGCGCAGGTGTCGTCGATGACCGCCCCGCCGCGCGGGCCGAGCTCCAGGCCGGCCGCGCGGGCCAGCTCGTCGCGGGCGGTGATGCCGATGGCGGCGACGACCAGGTCGGCGGCGACGTCGTCGGCGGTGGGGAAGTGCAGCGTATAGGGATGCGTCCGCTCGGCGCGCTCGAGGTCCACCGTCAGCGCGGCCGGGCGCTCGCCCAGCTGCAGCGTGCAGCCCTCCTGCTCGAGCAGCCGGTTCAGCGTGCGGCCGCCGAACTCGTCGAGCTGGGCGTTCATCAGCCACGGGCGGGAATGGACCACGGTGACCTCGGCGCCGCGGCCCTGCAGTCCGCCGGCGGCCTCCAGACCGAGCAGCCCGCCACCGATGACCGCGCAGCGCGGAGCGCGGCCGAGACCCTCGGCCAGCTCGGCGGCCTTCGCCCGCAGCCAGTCGACGTCGTCGAGGGTGCGGTAGACCGCGATGTGCTCGCTGTTCTCGATCGGCGGGCGCGGGGCCGAGGAGCCGGTGGCCAGCACCAGCTCGTCGTAGTCGACGGTCTCGCCGGCGGCGGTGGTGGCGGTGCGCGCGTCCGGGTCGATCCCGGTGACGGCGACGCCGGTGCGCAGGGTCACCGCCGGATGCTCCCAGAGGCTCGGCTCGCCGAGCAGCAGGTCGTCGTCAGTCTCGAATCGCCTGGACAGCGCGACCCGGTCGTAGGGGGCGACGGGCTCCTCGGCGAAGACGGTGATGGTCGTCCCAGGCAGCCGGCGGGCGAGCAGCGCCTCGGTCAGCCGGTGGGCGGCCGGGCCGCCGCCGACGACGACGATGCGGCGGGCCTCGCCGGTCGGCGCGCCGTCGGTGGTGGTCGCTGTGCTGGGTGCAGACATCGGAACTCCCCTTCGCGATCGGTCGGTGCCGGGCGCCCCGGAGGGCGCGGCGGTCGATCGGCGCCGTACGGCCGCGCTCTGCGGCCGTCGCAGATCTGCGGCGACGCCGTCCCCGACTTCGGGTGCGTTCCACGCTAGGCGGGGGCGATTTCCCGGCCGTATCCCCTCTGTAAAGCCAGGATGACGAGGTCCTCTGGTGAGGAGTCAGGCGGGATGAAGGGCGTTTCACCGGCGGGAAACACCGCGGCACGACGGCTGAAACGCCGCAGGCCTAGCCTGGTCGGCATGACAGCTGCACTGGATGCCCGCACCGCGCACGAGACCGCCGACGAGCCGTCGGGAGGGGCGTCGCCGGCCGGCACCGAGCATGTGGTGTGCCGGCTGGAGGACCTCGAGCCCTTCTTCGGCGAGGCCGCCCTGGTCGACGGGGTGCAGATCGCGCTGATCCGCGTGCCCGGCGACCGGATCTTCGCCGTCTCGCAGAGGGACGACGTCGCGAAGGCGCATGTGATGGCCCGCGGCATCGTCGGCACCAAGCAGGGGCGGCCCACGCTCGCCTCGCCGATCCATAAGCAGGTCTATTGCCTGGAGACCGGCGAGTGCCTGAGCCAGGAGGGCCCGCGGCTTCAGGTCTTCGCCGTGCGCGTCGACGACGCCGGCCGCGTCGCCGTCGTGGTCTGATCCGGCGCGATTCTGCCGTGGAGCCCCGGAGATCACCGAGTCTTCGCAGGATCACCGTGCTGCACCACGGGAATCCTGCGACAACTCGGTGATCTCGGCTTCTCAGGAGCGGGCGGGATGAGGGCGTCGTCGCCCAGGGCGGGGCCCAGGACGCGCCGCATTGACCGGTCGAGCCTCCCGCGCGCACGATCAAGCATGAGCTGTGCCGCCGGATCGAGGAGGACGACGCCGTGGCGGAGCCCGGCCTGACCCGTCCTGCGGCCGCGCTGATCGGCTGTGCCGCCGCGCTGGCCGCCCTCGGCACGGCCGAGCTCCTGGCCGGCCTGCTGATCCCGGACGGATCGCCGCTGCTGGCGCTGGGAGCCGTGGTCATCGACGCCAGCCCCGCCTGGTTGAAGGACGCGGCGATCACCCTCTTCGGCACCGCCGACAAGATCGCGCTCTTCGTGGTCATGGGCGTCGTCGCCACGGCGCTCGCCGCCGCGCTCGGGCTGCTCGCCCGCACGCGTCGCGTGATCGCCCGGCTCCTCGTGCTCGGCGTCGGCCTCGGGCTCGCCGCCGCCGTCGTCTCCCGGCCGGAGGTCGGACTCGTCGGGATCGCCTGGCTGCCGGCCGTGCTGCCGACCGTCGGCGGGATCGTCCTCGGGCTGCTCGTGCTCGAGGGCCTGGTGCGCCGCGGAGCCCGCGCGGCGGAGAGGCAGCCGGGCTCGCAGCCGTCGTCGCCGTCGTCGTCCTCCTCGGCCGGGTCCTCGGCGTCGGCTCCGCGCCGCCGCAGCGTGATCGGGCTGGCCGCGACCGTCGGAGTGCTCGGCGCGGCCGGTCTCGTCGCCGGGCGCCTCGGCGCCTCGGTCCTGCATGCCGGCCGGCGACTGCGCGAGACGATCACGCTGCCGCGGCCGGCGCGCCGCGCCCCGCGCCCGTCCGCAGTGTCCGCCGACGTCGCGGGCATGCCGCGCTGGACCACGCCGAATGACACCTTCTACCGCATCGACACCGCCCTGGTCCCGCCGGACGTCGACCCGCGGAGCTGGCGGCTGCGCATCCACGGACTCGTCGAGCGCGAGGTCACCCTCGACTTCGACGAGCTGCTCGAGCGCGACCTGGTCGAGGCCTGGGTGACGCTGGCCTGCGTCTCCAACGAGGTCGGCGGCGACCTGGTGGGCAATGCGAAGTGGCTGGGGCTGCCGGTGCGGACGCTGCTGGCCGAGGCGGGCCCGCTGCCCGAGGCCGACATGGTGCTCTCCCGCTCGACGGACGGCTTCTCCGCCTCCACGCCGCTGGCCGCGCTGAGCGATGAGCGCGACGCGCTGCTGGCGGTCGGGATGAACGACGAGCCGCTGCCGACGGAGCACGGCTTCCCGGCCCGGCTGGTGGTGCCGGGGCTCTACGGCTACGTCTCGGCGACCAAATGGGTCGTCGAGCTGGAGGTCACCCGATTCGCCGACGCCACGGCCTACTGGACCGACCGCGGCTGGTCGGCGCGCGGGCCGATCAAGACCGCCTCACGGATCGACGTCCCGCGCGAGGGCGCCCGGGTCTCGACCGGACAGGTCGCCGTCGGCGGCACCGCCTGGGCCCAGCATCGCGGCATCGCCGCGGTGGAGATCCAGCTCGACGACGGCGCGTGGCAGTCGGCCGAGCTCGCCGCCGCCGGCGGGATCGACACCTGGCGGCAGTTCTCCCTGCGGCTCGACGACGTCGGCCCCGGCGAGCACCGGCTGCGGGTCCGGGCCACCGACGGCGACGGCGCCACCCAGACCGAGGAGGTCAGGGCGACGGTCCCGGACGGCGCCACCGGGTGGCACGAGGTGGGTTTCACTGTGAAGGACTAAGCGTAGGACCGGCGCACGGGCAGAAGGTGCCAGTGCTGGCCGAACTGCATGTGTTGCGGTAACTGTATCGGGGAGGTCGGTAGCAACGTGCAGCCTACCGGAGCGGCGCCAGGGTCGCGCGCGTCTCAGCACATGATATGAAGAACGAATCGTGTACGGACGGAGTGCCGAGGGGAACGTATGAACGAGTCGGGTCCAGAAGTAGTTGAACAGGGTGCAGTGGTTCCACTCCCGTGGGCTTCAAGAATATCGAGTATGCCTTCACTTCCGGGAGGTGGGCGGAACCAGGTTCACACATTGATGCGGATCTTGAACGCCGTCGACGCTGAAGATGGACTGGCGACCGCGACGGTGGAGATCGCAGACGGTACCGTCAGAAAGCTGCGGGATGCCGTGAAGCAAATTAGCCCTGCAGGTTTGGTGTCGACGGTGGACCGACAGCACTTTGCAGTACCGCAAGAAGCCCGTCGGTGGATGGAGTCCCAGGATCCACTGGCTCTATTGTCTCTTTTTCACCGTCACGTGCGGTATGTAGGCGAGATGCTGGACGCGATCAGTGTCGAACCCACGAGTGTGCGGATGCTGAAGGAGACAGCCGCGACTGAGTATCAACTTGAATGGTCGACAGCAGACCAAGTCAGACGCAGAATGGCTTGGATGTTGGTACTTGGGCTGGTCGAGTATCGGACTAACGATCTCATTCAGCTCACGGATCTTGGACATGAAGCTCTCGGGCGACTTCAACTAGGCGGCCCCGAACGGATGCCACAGCCCTCGGCTGTAGTCGTAGAGGTGCCTGCTTCCCCGGCGGCGATCAAGGCGCTGGTCGAGCAGTTGGATCAGAACACTTTGGGAAGACGGTCGTCGCCGTTTGGTTACATCCCACGGGGGAACGGTGAAACAAGCATTGTCGATTCTCTATACCTGTTGGTCAATGCTGCTTCACCACATATCACGCGGGCGGACTTGCTGACTTTCTCAAAGGAAACATTCCGGATGTCAGAGAGTTCTTTTGGTGCCGCCCTGACGACTCTCACGAAATCTGGACTTTTGGAGCAGACGGGTTTCAACGTATATTCGCCGACCAGCCCGGCGACGGCCTGGCTGGAGTCGCAGGAACCTTTGGACCTGGTGTTAATCTTGCACGCCAAGTTCTTGGCCATGCTGGAGCTTATCCCGTTGCTATACGAGAGTGACAAGGCGCCCGATTTGGCCCGTGCTGCGCATTCCTATTTCGGCCTGACTCGCGTCGATGTCGGTGGTATCCGTACTCGGCTCCAGCTGCTCAAGGCGGCGGGTCTAATTAGCGAGCTGGCCAATTGGCGGTTCCATCCCACGCCCCTTGGCGAGCGGCTCGTTCAGGAGGTTCCCCTTCAGGATTCTATGAGCGAGAACGTCGCCGAAATCTCTGTCAGCGATGAGTCTCGTCATGATGGTTCGCAGTCATCGGCCGAGTTGTTGGCGAAGGAGCTGGAATGGGCTTCTGTCGATGGGGAGTCGCCCGTTCGTCTGGAGAAGGCCGCAGCTGAGGCGCTTTCCTTCCTGGGGTTTGAAGCGCGACATGTTGGCGGTGGCGGAAACACGGACGTCCTCGCGACGGTTGAGAGTGCTGACGGTACCCCGGTGCGAGTTATCGTCGACGCTAAATCAGCTCGCAGTGGATCTGTGAATGAAGGGGCGGTCTCGTTCGACACCTTGGCAGAGCACAAGGATAAGCACGAAGCCGACTACGTAGTTCTTGTGGGGCCAGGCTTCGACAGTGGGCGCGTTCGTCCACGCGCCGAGCAACACGGGGTACGTCTTCTCTCTGCCAGCGACTTGGGGCAACTTATTCGTCGCCATGAACGTAGTCCCTTGTCTGCTTCAGAATTCATTTCCTTGGTTGACCCTGACTCTAACGCTGGAAAGAGTCTGGAAGCTGTGTGGGTCCAAGCGGAGCGTCGACGAGAATTGTTTGCCCAAATCGTTGCTGTTCTCGCTCAGGAAGCGCGAGAAGCCGATGAAGTGACTAAGGGGGCGCTTTCGCCGGAACAGCTCTACCTTATCGTCCGGGATGAGTTGGATCCTCGGCCTACGACTGATGATATCGGCGACGTTCTCAAGCTTCTGGAACATCCGCTAATTGGATCGGTTCGTCGATCGACGGAAGGGGGGAGCCGAGTGAGTTCCTACCGGCTCGTCGACTCTCCGCAACTTGTCAGGGAGAAGGTCTCAAGCATTTCTGCAAGCCTGGCCGGCATCGATGACGATAACTGATTTCGTCCCTTGTAAAGATCAAGCGCAGGTCCTGTGGACCTGGGCGAAATCTCGATCCCCAGTCCTCAAGTGAGGTATTATGGAACAATGATTAATTTGAGTTCAGCATGGGGTGTATAGCTCGATAGGAACTAGGATCGAGTTTCGAAGGTTCATGCTGTTCCCCGGGGCCAGTCGAATGCACTGAGTATTGGGCAATGCACGACGGACGGATACTCTCAGACCGACGCTGGCGCGGCGGCCAGAACCTTCTCGATCGACGAACGGCAGGTCCCGCAGCCGGTGCCCGCCCGGCAGGCCGCGCCGACCTCGTCCACTGTCGAGCAGGTCTCGGCGGCCTCGGAGACCATGCCCGCCGTCGCCCCGGAGCAGCGGCAGAGGACATCGTCGTCGCCCAGCTCCTGCTCGGCGGTGGCGTGCTGGGCGGCGACCAGTGCGGTGCGGTCGGCCACCGGCAGAGTGCCGCGGCTCGCGTGCACCGCCAGCTCGGCGGCGGTGCGTGCCATGCCCACTGAGACGAAGCCCAGCAGCCGCTCGCCCTCGGTGACGATGCGCAGGTACTGCCCGGCCTGCGGATCCGACCAGGTCGAGACCGTCGGCGCATCCGGCGCCCAGGGGTCCACCTGGGTGGTGCCGGCGCAGGCGACCGACAGCGTCTTCGACTTCATCAGAATGACCTCCAGACGCGGGTCCTCGACCGCCTCGGCGGCCTCCCCGGCGTCGTCCGGGCGGGCAAGGTCCACCGGGTGCCCGGCGGCATCGCGCTCGACGGCGGCGGCCAGCCCCAGGTCGCGGCGCAGCGCCGCGGCGGCGAGCTCGGCCTGCTCCCAGCCCGGGCCGATGAGCCCGGACGGGTCACGACCCTCGTGGGCCGCGCAGTCGCCGATCGCGAAGACGTGCTCGTCGCCGAGGCTGCGGCAGTCGCGATCGACGTGCACGCCCCATCGGGTGGGCAGCCCGGCGTCGGAGGCCAGCTCATGTCGCGGGCGCACGCCGCAGCAGGCGACCAGCAGCCGGGCAGGCAGCTTCTCGTCGCGCGAGGTGCGCACTGCAGTCAGTCTCCCGTCGTCGGAGACGACGGTGTGGATGTCGGCAGCGGAGCGGACGTCGACGCCGGCGGCGACCAGCTCGCGACGCAGCAGCTGGCCGGAGTCGGCGTCGACCTGCCGGCCCATCGGTGCGGTGCCGCGGTGGACCAGCGTCACCGGCGCCCCCGCTTCGGCGACGGCCAGGGCGGCCTCGACGCCGAGCACGCCGCCGCCGAGCACCACCACCGGCTCGCCGGCGGCGACGGCGGCGCGGAGAGTGGTCGCATCCTCCATCGTGCGCAGCGCCATGACGCCGTCGGGGAAGCGCTCGCCCGCCTCGCCGCCGGCCTCGGCCGTGCGGCGGGCGCGCATGCTCAGTTCGGCGTCGACCGCGCCGTCGCGGCGCCTCTCCACCTGCATCTGCGGCATGATCGCCTCCGCGCCGGTGGCCAGCACCAGCCGGTCGTAGTGCAGCGCCGAGCCGTCGCTGAGCGTGAGCACCCGGGTCGCGGCATGCAGCGCCGTCGCGGTGACCCCGCAGCGGACGTCGACGCCGAGGCCGACCAGCTCGGCGTCGTCGGCCAGCGCGAGGTCCTCCGGCGCCGTCCGACCGACGGAGACGTCGCCGAGGCGGATGCGCTGGTAGGCCGGTCGGGGCTCGGCGCCGAGGATGGTCAGCCGCACAGCACCGTCGGCGATCGCGTCGTGCAGCTCGTCGACCAGGCGGGCGGCCACCGGGCCGAAGCCGACGACGACCACATGCGGGACGGCCGCGCCGCCGGCGCCGCCGGCGGGCACCGGGCACTGCGGAGCGGGGGAGGAGGACGGAACGGTCATCGGGGCAGCTCCTCGGTCGTCTCGGCTGCAGGGGTCTCGAGCGTCTCCGCGGGCCGGATGCTCACCGGGGTGTTCTTGAACTCCGGCATCTTCGACTGCGGATCGGTCAGTCCGCGGGTGATGCGATTGGCGGTGCCCGCGCCGGGGAAGTGGAAGGGGGCGAAGACGGTGTCAGTGCGCAGCCCGTCGTCGAGGACCACGAGCCCGGTCATCTCGCCCTGGTCACTGGTGACGGTCGCCGGTTCACCCTCGGCCAGCCCGAACTGCGCGGCGACGGCCGGGTGCAGCTGGAGCGTGGGCTCGGGATGCGCGGCGTGCAGCTCCTGGACCCGGCGGGTCTGCGCGCCGGACTGGTAGTGCTCCATCAGCCGGCCGGTGGTGAAGACCAGCTGCCGGCCGGCCGGTGCGATGCCGCGGCCGGCGCGGATGTCGGTCAGCCTCGCCCGGCCGTCGGGATGGGCGAAGCGCTCGCGGAACATCCGCGCCGTTCCGGCGATCGGCTCGTCGGTGGTGGTGTGCTCCTCGTCAGCCTCCTCCGCACCGGCCGGCAGCGGCCAGTAGGCGGCCTGGCCGTCGTCGAGGGCGGCGTAGTCCAGGCCCGAGTAGTCGGCGGTCGCCCCGCGCGTGGCCCGTCCGATCTCGGCGAAGACGGCGGCCGGCTCGATGGGGAAGTCCAGCACGGAGGCCAGACGGCGAGCCAGGTCGGCCCAGATCTCCAGCTCCGAGCGTGGGCCGGCCGGCGGGTCGACGGCGCGCCGGCGGCGCAGCACCCGGCCCTCGAGGCTGGTCATGGTGCCCTCCTCCTCGGCCCACTGCAGCACCGGCAGCACGACGTCGGCCTCCGCGGCGGTCTCGGAGAGGAAGAAGTCGGCGACCACCAGCAGATCCAGCGCGCGCAGGTTCTCCACCACCCGGTCGGCGTCCGGCGCGGAGAGCGCGACGTTGGAGCCGTGGACCAGCAGGCCGCGGACCCCGTCGCCGGTGTCCATCGTGTGCAGCAGCTGGGCGGCGGGCCGGCCGACGCCGGGGATCGCGGCCTCGTCGACGCCCCAGATCTCGGCCATATGGGCGCGGTCGGCCGGGTCGAGGATCGAGCGCGCCCCGGGCAGCTGGTCGTTCTTCTGGCCCATCTCGCGGCCGCCCTGGCCGTTGCCCTGCCCGGTCAGCGTCCCGTAGCCGCCGGCGGCGGTGCCCGGCAGCCCCAGCAGCAGCGCCAGGCTGATCGCCGCCCGCGCGGTGTCGGTGCCGTCGCGGTGCTGCTCGACGCCGCGGCCGGTGAGGATGAACACCGGAT
Source organism: Nesterenkonia halobia (assembly GCF_039536005.1). Lineage (NCBI taxonomy): Bacteria > Bacillati > Actinomycetota > Actinomycetes > Micrococcales > Micrococcaceae > Nesterenkonia > Nesterenkonia halobia. The sequence continues at coordinate 96,005 of NZ_BAAAYG010000009.1, read as the reverse complement.
CCCCGCCGGCCCGCGCCCGGGCGGCGGCGTGGCCCAGCCGACGGGCCAGCTGGCGGATCAGGTCCGCGCCGACGCCGGTGGCCGTCTGGGCCTGTTCGGGCCACCAGCGCATCGCCGACCGCCGGAAGGCGGCCAGCCCGTCGACGCGCTCGGCCAGATAGTCCTCGGCGGCGAAGCCCTCCTCGAGGATCACCTGGGCGACGGCGAGCAGCAGCACCAGATCGCCGCCCGGGGAGGGGGCGACGTGGAAGCCGGCCTCGCCCTCGGTCAGCGCGGCAGTGGTCGAGCGCCGCGGGTCGACGACGATCAGCCCGCCCTTCTCCCGCGCGCCCTGAAGGTGCTGGACGAAAGGCGGCATGGTGTCGGCGACGTTCGAGCCCAGCAGCAGGATGGTCGCCGCGTCGTCCAGATCGGTCAGCGGGAAGGGCATCCCGCGGTCCAGGCCGAAGGCCAGCGTGGAGGCCTTCGACGCCGAGGACATGCAGAACCGGCCGTTGTAGTCGATCTGCGCGGTGCCCACCACCGTGCGGGCGAACTTTCCCAGCGCGTAGGCCTTCTCATTGGTCAGCCCGCCGGATCCGAAGACGCCGACGGCGTCGCGGCCGTGCTCGGCCTGCAGCGCCGCGATCCGCGCGGCGACGTGGTCCAGGGCGGCGTCCCAGTCGGTCTCGCGGAGCTCGCCGTCGGCGCCGCGGAGCAGCGGGGCGGTCAGCCGGTCGTCGCGGGTGAGCAGCTCCGCCGCCGTCGCCCCCTTGCGGCAGAGCCTCCCGCGGTTGGTGGGGAACTCCGCGCCGGCGACGGCGTAGTCGTCGGCGGCGTCGGGCCAGGAGGTGACCGTCAGGGTCATCGCGCACTGCAGCGCGCAGTACGGGCAGTGGGTCTGCACGCTGCGCGTCTGCGGCGCCTCGGAGCCGGAGCCCGGACCGGCCGGCGTCGTCGGAGCAGTCTCGGTCATCGCGGCCTCAGACGTTCGCCCGGGAGAAGACGGTGCCCGGCCGCAGGTAGACCGCCCAGGTCAGCGCGGCGAAGCCGACGTAGGCGGCGGCGAAGCACCAGAAAGCGACGTCGAAGGCGCCGGTGGAGCCGTGCGAGGCGTTGAGGATCTGCGGGATCGCGAAGCCGCCGCAGCCGCCCATCGCCCCGATGAGCCCCAGCGCGGCCGAGGCCTTGCGCTCATGGCCGACGCGGTCGTCGGCGCGGACCGAGATCCGGAAGACGACCGGGATCATCCGGTAGCTGGAGCCGTTGGCGATGCCGGTCAGGGTGAACAGCACCATGAAAAGCGTCAGGTAGAGCCAGAAGTTCTCCAGCGGCAGGGTCAGCACCACCAGCGCGGTGACTGCGGCCATGATCAGGAAGGTCGCCGCAGTGATCCGGGCGCCGCCGGAGCGATCGGCCAGCCGGCCGCCCCAGGGGCGGGAGAGCGAGCCGACCAGCGGGCCCAGGAAGGCCAGCGAGAGCGCGGCGCCGAGCACCTGGAAGGAGGAGAACTCCGGGAAGGTCATGGTGATCAGCGTCGGGAAGACCGAGCCGAAGCCCATGAAGGAGCCGAAGGTGCCGATGTAGATCAGCCCGATCACCCAGAGGTGCTTCTCCCGCAGCGTCGAGAGCGAACCGGCGATGTCGTTCCTCGCGTGCGAGAGGTTGTGCATGTACCGCCTCGCGCCCCAGATCGCGACCAGGATGAACGGGATCCAGAACAGCCCGGCCATCGGCAGGTTCGGCTGCAGGGCGCCGAAGGCGGCGGCGCTGACGACGATCGGCACCAGCAGCTGCGAGACCGCGACGCCGAGGTTGCCGCCGGCGGCGTTGATCCCCAGCGCCGCGCCCTTCTCGCGGGCGGGGTAGAAGAAGGTGATGTGGGACATCGAGGAGGCGAAGTTGCCGCCGCCGAAGCCCGCCGCCGCGGCGATGAGGAAGAGCACCCAGATCGGGGTCTCCGGGTTGCCCAGGGTCAGCGTGATCGCCAGCGTCGGGATCAGCAGCAGCGCCGCGGAGACGATCGTCCAGTTCCGCCCGCCGAAGAGGGCGACGGTGAAGCTGTAGGGGATGCGCAGCGTCGCGCCGACCAGCGGCGGCAGCGAGACCAGCCAGAACTGCTGGCCGGTGGTCAGCGAGAAGCCCACCTCGGGCAGGAAGATGACCGTCACCGACCAGAGCTGCCAGACCGCGAAGCCGAGGAACTCGCAGAAGACTGACCAGATCAGGTTCTGCCGCGCCGTCGGGCGGCCCGGCCCCTCCCAGAAGTCCCGGTCCTCGGCCTGCCAGTTGGTGATCCAGCGGCCGCGCTCGACGACGAGCCGGTCGGTCGGGCCCGTCGCGCCGGCGTCGTCAGTCGTCGTCGCAGAACGTGGCTGCTCCTCGGTCAGCTGCCCGGAGGGGTGGGGAGTGGGGCTCATCGTGCAGTCCTGCCTTCCGCCGTCGGGTGTCGTCCTCCCCGGAGCCGGACGGGCCGGTCCCGGGGGAGGTGATGACGATGGCGCCCACCCTTCCAAGAGGGTGTTTCACCCGTGGCATCGGGCTGTTTCCGGCAGGAAAAACGAGACTCATCAGGGACGCGGGGGCGGGTGAGTCCCGACGTGCGGGCATGCGGAGACGGGTGCGGCGGGTACACGCATCGAGAGGGCGATCTGTGCAGGTTTCGGCGCGCGCAGACGGCCGAAACCTGCACAGATCGCCCACTCGACGGGGCCGGCTCAGCCGGTCGGGGCGAAGGCCCGACGTCGGGCCAGCAGCAGGGCGCCCAGCAGCACCCCGGGGATGATCCAGCCGGACCAGCCCTGCAGCGTCGCCGCCCGGTAGTCGAACTGCGGGTCGGCGCCGGCGAACCAGAAGTGCAGGATCGTCGCGGCGGTGATCATCGACTGGGCGAAGGCCGCCGGCCAGATCGAGCCCGAGCGCATCCGCATCCAGGCCAGCAGGCCGCCGATCACCACGCAGTAGCCGCACATCAGCAGCACCGCCAGCGGCAGCGGGGTGTCCGTGTAGTGGAAGCCGACGGCGAGCAGCGGCGTGTGCCAGGCCCCGGTGAGCACGCCGGTGGCCAGCACCGCCGCCGTCGGGCCCAGGCGGCGCTGCAGCCGGGGGAAGAACCAGCCGCGCCAGCCCATCTCGGCCGTGGCATGCAGCGGCATCGTCGCGATCGCCGAGACGACGATGACGCCGACTTCGACCAGCAGGCCGCTGACCAGGAACTGGCCGCCGTCCTGCTCGCCCAGCCGGCGGGCCAGATCCTGGGTGAACAGCGGCATCGAGAGGTCCAGCGGGTAGACCCCGAGCAGCGCGCCGACGCCGAGCGCGGCCAGCGTCAGGGCGAGGAAGAGCAGCAGCGCCAGCACGCACCAGCTGATCAGCCGTGAGACCGGACGCAGCGGAGTCAGGCCCAGCGCATCGGCCAGGTGCTGGCGGCGCAGCGGGGAGGTGACGCCGTTCTGCGAGATCTCCTCGCCGGCGTCGTCGGCGGCATCAGCGGCATTCGCATCGCCCGCCGTGCTCGCGCCGCGGGAACCCGCCGTCACGCCGTGGAGTACGGCCAGGGGCTGACGGCGCTCGACGAACCAGGCGACGATCGCGCCGACCAGCGGGCTCAGCAGGAAGAGGTTCTGGTGCAGCTCCAGCGGAGCATCGGTGCGCTCGGCCGGGGACTGCACCACCAGCGGCAGGGTGACCGCCCAGGCCAGGGCCAGCGTCACCAGCACGTAGGTGCTCATCACGATCCACGGAGTGCGCGGCGTCGGGGCGGGGTGGAGCGGCATGGGACCTCGCTGATCGGGACGTGCGGGGCGTGCCGGGCCGTGCGGGCCGGCCCGGAGGGGGTCGGCCCGGCGCAGGCGTCCGGGCGCCGTCGATCATACGCGTCCGACCTCGACGCCGCCGTCGGCCGCGTCGGACCCGCTGCGTGCCGGGTCAGCTGGGCGCCGGGCCCGCCCGGGTCACTCCTGCGGGCGGCGGGCGATGAGGAACAGTCGGCGGAACGGCAGGATCGTGCCCAGCGCCGTCTTCGGGTAGGCCTCGCGCAGCGCGGCCTTGTACTCGGCGACGAACGCGGAGAGCTCCGGCTCCGGCAGCGCCTGCAGCACCGGCCGCGCCGCGGCCGAGGAGATCCACTCGAAGACCGGGTCCTCGCCGGTCAGCACGTGGTGGTACCGGGTCTCCCAGCCCTCGATCTGCCAGCCGGGCCGGGCGACGTCGAGCATGTAGTCGGCCACCTCTGCCGTCGGCTGCAGCAGCGATCCGGCGTCGACGTGGGCCGCGTAGGGCTCACGCCCGGCGAGCTCGGCGAGCAGCCGGTGGCTGGGGGCTCCGAAGTTGCCCGGCACCTGCACGGCGAGCGTGCCGCCGGGGGCGACGAGGTCCATCAGGCGCGGCAGCAGGGCGCGATGGTCGGGCAGCCACTGCAGGGCGGCGTTGGAGACCACGAGGTCGGCCGGCTCGTCGAGGGTGATCTCGCGGATGTCGGAGCGCCGGTAGCTGATCCGGTCGTCGTCGGTGGCCTCGCGGGCGCGGTCGAGCATCTCGGCGCTGGAGTCGACGCCGGTGATCCGCGCATGCGGCCACATGCCGCGCAGCACCGGCATCCCGTTGCCGGGGCCGCATCCGAGGTCGAGGATCGAGGTCGCCTGCGGCGCGCGCACGCGCTGCAGCAGATCGATGAACGGCTGGGTCCGCTCCGAGGCGTAGGTCAGATAGGCCCCGGGGTTCCACTGGGTGCTGGGCATGTCCGCCAGTCTATGGAGCCGCCGGGGTCCAGCGGCGGCCCGCGGACACAAAGCGACACCTGGGCGGCTCGGCTCTTCGTCGACGGGTGATTGAGAATGATTTGCAACACGCCTCGGGATTGGTGAGAATGGTTCGCATGAAACGACATCACTCCGCCTCCCTGTCCCTGCTGCTCGTCTCCGCCGTCGCCCTCGCCGGGTGTGCCGACGGGTCCGCCGGTGCGTCCGACGACGAGCCGGAGGGTTCGTCCTCCGCCTCCGAGGCCGTCGACCCTGCCGAGCGCGAGGCGCAGGAGGCCGCCGGCCCGACGACGCGCCTGGCGGTGACCCACGACGGCGGCGTCGCCGTGCTCGACGGCGCCACGCTGGAGACGCTCGGCGACTTCGACGCCGAGGGATTCCTGCGGGTGAACCCGGCCGGCGACGGACGTCATGTCTTCCTCACCGAGGGCGGCGGCTTCCGCCTGTTGGACGCCGGCACCTGGGGCGAGCCGCACGGTTCGCACAATCACTACTACACGACCGACCCGGTGCTCACCGATGTCACCGTCGACGGCGACCACCCCGGGCACGCGGTGCCCCACCACGGCACCGGCGCGCTCTTCTTCGACGGCACCGGGGACATCCGCACCTACGACCTCGCCGACCTGTCGACGCTGGCAGAGGAGGGCTACGCCGAGGAGCTGCCCACTGAGGCCGCCGAGACCGCCGAGGCCCACCACGGCGTCGCCGTCGTGCTCGAGGACGGCTCGCGGCTGGAGACCCTCGGCGACGAGGAGCAGCGCAGCGGCGCCCACGTGGTCGACGCCGACGGCGAGGAGATCGCCCGCAGCGAGGACTGCCCGGGGGTGCACGGCGAGGCCGCGCTCTCCGACGGCACCATCGCAGTGGGCTGCGAGGACGGCGTCCTGCTCTACGACGGCGAGAGCTTCACCAAGATCGACGCCGAGCCGGACTACGCGCGCAGCGGCAACCTCTTCCCGGCCGAGGACTCGCCGGTGCTGCTGGGCGACTACAACACCGACGAGGACGCCGAGGAGCCGATGACCGAGATCGCGCTGATCGACTCCGAGTCCGAGGAGATCACCCGTGCCGACGTCGGGGCCGCCTACAACTTCCGCTCGCTGGCGCGGGGCCCCGAGGGGGAGGCGCTGGTGCTCGCCGAGGACGGGGTGCTGCACACCTTCGACGAGGAGACCGGCGAGGAGCTCGAGACGCTGGAGATCATGGACTCCTGGACCGAGCCGGACGAGTGGCAGGAGCCGCGGCCGGCGATCCGCGTCGTCGACGACATCGCCTACATCACCGAGCCCGACGCCGAGCAGATCCACATGGTCGACCTGGCCGCCGGCGAGGTCCTCAACACTGTCGACGTCGGCTTCACCCCGAACGAGATCACCGCCGCCGACGGCGAGGTGGTCGAGGGCGTCTCTGCGGAGAGCGACGCCGAGCACGGCGAGGCTAGAGACGAGGGTGGCGACGAGAAAGGTGCCGAGGAGGACGGCGACTCGCACGAGCATGAGGAGGGCGGCGACTCCCACGATCACTGAGCCGACGGCTCAGCACTGACCCGGGCGGTCCGGCTCCGGGGCGAGACCTCGGGGCCGGGCCGTCGTCGTGTCACGTCCTCACCGGGATGTCACGTCTCGGTCCGGGCGTGACGACCGGGTCCGGACGTGACATCCGGATCGGCGCCGGCCGCCCGGCGTCGGGCGTGCCGGTGCGAGGCCTGCGCGGCCCACCAGGCCCCGCCGATGATCGCCGCGCAGCCGAGCAGCTGGGCCGGCGTCGGCGTCTCGCGCAGCAGCACGGCGCTGAGCGCCAGCGCGAAGACGCCGGGCAGGAGCAGCAGCGTGCTCGTCGTCGTCTCCGAGACCCCGGTCATGCCGACGTTGAGGCACCAGAAGACCACCACCTGGCCGAGCAGCGCGAGGGCGAGCAGCTGCCCCCAGGCCAGCGGCTCGGCGGGGATCTCGAAGCCGCCGGTGACCAGGCTCGCCGTCGCCGCCGCCAGCCCGGCGGCCAGGCAGACCAGCCCCAGCACGGTGAACGAGGCCGGCCGCGTCGTCGCCGGGGCGGTGCGGCGGATCACGGCCAGATAGACCGCATAGGCGGTGCCGGCCGCCAGCCCGGCGAACACCCCGCCGAGGCGCAGCTGCGCGAGGTCGACGTCGAGCACGCCGGCGGTCAGTGCGACGCCGGCCAGCATCAGCGGGATGATCAGCGCCAGCTGGCGCATCGGCCGGGTGCCCTCAGAGAGCCAGGCGATCAGCGGCAGCATCACCAGCTGGATGTTCAGCAGCACAGTGGCGATGCCCGGGCCGACGGCGCCGATCGAGGTGTTCCAGAAGCTGTAGTCGACCCCCAGCGCCAGCCCGGCCAGCAGCGCGCCGACGACGGTCCGGCGGGGCAGCGAGGCGCGTCGGTCGACGCGGCGCAGCTCCCAGAGGATCATCGGCAGCAGCATCGGCACCGCCAGCAGGCATCGCAGGGCGGCGATCACGATCGGGTCGGCGGCGATCGAGGAGATCAGCAGCGAGGTGCCGCCGAGGGCGGCGGTGCCACCGACGAGCAGCAGCGTGCCGCGCAGGGGTGTGACCATGGCGCCAGTCTAGGAGCTGCCAGACCCGTCGCGGGGGCGGGAAGGTGTCGACGTCGGCCGCGCGCCTGGCAGGTCGGATTCCGCGGCCCGTCTCGGAACTTCACGGGGCGGGGCTGCGTGCGTCAGGACTTCACGAGCCGGCGGATCGCGGCCTGGGCCTCCTGCAGCTTCTCCTCGGCCTCGTCGCCGCCGTTCTGCACGGCATGGGCCACGCAGTGCTTCAGGTGGTCGTCCAGCAGGGCGAGCCCCACGTTCTCCAGCGCGGAGGTCATCGCGCTGATCTGGGTGAGGATGTCGATGCAGTAGGTGTCGTCCTCGATCATCCGGTGGATGCCGCGCGCCTGCCCCTCGATGCGGCGCACGCGCGAGAGGTACTTCTCCTTCTCGGACATGTATCCGTGCCCGGCGGGCTCCTCGGGGGAGTGCTCGTCGTGCGGGCGGTCAGGGTGCTCGGCCTGGGCGATGACCTGGTCTGCAGGGTGCACCAGGTCGGTCTCCGGGGTCGTCATGGGATCTCCTCGTCTCGGCTCGACTGTGCTCCACGATACCCGACAGGGGTATACATGTGTACCCCTCAGGGGTATATTGGCGATGAGACGAGACGGCGGTCCGGTGATCCCGGCCGCCGCCGACGCCCCGAATCCAGGAGGTTCCCATGTCCGCCGTCCAGAGCTACACCGTCGCCGGCATGTCCTGCGGCCACTGCGAGTCCGCCGTCCGCGAGGAGGTCGAAGCGCTCGAGGGCGTGACCGTCGAGTCGGTCAGCGCCTCCGAAGGCGTGCTGCGGATCAGCATCGACGACGCCGCCGCAGTCTCCGACGAGGCCGTCGTCGCCGCCGTGGACGAGGCCGGCTACCAGGCGGCCCGCGCGGCATGACGACGCATCCGGAGCAGACCCGGTCCGCGGAGCGCGACCCCGCCGATCCCGCCGATCTCGAGCCCGTCGAGTCCGTCGAGCTCGAGATCGGCGGGATGACCTGCGCCTCCTGCGCGAGCCGCATCGAGAAGAAGCTCAACCGCCTCGAGGGCGTCACCGCCTCGGTCAACTACGCCACCGAGAAGGCCCGCGTCGAGGCGGCGTCCCCCGACGGCCGGGAGACGCTCGTCGAACGTCTCGTCGCCACGGTGGAGAAGACCGGGTATCAGGCCGAGCCGTCGGCCCCGCCGGCGCAGGATGAGACCGGCGACGGCGCCGAGGCCCGCACCGACCGCGAGCTGCGCGGACTGCGTCGCCGGCTCGTCGTCGCCGCGGCGCTCACCGTGCCGATCGTCGCCTGGGCGATGGTGCCGGCGCTGCAGTACGACTACTGGGGCTGGGCCTCGCTGGTCCTCAGCCTGCCCGTGGTCGGCTGGGCCGGCTGGCCGTTCCACCGCGCCGCGGCGGTCAACGCCCGGCACGGCGCGGCCACGATGGACACGCTCATCTCGCTGGGCACGCTGGCGGCCTTCGGCTGGTCGCTCTACGCGCTGGTCCTCGGCTCCGCCGGCGAGGCCTCGATGCGCCACGCCTTCACCTTCTTCCCCGCCGAGTCGGAGGCGACCTCGGCGGTCTACTTCGAGGTCGCCTCCGCCGTGACCACCTTCCTGCTGCTCGGCCGCTGGTTCGAGAAGCGCTCCAAGCGCCGCGCGGGCTCGGCGCTGCGCGACCTGCTGCAGATGGGGGCGAAGGAGGTCGCCGTGCTGCGCGGCGACGAGGAGGTCCGTCTCCCCGTCGAGCAGCTGGCCGTCGGCGACCGCTTCGTGGTCCGCCCGGGGGAGAAGGTCGCCGTCGACGGCGTCGTCGTCGCCGGGGTCTCCGGAGTGGACATGTCCATGCTCACCGGCGAATCGCTGCCGGTGGACGTCTCGCCCGGCAGTCTGGTCTCCGGAGCGACGGTCAACACCTCCGGGCGGCTGGTCGTCCGAGCCACGCGCGTCGGCGCCGACACGCAGCTGGCGCAGATGGCCCGTCTCGTCGAGCAGGCCCAGTCCGGCAAGGCCGAGGTGCAGCGGCTCGCCGACCGCATCGCCGGGGTCTTCGTGCCGGTGGTGCTCGCCGTCGCCGTGCTGACCCTGGGCGCCTGGCTGCTCATCGGCGCGTCGCCGGAGGAGGCCTTCACCGCCGCAGTGGCGGTGCTGATCATCGCCTGCCCCTGCGCGCTGGGTCTGGCCACCCCCACTGCCCTGCTGGTGGGCACCGGCCGCGGCGCCCAGCTGGGCATCCTCATCCGCGGGCCCGAGGTGCTCGAGGCCTCGCGCGGCATCGACGCCGTCGTGCTGGACAAGACCGGCACCGTCACCGCCGGCACGATGGGCCTGACCGCGGTCCACTCCGCCCATGACGAGCTCGGCGAGCGGGAGCTGCTCCGGCTGGCCGGCGCCTTGGAATCCGGCTCCGAGCACCCCATCGCCCGGGCGGTGACGGCGGCCGCCGCCGATGCGCTCGGCACCCGGATCGGCGCGCTGCCGGCGGTGGAGGACTTCGCCAACCACGAGGGGCGCGGGGTGACCGGCCTCGTGGAGTCCCGGGCGGTCGCCGTCGGCCGCCGGGCCTTCCTGGCCGAGCGGCAGGTCGGCGTCCCGGAGGACGTCGAGGCGATGCTGGCCGACGTCGAGTCCCGCGGTCGCACGGCGGTGCTGGTCGCCGTCGACGGCGCCTTCGCCGGCGTGCTGATCCTCGCCGACGCGGTGAAGGACCACTCGGCGGCCGCCGTCGCCGAGCTGCGCGCGCTCGGACTTGCCCCGACGCTGCTCACCGGCGACAACGCCGGCACCGCCCGGCGGGTCGCAGAGGAGGTCGGCGTCGACGACGTCGTCGCCGAGGCGCTGCCCGAGGACAAGGTCTCCGCCGTCGCCGCGCTGCAGCGGCAGGGCCGGACGGTGGCGATGGTCGGCGACGGGGTCAACGACGCCGCCGCCCTGGCCCAGGCGGATCTGGGGATGGCGATGGGCACCGGCACCGACGTCGCCATCGACGCCGCCGACATCACCCTGATGCGCGGGGATCTGCGCAGCGTCGCCGACGCGGTGCGGCTGTCGCGGCGGACGCTGAGCACCATCCGGTCCAACCTCTTCTGGGCCTTCCTCTACAACACGGTGGCGATCCCGCTGGCCGCCCTCGGGCTGCTCAATCCGATGCTCGCCGGAGCGGCGATGGTGCTCTCCTCGCTGTCCGTGGTGGCCAACAGCCTGCGGCTGCGCCGGTTCCGGGCCCATTCGGACTGAGCCGCCCCGGGCGGCGGCGAGGCCATCGCCCGGATTTAGATGATTGCGCCATGTCCTAAATGGAGCTAGTTTGGTGAGGCGTCCCTGACCCGGCCGGGTGAGACCGGTGTTGCGGTTCGGGGCGCCTCGCCGCGGCGGATCCGCCGTCGCGGCCTCCGGCGAGCACGCCGCACAGGTCGGACCGGCCGCACTGTGCGGGGGAAAGGGCCCGATGAGCGCACAGCCTGTCGAGGAGACGACCCGCGAGGAGTCCGCACGGCCCGACGCCGAGCGGCGGTTGCAGGCGGTGCCCGAGGCCCGCACCGGCCGTCGCACCCGGGCCGACGCCGCCCGCCCCGCCGCGCGTCCGGCCTACACCGCCTTCGACACCACCGTCTCGGCCGTGCAGGTGCTCAGCCCGCACTTCGTGCGCGTCACGCTGGCCGACGAGTCGCTGGTGCACTTCGGCACCGGCGGGCTCGACCAGCGCATCAAGCTCTTCCTGCCGCGCGCCGACGGCAGCTTCCCCGACGTCGGGCTCTTCGCCGAGCCGGCGCCGTCGATGATGGAGTGGTACACCCGCTGGCGCGAGCTCGACGAGGGCGAGCGCAACCCCATCCGCACCTACACCGTCCGCGCGATCCGTCCCGAGGCGCGTGAGATCGACGTCGACTTCGTCTGCCACGGCACCGAGGGGCCGGCCTCGGCCTGGGCGAGCGAGGTCGCCGTCGGCGACCCGCTGATCGTCATCGGCCCCGACGGCCGCTCCGAGGAGCCCGGCGGCGGCATCGAGTGGAACCCCGGCACGGCGCAGGACGTGCTGCTGGCCGGCGACGAGACGGCCGTCCCGGCGATCTGCGCGATCCTCGAGCAGCTGCCCGCCGGCATCCACGGCGAGGCCCACCTGGAGGTGCCCAGCAGCGACGACGCGCTGGAGGTGGCCGCCCGCTGCGGCGTGCAGGTGCACTGGCACGGCCGCGACGGCGCCGAGCCCGGCGAGCTGCTCGCCGCCGCCGTGCAGGACTGGGGCCGTCGCCGGACCGAGATCTTCGCCGAGCGCGCCGCGGCGTGCCGCCCGGCCCGCGACGCCGTCGGCGCGCCGGAGACCGGCGAGCTGCCGACCGTCGACGACGACGCGGTGCTCTGGGAGGTCGCCGAGCCCGAGGGCTTCCGCGAGTACGCCTGGCTGGCCGGCGAAGCCGGAGTCATCACCGCGATGCGGCGGCACCTGGTCAAGGACGTCGGGATGAGCCGCAAGCAGGTCTCCTTCATGGGCTACTGGAAGCGCGGCCGCGCCAGCGCCTGAGCCGCTGAGGTTCGTCCGCGCGACGCGCCCGGTCCAGCGCGCTTCGACAGCGGCAGGCTCGTCGACGCGGCGTGCCCGGGCCGCGTCGCTCCATGCGCGCCGTTCCGCACGCAGTGGTCACACGGCCAGCAGGCCTCCCCGGCTGATGATGTGCCGGATCGAGGAATCCGGTTCGCTGAGTGTGGAGACGTCTTCGAGCGGATTCGAGTCGAGGAGCAGCAAGTCGGCGTGTGCGCCCTCGGAAATCGTGCCCAGCTCTCCTTCAGCTTGGAGCAGGCGCGCAGCAGTCGTCGTCGCGGAGCGCAGGACGGCGCCCGGGGACTGGACCCGTGCACGGATGGCGAATTCATGACTCTGCCAGCTGCGCATGTCCCCCAGCAGGTCCGAGCCGTAGACGATGTTGACTCCGCCCTCGTCGGCCAGTCTCAATGCTTCCAGGCCGGCGTGCAGCACGTCTTCGACCTTCTTCTGGCTCTCGGCCTGGAGCCCGTTGGCGGCGCCGTCGACATGGAGCCTCTCGTAGGTCACCAGCGTCGGAACGAGGAATGCATCGTGCTCGCGCAGCAGGCGGACGCTCTCCTGGTCGAGGAGGTTGCCGTGCTCGATGGATCGCACGCCCAGACGGAGTCCGCGATTGATCGCGCGGGCAGTGTATGCGTGACCGAGTGCGTAACGGTTGGCGGCTTCAGCTTCTTCGACGGCAGCTAGGATCTCGTCGTCGGAGAACTGTGTCGAGTCGACGCGGTCGGTCGGGGACGCGACGCCGCCGGAGAGCATCAGCTTGATGTGATGCGCCCCGGTGCGCAGCTGATTGCGGGCGGCTCTGCGCACCTCGGAGGCCCCGTCGCATACGACGCCCAGATGAGGGCAGCATTGATGATGATCCATCACAGCCGTGCCCGGCGCGCGCATATCGGCGTGGCCGCCCGTCTGGGAGAGTGCTTTTCCTCCGTAGAACAGGCGCGGAGTCGTGATGAGGCCCTCCTCGGAGGCCCTGGCGAGCCCGAAGTCAGCACCTCCGGCGTCGCGCATCGACGTGAACCCACGTCGGAGAGCATCCTGCATGGAGTTGATGGCGGTGGCTGTGATGTACGAAGGAGGCGTCTCGCCGAGCCGTCCGAGATCGGCGGTGTCTGCCAGGACATGGACATGTCCGTCTATGAGGCCTGGGCATGCGATGCCTCCCTCGGCGTCGAGCACCGCGTCGCGGTCCGCGGGGGCTTCTCCGCCGATGCCGACGATGCGATCGTGGGAGATCCGGATGGTGGTGGGCTCCGAGAGGGTCTCGGTTTCAGGGTCCAGGATGCGAGTATTCGTGATGGTGCGGATTGAGCGGTCGAGTCGCATGGAAGAGCCTTTCGATCGTCCGGGACGGATCGCCCCGCATGGCCTGTCCGATCAACGTAGCCGCATGCAAAGGGACTTGCAAGAATGGGTGAGACTGTCATCTCCTGGATCGACCGGCTGGTCACCGGTCGTAGCCCGTCGCCGGCGACGGAGCGCGTCGTCGCGGAGCTCCGAGCGGCCCCTGATCAGTGCGCTTTTCGGACGGCACAGCAGGTTGCCGACGTCGTGGGCGTCAATGTCGCCACTGTCACGCGCACTGCGCAGTTCCTCGGCTTCTCGGGATGGCCGGCCTTCGTCCTGGACTATCGGGGGCAGTACCTGGCGACGTTGACTGCTGACCGGATGCTCAGCAGCTCCGGGAGGCAGGACGACGCGGTGCGAGGTGCCGGGTCCGTGCTGAGAGATATGCGCGCCCTGGGTGCGCTGGCCGAGGTGTTGGATGAGCGGAGCATCGATCGGGGGGCCGAGCTGATCCGGACGGCCAGACGCGGCGTCGTGCTCGCGACGGGCAGCTTCGCCGGCCCCGCTACCCAGCTGTCCCATGGAGCTCAGCTGCTCGGCTGCGATCTCATGCTGCACGTCGGGGCGGCGTCCTCCCAGATGACCGCCGTCCGATCGCTCGGGCCGGGCGACGTCGTCGTGTCGTTCAACATTTGGAAGACGGCCGAGGTCGTAAATCAGCTTGCCCTGCTCGCCGCCGACCGCGGTGCGGCTCTGATCGTCGTCGGTGACCGTACGACGCCGGTGACGCAGCGAGCCGATGTGTCGATCACCGTCCCCAGCGAGTCGGCTGGTTCACTCCCGTCGACGGTGCCGGCGGTCTCGGTGGTGCAGGCGCTGCTGGCGGGGGTGGCCGACAGCGATCGAGCGACCGCCGAAGCGTCGTTGCGAGAGGTGGAAGCGTTGTGGCGGAGCATGGGAATCGTCGCCGACTGACCGGATCATCGATCTCCGTGCCATGCTCACCGCTCCGAGCGCAGGGCATGCAAGGTAATTTGCATGCAAGCGTGATGGCGACCACTATTGATGTGTCGCGCATCACCGTTCTGCCCGAGGAGTGTCCGGATCGTGGTCAACATCGCTGTGCTCATCGCTTACCTGATCATGATGATCGCCATCGCTGGATGGCTCGGCAGACGCTCTCGGATGAAGAGCGGCACAGATTTCGTGCTGGCCGGGCAGTCGTTGCCAGCGTGGGTGCTCGCCGGCACGATGCTCACCACTTTCGTGGGATCGGGGTCGATCATCGGGGGAGCGAGCTTCGTATTTCAGAACGGGCCGCTGCCAGGAGTGTTCTTCTTCCTGGGGTCGTTGGTCGGCGCTCTGGTCTTGGGGAGCCTCGCGGCGAAAGTACGCCGAAAGTCCTTCCACACCGTGCCACAGCTGCTGCGCACGCGATTCGGCCCGGCAACTGGTGTGATCGGCACGGTGATCGTGATCGTCGCCTTCATGGGGATCGCCGCGACCCAGTTCACGGGAGCCGGCTACATCTTCAGTCTCATCACGCCGTTGAGTGAGGCCCAGGGGGCCGTCGTCGCCGTCCTGCTGATCACCTTTCTCGCTCTGGCCGGCGGACTCAAGTCTGTGGCCTGGACCGATTTCCTCTCTGCAATCACCATCGTCATCGGGCTCGGTCTCGCCCTGGGGTGGGTCTTCGTGGAGGACGTCGGAGGCGTCGGCGGGTATGTGGACCAGCTCGACCCGGCCCTCAGCACGATGACAGGCCCTCTGGGACCCGTACAGATCCTTGGATACTTCCTCCCGCTGTTCCTGCTGTGTCTGGGCGACCAGAACATGCACCAGAGGCTCTCGGCGGCGAAGACCCCTGCGACGGCGCGGCGTGCGTGCTACCTGTTCTTCCTCGGCGGGCTGCTGATGATCGTGCCCATCATTCTTCTCGCGTCGTCGGCCACCATCGTGAATCCGGGGTCTGCCCCGGATATGGCCGTGCTCGGGCTGGCGGCCGGTGACTTCACCCCGGGCATCGTCGGGGCAGTGATTCTGGTGGCGGCGCTCGCGCTCATCATCACCACTGGCTCGTCCTACCTGCTGACCTGCTCCGGCAACATTGTCTATGACTTGGTCCAGCGGGCGCGGCGGGGTCGGCCCGACGACGGGCCGCGACAGCAGATCGTCACCGCTCGCGTGTCGGTCGTGGCCATTGCGATCTGCGCTTACATCCTGGTGCAGTTCTTCCCCACGCTGTTGGATCTCCAGCTGTATGCCTACACCATGTACGGAGCGGCGGTGACGCCGGTGGTGCTGGCGGCGCTGTTCTGGAAGAGAGTGAGCGCGGCCGGTGCCGTCGCGTCCATGGTGACCGGCGGCGTGGCGACTGTGTCTTGGGAGATCTTCGGCGGGGGAGTGAATTCCGCGCTCGTCGCATTCCCGCTCGCGCTGCTCGCTCTCGTCATCGGCTCGCTGTGCACAGTGCCCGCTCGACCTGTCGAGGATGCCTCAGCGGCCGAGCGTGACGAGCCCTCGGAGGTGCCCGTCGGGGAAAGAGCCTGACCTGCCCTCGGTCGGTGAGCTTGTCGGGCCGTTCCGATGGCATGGGAGACTAGCCTGGATGGCTACGTCAAAGAACTCCTCCACCCGTGACGGCGACGCGTCGCGTCCCCAGGTCCGCCCGAAGGCGGAGGGCTGGGAGCAGCCCGTCGACGCCGAGGGGCGGCCGAAGCTGCAGTTCGCCCAGTCCAAGAAGGCCAAGCAGCCGCCGCAGCACCTGGCCGACCTCACCATGGAGGAGCGGGTGGCCAAGGCCCAGGAGATGGGCCTGCCCGGCTTCCGCGCCAAGCAGCTCTCGGTGCACTACTTCCGGCACTACACCGCCGACCCGGAGCAGATGACCGATCTGCCCGCCGAGACCCGCGAGCAGCTGGTGAGCGAGTTCCTGCCGCCGCTGCTCACCGAGGTCCGCCGGCTGACCACCGACGACGGCGCCACGATCAAGTTCCTCTGGCGGCTCTTCGACGGCGCGATGGTCGAGTCGGTGCTGATGCGCTATAAGAACCGCATCACGCTGTGCGTCTCCTCGCAGTGCGGCTGCGGGATGAACTGCCCCTTCTGCGCCACCGGGCAGAACGGGCTGACGCGCAACATGTCCGCCGCCGAGATCGTCGACCAGATCGTGCAGGCGAACCGGGCGATCGCCGCCGGCGAGCTGGACGCGCCGACGGCGGCCGAGGTCGCCGAGGAGGCCGACCACGCCGGACTCGGCGAGGAGACCGCCTTCGCCGACGAGACGGCGTCCGAGGCCGACGGCGACTCCGAGATCAGCGCCGTCAAACAGGGCCAGGCGGGCGCATCCTCCGACGGGTCGACGTCGGCGACCGGCCCGCAGCGGGTCTCGAACATCGTCTTCATGGGCATGGGCGAGCCGCTGGCCAACTACAAGCGCGTGATGAACGCCGTGCGCCGCATGGTCGGCCCGGCGCCCGAGGGGCTGGGGATGAGCGCCCGCGGTATCACGATCTCCACCGTCGGGCTGGTCCCGGCGATCCGCAAGCTCGCCGACGAGAACCTGCCGATCACCTTCGCGCTGAGCCTGCACGCCCCCGACGACGAGCTGCGCGACGACATGATCCCGGTGAACTCGCGGTGGAAGGCCGACGAGGCCATCGACGCCGCCCGCTACTACTACGAGACCACCGGTCGCCGGGTGTCCATCGAGTACGCGCTCATCAAGGATATGAACGACCATCCCTGGCGCGCCGAGCTGCTGGCCGAGAAGCTCAACGCCCGCGGCCGCGGCTGGGTCCACGTGAACCCGATCCCGCTGAACCCCACTCCGGGATCCATCTGGACGTCGTCGGAGCCGGAGGTCATGCGGGCGTTCGTGAACCGGCTCGAGGAGCTGGGCGTGCCCACCACGCTGCGCGACACCCGCGGCAAGGAGATCGACGGCGCCTGCGGTCAGCTGGCCGCCGCCGAGGACTGAGAGCCGGGCTCCCCGCGGCGCCTGCGGTCGAGCTCGACGGAGGAGGAGACTATGGGACTGTTGGACGCCGCCGTCTGGTCATCGTCGATCCACCGTGGGAGCTGGACGCCCGGCGGCGGAGGCACGCATGACGTCGTCGCCCCCGCCAGCGGCGAGCAGCTGGGCACTGTGGGGATGGCCTCCGCCGAGGATGCGACCGCCGCAGCCGCTGACGCTCGCGCCGCACAGGGCGAGTGGGCCGCTCGGACCCCGGGGGAGTGGGCCGCCGTGCTGCGCACCGCCGGGCTGCTCCTCGAGGAGCACGCCGCCGAGATCCAGGACTGGATCATCCGGGAGAGCGGTGCGATCCGTCCGAAGGCCGAGCTGGAGACCCGGGTGGGCGCCGACGAATGCTTCGACGCCGCGGCCCTGCCGCATCTGCCGCAGGGCGAGGTGCTGGCCACCGAGGACCAGCGCTGGTCCTTCGCCCGGCGCCGCCCCGCCGGCGTGGTCTCCGTGATCGCCCCGTTCAACTTCCCGCTGATCCTCTCGATCCGTGCGGTCGCCCCCGCGCTGGCCCTGGGCAACACAGTGCTGCTCAAGCCGGATCCGCGGACTGCGGTCAGCGGCGGCGTGGTGCTCATGCGGCTCTTCGAGAAGGCCGGGGTCCCGCCGGGCGTGCTGCAGCTGCTGCCCGGCGGTGCCGACGTCGGAGCCGCCGTCGTCGAGGCCCCGGAGGTCGACGTCGTCGCCTTCACCGGCTCCACCGCCGCCGGCCGTCGCATCGGCGAGACGTGCGGACGGCTGCTCAAGCGCGCCCACCTGGAGCTCGGCGGCAACAACGCGATGATCGTGCTCCCCGGCGCCGACGTGCAGGCGGCGGCCTCCGCCGCGGCCTTCGGCTCCTACCTGCATCAGGGGCAGATCTGCATGACCACCGGCCGGCACCTGGTCCATGAGTCGCTGCACGACGAGTACGTCGCCGCGCTGGCCGAGCGCGCGCGGAATCTGCCGGTGGGGGACCCGGCCAGCCAGGACGTCGCGCTCGGGCCGATCATCGACGCCGGCCAGCGCGAGCACGTCGTCTCCGTGATCGACGACGCCGTGGCCGGCGGCGCCGAGCTGGTGGCCGGCGGCGACGTCGAGGGCCCCTGCATCCGACCGGCCGTGCTCACCGGGGTCGGCCGAGAGAACCGCGCCTGGCGCGAGGAGATCTTCGGACCGGTCGCTCCGGTGGCGAGCTTCTCCACGATCGACGAGGCCGTCGAGCTCGCCGCCGACACCGAGTACGGGCTCTCGCTGAGCGTGCTCGGCGACGTCGGCGCCGCGATGCAGGTCGCCGACCGCGTGCCCTCGGGGAAGGTCCACATCAACGAGCAGACCGTCGTCGACGAGTCCAACGCGCCTTTCGGCGGCGTGGGAGACTCCGGCAACGGCTCGCGGATCGGCGGAGCCACGGCGAACCTCGAGGCCTTCACCGAGGTGCAGTGGCTGACGATGCGCTCGGAGATCGCGTCCTACCCGTTCTGAGGGCTGCTCTGAGGGGAGTGCTCTGAGGGCTGCTCTGAATGCGGTTCCGGGGGCGCTCTCCCGAGGCGGCGCGACCGGGCGGCCGATAGGCTGGCGGGCATGGAACCCTCCCAGCGTTCGCAGGTGCCCGGCTTCGAGGTGATGTCCGTGCTGGCGCGCATCGACGCGATGCGCGCCGCCGGCCGCGACGTCGTCTCGCTGACCGCCGGCGAGCCCGGCTCCGGCGCCCCGCCGGCCGTCCACCGCGCCGCCGAGGCCGTCCACGCCGAGCAGACGGTGCTGAACTACTCCGCCGCGCTGGGCGTGCGGCCGCTGCGCGAGGCGATCGCCGCCCACTGCGCCGCCTGGTACGGCGCCGCCGTCGATCCCGGACGCGTCGCGGTGACCACCGGCTCCTCGGGCGCCTTCCTGCTGAGCTTCCTGGCCGCCTTCGACGTCGGCGACCGCGTCGCGCTGGCCCGTCCGGGCTATCCGGCCTACCGCAACATCCTCACCAGCCTCGGCGTCGAGGTCGTGGACCTGGACTGCGGGCCGGCGGAGCGCTTCCAGCCGACCGTCGCCCAGCTCGAGGCCGCCCATGCCGAGGCGCCGCTGGCCGGACTGATCCTGGCCTCGCCGGCGAACCCCACCGGCACGATGATCCCGCGCGAGGAGCTCCTTGCTCTTGCAGGATGGTGCCGGGAGCATGCAGTGCAGCTGGTCAGCGACGAGATCTACCACGGCATCAGCTTCGGCGAGCAGGCGGTCAGCGCGCTGGAGGTCACCGACGAGGCCGTCGTGGTCTCCTCGTTCTCCAAGTACTGGGGCATGCCCGGCTGGCGGCTGGGCTGGGCGGTGCTGCCCGAGCATCTGATCGATCCCGTCTCGCGGCTGGCCGGCAATGTCACGCTGTGCCCGCCGCACGGCTCGCAGCTGGCCGCCGTCGAAGCCTTCGGCGCGGAATCGATGGCCTTCGCCGCCGCGCAGGTCGACCACTACGCCGCCGCGCGGCAGCAGGTGCTGGACCGGCTGGACGAGCTGGGCTGGGGCGAGGTCGCCCCGGCCGACGGCGCCTTCTACGTCTACGCGCATCTCGGCGAGCAGCTCGAGGTCTTCGGCGACTCGCCCACGTACTGCCGGGAGCTGCTGGAGCAGGCCGGCGTCGCCGTCGTGCCCGGCACCGACTTCGACCCGGTCGGCGGCCACGAATGGGTGCGGCTCTCGCTGGCGCCGGGCCCGCAGACGGTGGCGCAGGGTCTGGACCGCATCGCGGCTTTCCGGCAGGGCTGAGCCGCCGGCGAGAGCCCCGACCAGCGCACCGATCGGGGGATCTCTCGGGGTGTGCGGCGCGATGTCGGCGCAGCACCCCGAGGAATCCCCCGTTCGACGGGTGATGGGACGTTCGGCGCGCGATCCTCAGCGCATCGCGCGCCACAGCCCGGCCCACTGCTGCGGCGTCAGGCGCGTCGGCAGCGCGTCCCGCCGCACGCCGACTGCTCCCAGCAGCGGGCCGACGGCATGCCGTGACTGCCCCAGCCGACGCTGCAGGATCTGGCCGAGGCCGCGGCCGGACCCGGTGAACACCGCATGTGCGAAGGACTGGTAGGGCTTCCGCTCATGCCAGTCCACCAGCGGCGTGCCGCGCCGCCGGACGGTGAGGATCCCGCCGTCGACGCTCGGCCGGGGACGATACGCCGCGGCGGGGACGCGTCCGGCGAGGTCGAAGGCGTAGAACGGGGCCCACTGGGCGGTCATCAGCGAGGACCCGCCGACGCCGGCGCGACGGCGCGCGACCTCCCACTGGGTGATCAGCACCGCCTCGCTCCAGACGGCGTCGTGGAGCAGACGGCGCAGGATCGCCGTGGTCAGGTGGAAGGGGAGATTGCCGACGACGACGTGCGGGTCGGCCGGCAGGGGCCGGCGCAGCGCGTCGTCCTCGACCACCCGGGTCCCGCGCCCCGCCCGGGCGCGGAGTCTGCGGGCGGTCGGTGCGTGGATCTCGACGGCGGTCAGCGGGCGGCCGAGTCGCTGCATCGGCAGAGTCAGCGCGCCGTCGCCGGCGCCGATCTCCAGGATCGGACCCTGAGTGCGGGCGACCAGGTCGACCACTGAACGGATCGTCCGCGGGTCGGTGAGGAAGTTCTGGCCGTGCTCATGCCGGCCATGGGCATAGGTGTGCAAGGGAAGACCTCCGGGAGGATGGAACCACCCGGGCAGCACGAGGTGCCGCCCAGCTCGACAGTCAGCTGGATGCGGCGGGGGCAGCAGGCGCGACGCGACGCAGAGCGGTCACGTCGGCAGACCGGAGGCGGTCAGCTGCGCATCGCCGCGCGGCCCGTGCGGGGACGGGCCGCGGCGATGGTCTGGATGGCGTGCTGGATACCCATGGAGCTGAGTGTATCGCGGTCGGGGCCGGAGGGTCTCGTCGTCAGCGGTCCTCGGCGCGGGCCGCGAGCCCGTCGAGCAGCAGATCCAGTCCGAAGGTGTACTCCTCGTCGACGTCTTCGGCCGGCGGGGGGACAGCGCCGTCCGCGCCGGCGTCGTCGGCTCCTCCGTCGGCATCGCGGGAGGGACCCCCGAGCGGGACGTAGTGACCGCGGGCCATCAGAGCCCGCAGGTGGGGGTGCCGTTCGGCGGTGACGACCTCGCCCAGCATCTCCGCTCCCTCGGCGGTGATCGCCAGGGTGCCGGCGTCGTTCAGCGACAGCTCCAGCTCCACCATGCCGGCTGCGTGCTGAGAGATGACCATGATGGTCCCCAGCTTCTCCGCGTCGTCGAGCGCCAGGTCGCGCATCGCCGCCAGCGCGACGTCGACGGTGCGCATCGTGTTCGGCATCAGCACCGACGTCTGGTCGCGGGGGATCGACAGGGCCCAGGGGTGGGCCCGGTAAGCGTCGCGGATCAGTCCGGCCCACTGGTGCAGGGCGGTCCGCCAGTCCTCGTCCAGGCGGACCGTCTCCGGCACGGTGAGCGCGGCGTCCTGCATGAGCCGCAGAAGCTCATCCTTGGACGAGACGTAGCGGTAGAGGGACATGGTCGTGAAGCCCAGAGACTTCGCCACCGCCTGCATGGTGACCGCCGGCAGGCCGTCGGCGTCGGCGATCTCGACGGCGGCGGCGACGATGCGCTCGTGGCTCAGCCCGCGGCTCGGTCCGCGCTGCGGCACCTCCTGCATGCCCCAGGCGATGGCGACGGCGCGCGGCAGTCCGGTCTCTGTGCTCTCTGCCATGCTTCCATCCTCCCACTGTCGACATCTCCTCGATGGATTGTGTACTAGATAAACAGTGTGTGTCATACTCTGTGTATGTCTTACGCAGATGAGCGGCTCGTCGAGATCTCAGGCCTCTCGAAGAGCTTCGCCTCGCAGCCGGTCCTGCGGGACCTGGACCTGAGCCTGCCGCCCGGGGTGCATGCGCTCCTCGGGCCGAACGGAACCGGCAAGACCACGCTGGTGAGCATCCTGTCCACGCTCCTCCGACCCGACGCCGGCCGCGTCCGGGTGCTCGGCCTCGACCCCGTGCGGGACCGCCGGAGACTGCAGTCGATGATCACGCTGACCGGACAGCACGCCGCGCTCGACGGCCAGCTCACCGGCATCGAGAATCTGGAGATGCTCGGAGGGCTCTTCGGGCTCGAGCGCGCGACCACGCGACGTCGGGCCGCGGAGCTGATCGAGCGCTTCGACCTCGGCTCGGCGGCCCGCCGACGCGCGGCGACCTATTCCGGCGGGATGCGGCGCAAGCTCGATCTCGCCGCCAGTCTGATCGCCGATCCGCGGCTGATCCTCCTCGACGAGCCGACGACGGGTCTGGACACGCGCAGTCGCCAGGCGCTCTGGGAGGAGATCAGAGCGCTGGCCGCGGCCGGAACCTCGGTCCTGCTGACCACGCAGTACCTGGACGAGGCGGACGTGCTCGCCGACAGGATCGTGGTGCTGCACGGCGGCAGGATCGTCGCCGGCGGCACCGCCGCCGAGCTCAAGGAGCGTGTCGGCGGCTCGACGATCGAGCTGCATGACGCGGCCGGCCGGCTCGTCGAAGAGATCCCCACCCGCGGCGACGCCGCCGACGTAGCCCGTCAGCTCGCCGACGTCGCCGAGGTCTCCCCGCAGGCATCGGTGCTCGTCCGGCGCCCGAGCCTCGACGAGGTGTTCCTGACGCTCACCGGAGGGCCCGCCCGCGACGACCGGCACCAGGACCCGAATCAGGATCGGAATCAGGAGGTGCTGGCATGACCCGCACGGAGCCCGCCGCGGCATCCGCCGACGCACCCGACGGCGCTGGGCCGCGTCCGCCGCAGAACACCGCACCGACCTCCACCGCCGTCCGCCCGGACCCCGGCCGTCCCGGAGGAGCAGGGCTGATCTCCGCGCTGGGCATCGTCAGCCGACGGAGCCTGCGACACGCCTCGCGCGACGTCGAGTCGATGCTCATGGCCGTGCTGCTCCCCGTGATGCTGATGCTGATCTTCGTCTTCGTCATGGGAGAGGCGATGGCCGTCGGCGAGTCCGCCGGGCGCGAGGAGTATCTGGCCTATGTGCTGCCGGCCATCGCCCTGACCACGGCGGGGTTCGGGGCCTCCCACACTGCCGTCGTCGTCAGCAATGATCTGACCACTGGGCTCATGGACCGGCTGCGCACCATGCCCTTCCCAGCGGTGACCGTGCTGCTGGGACACGTCGTCTCCTCGATGGCGCGGAATCTGACGGCCACCGCCGTGGTCCTCGGCCTCGCGGCGCTCCTGGGCTTCCGCCCCGCGGCCGACCTGCCGCAGCTGGCGGCCGCCCTGGGGCTCATCGCGCTGTGGATCCTCGCGGTCACCTGCGTGTTCACCCTCATCGGGCTGCTGGCCGGATCGGCCGAGGCCGCCGGCGGCTACGGCTTCATCCTGCTCTTCCTGCCCTACATCTCCTCGGGCTTCGCGCCGGTGGAGACGATGCCGGACTGGTTGCAGGGATTCGCCGCCCATCAGCCGATGACGCCGATCATCGATGCCGCCCGGGCGCTGCTCGCCGGCGACGCGGCCGGATCCGCCGGCTGGATCGGCGGGCTGTGGTGCGTGGGCATCATCGTGGCGGCCGTCGGGCTGACCACGGTGGTCTTCCCGCGCCGGGCCGGTCGCGGCTGAGCCGAGTCCGGGACGCG
>NZ_BAAAYG010000009.1:71106-72255 GCF_039536005.1 Nesterenkonia halobia | reverse complement strand
CGAGACTCGGAGCATGCAGCAGCGACAGAAGCCACCCCGGCACGGTCACGGCGGAGCAGGCACCCGCACCGGCACCAGCCCTCGCCCCGGCGACGTCGACGACGTCGGCTGGCAGCTCAGCCGGCCCGCGCGGGCCGCGCATGCCGCGATCGCGCTGCTGGCCGCCGTCGGGCTGGCGACCTCGATCCAGCTGGGCTGGACCACTGACAGCACCCTGCCTCCGGACGTGGGCTTCGCCGGGGGCTTCGACGCCGGCGTCGAGCACACGCTCAACCAGCCGGCGTACTTCACCGTGCTCTCCGGGTTCCTGGTGTGCCTGACGTCAGGGCTGCTGGCCGCGCGCCCGCACCGCACCGGCGTCGTCTTCCACGCGCTGCGGCAGGGCGGCGTGGTCTGCATGGTGACCACCGGGGCGGTGTTCAACCTGCTGCTGCGCTCCGACGACCCGCTCGTCGGCGTCCGGCTGGTCAACGACACCGTCCTGCACGTCATCCTGCCGATCGCCGCGCCGCTGGTGTGGCTCGTGGTCGGCCCCCACGGGCGACTGAACCTGCGGACTGCGCTGGCGTCGATGATCGTGCCGCTGAGCTGGCTGGCCGTGACGCTGGTCCGCGGGCCGCTGCTGGACTGGTACCCCTACGAGATCCTCGACGTGCCGGGCCGGGGCTACGCCGGCGTCGGAGTCTACGTGGGGTCCATCCTGGCCGCGTATCTGGCGCTGGCGCTGCTGCTCACCGGCCTCGATCGGCTGCTGGCGACGACGGCGCGGCGGCTCAGTCCCCGCTCGCGGCGCTGATGTTCACCATCCAGGTCACCCCGAACCGGTCGGTGAGCATCCCGAACCGGTCGCCCCACGGTGCGGTCGCCAGCGGCTCCTGGATCTCCGCGCCCTCGGTCAGCGCGTCCCAGCACCGCTCGAGCCGCGCGTCCTCCTCGGGGTCGCCGTCGCTGGAGCTCAGCGCCAGCGTGGGACTGCCGCCGGGCTGCTGTCCCGGGGCGTGGTCGGAGGCCATGAGGTGCAGCCCGCGGTCGACGTAGAGCGAGCTGTGCATGATCAGATCCTGCATCTCGTCCTCGGCGCCCATGCCCTCGGCGAAGGTCATCGCCGACAGCTCGCCGCCGAGGACGGCGTGGTAGAACTCCAGCGCT
>NZ_BAAAYG010000009.1:0-71070 GCF_039536005.1 Nesterenkonia halobia | reverse complement strand
CCGATGGCCATGGGGGTGCCTTCCGCAGACGGGGTGGATCCGCCGCGTCGCAGGACGCCGACGGTGACGACGGCGATGCGTCGTCCGGGTCCCATCGTTCTGCCGACCGGGCGGCGGGGCAAGATCTGCCGGCCGTCAGCGGCGACCGACCACCGTCGCCAGCTGCGCCAACGAGGAGCGCAGCCCTTCGGCGTGGGCCTCCGGGGAGATCGCCGCGGGGACGTCGACGGCGGCCACGCTCACCAGGGTGCCGTCGTCGGCGGGGCTGAGCGTCCAGGTCATCGTCATCAGACCGGCGGCCGCCGGATCCTCGGAGGGGAACTCCACCTCCCAGACGATGCGTCCGGCCGGGTCCAGTTCGGCGATATGCGCCTCGGCGACATCGGAGGAGGCGTCGGCCTTGCCGCCGCCCGGCGGGGGCTCGTCATAGCTGAGCACCATGCGATAGCCGCCGCCGACCTGCGGCTCGAAGCGTTCCAGTCGCCCGGACATCCCCGCCGGGGGAAGCCACGCGAGGAAGAGCTCGGCGTCGGTGAAGGCCGCGAACACCGCCGGCAGGTCGGCGTCGATGCGGCGGGCGGCACGATCGACTCGCATGCCGGGCAGGATAGCCCGGTCCTCTCGCCGGCGGGACCGTCGCCGGCCCGTCGAACGGGGGATCCCTCGGGGCGTGCGGGCGCCGCAGCGCCGAGCACCCCGAGGAATGCCCCGTTCGATGCGGGAGGGCCGCGGAGCTCAGCGCCCGGAGAACTCCCGGGCCAGCTCGGCGGCCAGGCCGGTGTACTCGGCGGGGGTGAGGTTCTTCAGCCGATCGGCGGCCTCGGCGGAGAGCCCCAGCGAGGCGACGAACTCCTGCAGCTTCTCCGCGTCCACCCGCCGGCCGCGGGTGAGCTCCTTGAGCTGCTCGTAGGGGTTGTCCAGGCCCTCGGTGCCGGCGATCGCCTCGGCGCGCATCACCGTCTGGATCGCCTCGCCCAGGACCTCCCAGTTCGCGTCGAGGTCGGCGGCGATGGTCTCCTCGGCGACGTCGAGCTGCTTCAGCCCCTTGGTGACGTTGGTCAGCGCCAGCACCGAGTGGCCGAGCCCGGTGCCGATGTTGCGCTGGCCCGAGGAGTCGGTCAGGTCGCGCTGCCACCGGGACTCGACCAGCGTCGAGCCCAGCGCGTCGAGCAGCGCGTTCGAGACCTCCAGATTCGCCTCGGCGTTCTCGAAGCGGATCGGGTTGACCTTATGCGGCATCGTCGACGAGCCCGTCGCCCCGGCCACCGGGATCTGCCGGAAGAAGCCGATGGAGATGTAGCTCCAGATGTCCACGCAGAGGCCGTGCAGGATCCGGTTGAACCGCGCGACGTCGGCGTAGAGCTCGGCCTGGAAGTCGTGCGACTCGATCTGGGTGGTCAGCGGGTTGAAGGTCAGCCCCAGCGTCTCGACGAAGCGCCGCGAGACCTCCGGCCAGTCGACCCCCGGCGCGGCGGTGCGGTGGGCGGCGTAGGTGCCGGTGGCGCCATTGATCTTGCCCAGGTACTCCTGCGACTCGATGCGCCGGATCTGCCGGGACAGCCGGTGGACGAAGACCGCGATCTCCTTGCCCAGCGTGGTCGGCGTCGCCGGCTGGCCGTGGGTGCGCGAGAGCATCGGCACCTCGGCGGCGCGCTCGGCCAGCGCCGCGAGCTGCTCGAGCGTGGTGCGCGCGGCGGGCAGCCAGACCTGCTCGACGGCGTCGCGGATGCCGACGGCGTAGCTGAGGTTGTTGATGTCCTCGCTGGTGCAGGCGAAGTGCACCAGCGGGGTCAGCTCGCCCAGACCCAGCGGCTCCAGCCGGCGGGCGATGAAGTACTCCACGGCCTTCACGTCATGGACGGTCTCGGCCTCGATGGTGCTCAGCTCGGCGACCTCCTCGGCGCCGAAGCCGGTGACGATCGCGCGCAGTCCGGCGATCTGCTCGTCGGTCAGATCCGGCAGCCCTTCCAGCGCGCGCTCGCGGCAGAGATGGACGAACCATTCGACCTCGACGTGGACGCGGTTGCGGTTCAGCGCGGCCTCGGAGAGGTGGTCGATCAGCGGCGCGACGGCGGAGCGGTACCGGCCGTCCAGCGGGCCCAGGGCGATCGCCGGCTCGGCCTCGGCGAGGCGCACCCGGGGCTGGTCGGAGGACAGGGGAGTGGACGCGGAGGAGGAGTCGGTCATGGTGTCATTCTGCCACGGGGCCCGACGGCGGGCGGGCCCGTCCCGGGCCCCGGCGCCCGTCCCGGCGCTCCTCCGAGCGCCTGTTCCGGCGCTCGCCTCAGCGCTCGCGCCCGGCGGTGGCCGGGGAGACGACGAACCAGTTCAGCACCGCCGAGACCACCGAGACGATGATCGCGCCGAGCACCGCGTCCCAGAAGAAGCTGTCGACGACGAAGTGCACCGGGGTGAAGGAGGTCAGCCAGCCGGTGAGCAGCAGCATCGCGGCGTTGATGACCACGGTGAACAGCCCCAGCGTGAGACAGGTGATCGGCAGCGCGAGCAGCGAGAGCACCGGTTTGATGATCGCGTTGACGACGCCGAAGACCGCGCCGACGAAGAGATAGGCCAGCAGCAGCTCGCCGGCGCCCCGGCCGGCGCCGTCGACGCCGATCCCCGGGAGCAGGAAGGCCGCCGCGCCCAGGGCGCAGGCATTGAGCAGGATCGCCAGTAGGATTCTCACGAGACCATCGTCGCATGCGGCGCTCGCCGCCGTCTGAGAGGAGCCCCGACATGAGCTCAGACCTCCGCGGTCCCGAGGAGCCGCTCGCCGCCGTGCGGCTGGACCGGCCGATCGCCGAGACGGTGACCCCGCGTCCGGCGCTGTCCCGGCTGCCGGCCTACTCGGCGGGCCGTCCGCCGACGCCGGCCGAAGGGCTGACGCCGTATAAGCTCTCCTCCAACGAGAACCCGCTCGGCCCCGTCCCGGCCGCGGCCCGCGCCGTCGCCGCCGTCGACACGCTGCACCGGTACCCGAACCCGACCGCCGAGTCGCTGCGCGCCGCGCTCGCCGAGCATCTTCAGGTGCCGGCCGAGGACCTGGTCGCCGGCACCGGCAGTCTGGGCGCGCTGACCCAGATCCTCGACGCCTTCGTCGGCAGCGGCTCCGACGGCGAGCCCGACGAGGTCGTCTACGCCTGGCGGTCCTTCGAGGCCTACCCGATCGTGGTGCGCACCGCCGGCGCGCGCGACGTGATGGTGCCGGTCACCGCCGACGGCCGCCACGACCTGCCGGCGATGCTGGAGGCGATCACCGAGCGCACGCGCGTGGTGATGCTCTGCACGCCGAACAACCCCACCGGGCCGGCGCTGACCCACCGCGAGGTCGCGGACTTCGTCGCCGTGGTGCCGCGCGACGTCGTCGTGGTCATCGACGAGGCCTACCAGGAGTATGTGCGCGGCGAGGACCGGCTGGACGCGCTCGCGCTCTACCGGCGGCACCCCAACGTCGCCGTGCTGCGGACCTTCTCCAAGGCCCACGGGCTGGCGGCGTTGCGCGTCGGGTACTCGCTGGCCCAGCAGGAGCTCACCCGGCATCTGCGCGCCGTCGCCCCGCCCTTCGCGGTCTCCACCGTCGCCGAGGCGGCCGCCGTCGCCTCGCTGGCCAGCACCGACGAGGTGGGCTCGCGGGTGGAGACGCTCATCGCCGAGCGCGACCGGGTCCGTGCCGCGCTGCTCGACGACGGCTGGACCGTCCCCGAGGCGCAGGGCAACTTCCTGTGGCTTCCGCTGGGGGACCGCGCCGGAGACTTCGCCCACGCCGCCGGCGTCCAGGCGCTGGCGGTGCGCGCCTTCGACGGCGACGGCGTCCGCGTCAGCATCGGCGAGCCGGAGGCGAACGACCGGCTGATCGCGTTGTGTCGGAATCTGCCGGAGCTGCGGCGCGCAAGCTGATGGCAGGTGAGACAATGGACGCTGGTCGGAACCAGTCAGCCACCGGAGAGGAGCACGCCGTGCAGCCCATCCAGCTGCTCGCGCCCGACGGGACGCTCACCGAGGACGAGACGTACAGCCCGTACGTCGAGGCCCTCGACGAGTCGACGCTGCGCGATCTCTACCGTTCCATGGTCGTGGAGCGCCGCGTCGACGCCGAGGCGACCTCGCTGCAGCGGCAGGGTCAGCTGGCCCTCTGGGTGCAGGCGCTGGGCCAGGAGGGTGCGCAGGCCGGCACCGTGACCGCGCTGCGGGACACCGACATGATCTTCCCGACCTACCGGGAGCATGTCATGGCGCTGCACCGCGGGATCACGCCGCAGCAGCTGGTCGCCCAGTTCCGGGCGACTGCCCACAGCGGCTGGCGCCCCCAGGATCACCGCTTCAACGCCTACGGCGTCGTACTGGCCAGCCAGACGCTGCATGCGACCGGGTGGGCGATGGGCATCCAGCGCGACGCCGCCGCCGGCGTGGAGTCCGCCCGCGACGAGCTGGTGCTGGCCTGCTTCGGCGACGGCGCCTCCAGCCAGGGCGACGTCCACGAGTCGATGGTCTTCGCCAGCTCCTACGAGCTGCCGGTGCTGTTCTTCGTGCAGAACAACCAGTGGGCGATCTCGGTCCCCTCGACGACCCAGGCGCGCGGGCCGCTGGCCGACCGCGCGGCCGGCTACGGCTTCGAGGGCGTGCGCGTCGACGGCAACGACGTGCTGGCCAGCTACGCCGTCGCCGCGCGGATGGCCGAGCAGGTCCGCGGCGGCGGGCCCAAGCTCATCGAGTCGGTCACCTACCGCATGGGCGCGCACACCACCGCCGACGACCCCACCAAGTACCGCACGGCCGACGAGGTCGAGGAATGGGGCGCGAAGGACCCGGTGGCGCGCTACAGCACCTGGCTGCGCGGCCGCGGGCTGATCGACGACGCCTTCGTCGAGGCCGTCGAGGCCGAGGCGCAGGACCTCGCCTCCGACCTGCGGCGCTCGATCCACGAGCTGACGCCGGTCACCCTGGAGGAGAACTTCGACACCGTGTACGCCGAGCCGCACCGCCAGATCGAGGTGGAGAAGGCCTGGCTGCGCGACTACGAGGCCGGCTTCGCGGAGGACTCCGCCGCCGGCGGGAAGGGCGGTGCCTGATGGCCGAGGCCGGTTCCGAGATCCGTGAGATGGTCCTCGCCAAGGCGATCAACGCCGCCCTGCGCGACGCGCTGGCCGAGGACCCGACGACGCTGCTGATCGGCGAGGACATCGGCCCGCTGGGCGGGGTCTTCCGCGTCACCGAAGGGCTGCAGGCCGAGTTCGGCGAGACCCGCGTGGTCGACTCCCCGCTGGCGGAGTCGGGCATCGTCGGGACCTCGATCGGCATGGCGATGCGCGGCTACCGTCCGGTGGCCGAGATCCAGTTCGACGGCTTCGTCTTCCCGGGCTTCAACCAGATCACCACCCAGCTGGCCAAGATCCACAACCGCACCGAGGGCGCGGTCTCCGTCCCGGTGACCATCCGACTGCCCTACGGCGGCTCCATCGGCTCGATCGAGCACCACTCGGAGTCCCCGGAGGCGCTCTTCGCCCACACCGCCGGGCTGCGGATCCTCGCGCCGTCGAACCCGCAGGACGCCTACTGGATGACGCGCGCGGCGATCGCCTCGCAGGACCCGGTGATCGTCATGGAGCCCAAACGGCGCTACTGGCTCAAGGGCCCGGTGGACACCGCCGCGGCGCCGCAGGACGTGCACTCCGCCCAGGTCATCCGCGAGGGCTCGGATGCGACGATCGCGACCTACGGGCCGCTGGTGCCGGTGGCGCTCGCCGCCGCCGAGGCCGCCGCCGAGGACGGCCGCAGCCTGGAGGTCGTCGACGTGCGCTCGATCAGCCCGCTCGACGACGAGACCATCGCCCGTTCGGCGGCGAAGACCGGCCGGCTGGTCGTCGCCCACGAGGCGCCGACCTTCGGCGGCTTCGGCGCCGAGATCGCCGCCCGGGTCGCCGAGCGCGCCCATCACCGGCTGCTGGCGCCGGTGCTGCGCGTCGGCGGATTCCACATGCCGTATCCGCCGTCCCACCAGGAGGGCCGCTACCTGCCGGACATCGACCGGATGCTGGAGGCCGTCGAGCGCAGCGTCGCGCACTCGTCCCGGGCCTCGTCGCCGGTCTGACCGTCGTCCCGCCGCGGGGTCCGCACCCGGGGCATCTGCAGACAGCAGCCACTGATCAGCTGAGGAGACACTGACCATGGTCGACACCTTCAACCTCCCCGACGTCGGCGAGGGCCTCACCGAGGCCGAGGTCGTGTCGTGGCGTGTGGCGGTCGGCGACACCGTCGCGGTCAATGACATCGTCGTCGAGATCGAGACGGCGAAGTCGCTGGTCGAGCTGCCGGTGCCCTTCGCCGGCGAGGTCCGCGAGCTGGTCGTCGCCGAGGGCGAGACCATCGAGGTCGGCAGCCCGCTGATCCGCATCCGTGGCGAGGGCGCGGACGACGACGAGGACGACGCCGAGGACTCCGGCGACGCCGAGCACGACGCCGGGAGCACGACGAGCGCGGCGACGGCGGCCTCCGGCGACGGCGCCGGCGAGCCGAGGCGCGACGCGGCGGCCGGTTCCTCCGGCACTTCCGGCGCCTCCGGCTCCTCCTCCGGGGCGTCGTCGGACTCCGGCGCGCTGATCGGCTCGGGGCCGAAGGCCGACGCGCCGCGGCGTCGCCCGCGGACCCGGCACGCCGACCTCGGACTCGTCGACGACTCGGACCTGCCGCCGATGTCCGCTCCGGCCGGCGGGGTCGCCGGCGCCGCGGCGGGCCAGCCGCGCCACGGCCGCGATCTCGCCGAGATGGTCGCCAAGGCCAGCCCGCCGGTGCGCGCGCTGGCCAAGCGGCTCGGCGTCGCCGTCTGGGAGCTGGTCGGCTCCGGCCGCGAGGGGCAGGTGACCCGCGACGACGTCGAGCGCCGGGCCCAGCAGAAGAAGGCCGCCCCCGGTGAGGAACCCGCCGAGCCGACGACTCCTCCGGAGCCGGCCTTCAACGGCAAGCTGCGTCCCGAGGCCGAGCGCGAGGAGCGCATCGCCGTCCGCGGGGTGCGGAAGGCGACGGCGGCCAACGTCACCGACATGGCGCAGAACGTCCCGCACGTCTCGGTCTTCAAGGAGATCGACGTGTCCCGGACGATGGAGGTCCGCGCGGCGCTGCGGCAGGATCCCTCCTACGAGGGGCTGAGCGTCTCGCCGATGCTCTTCGCGGCGAAGGCCATCATCTGGGCGGCGCGGCGGAACCCGCAGATCAACTCCAGCTGGCACGAGTCGCACTACGTGCTGAAGAACTACGTGAACCTGGGCATCGCCGCCGCGACCCCGCGCGGGCTGGTGGTGCCGGTGATCCACGAGGCCCAGACGTTCAGCACCCGCGGGCTGGCCGCGGCGATCACCCAGCTGACCGTCGACGCCCGCGAGGGGCGGACCACGCCGGCGGAGATGCAGGGCGGGACCCTGTCGATCACCAACATCGGCCCGCTGGGCCTCGACGGCGGCACCCCGATCCTGCCGCCGGACCAGTCGGCCATCGTCGCCCTCGGTCAGGTGCGGAAGAAGCCCTGGGTCGTCGACGGGCAGGTGGTGCCGCGCGATGTGATGACCATCGGCGGATCCTTCGACCACCGGCTCATCGACGGCGAGCACGCCGGCCGGTTCATCACCGACGTCGGTTCGGTGCTGGAGGAGCCCGGCCTGCTGATCGACTGAGGACTCCGGGCGGATCGAGGCGGGCCGGCTCAGCCGGAGATCGGGCGCAGCGCCGCGTCGGCGACGTCCTCGCCCAGGCCCAGCCGCCGGGAGAGCGGCTCGCCGTCGAGCAGCACCTCGGCCTCGTCCGCGCCGGCGGCCGCGCGCGCGGTGGCGTCCAGCTGCTGGAGCAGCTGCCAGGATTCGCAGACGCTGCGCGTGGTGATCTCCCCGCCCAGCTCGACGGTGACGGTGTCGCCGTCGACGCTCGCCGACTCCAGGCTCAGCTCTTCGGAGTCCGCCAGCGGATTGGAGAAGGCGGGGTCGCCGTGTTCGGTGCGGGTGTCCTCGACGATGAAGCGCAGCGACTCGCCCAGCGGGTCGTCGGTCAGCTTCGGCACCGTGCGCACGATGCTGACGGTGTCCTGGCAGCCGAAGCTCTCCGTCCGGGCGATCTCGCGCTCCTGGACCGTCGGACCGTCCTCGGCGTCGAGCAGCTCGCCGTCCTCGGAGATCGGCGCGTCGGCCTGCTGGTTCTCCGGGCTGACCAGCCCGATCGTGAGCCGGACGGTGTCGTCCTCGGCGTGCGCCGGGGCCGGCAGATCGCTGTCGGCGTCGGTGTCCGCATCCGGGCCGACGCCCTGCTCCTGGGCGTCGTCCCCGCAGCCGGTCAGCGCCAGCGCCGCGGCCAGGCAGACGGCGACGAGGGCACGTCGCGGACGCGCGGAGAGGGGGAGCGGGAACGGCATGGTGTCAGAATACGACGCCGGCGCGACCGCGGCGAAACCCGCTGGAGGAGGGGGCGGACGGGAGGCCTGAATCGGGGGAGAACGGCCTCCCGCCCGCCGGGCGAGAAGGAGTCGGATGCGGCTGAAGGGGGATGACGCGGCACCCGACCAGCAGAGCCTTCTCGACGGCAGATGCGACGGTCGGACGGAACGGAGATCCGACCTGTGTGCAACCTGCGGGGTGGGCGGCGGAGGGGAGGGGGATCGCCTCCGTGACACGGTTCAAATATGAACCATGGCCCGAGGATCATGATGGAACGCCGCGGGGGGAGGTGTCAACCGCGCAACAGGGGCGGGATGGCTCGGGGGTCGCGTGCAGTGTTTGACTCCAGGTCAGCGACGAGGCGGCGCGGTAGTGTGGCGTGCATGTCGCCTTCCTCCTCGCTCAGGCCCGGCGCCCTGGCGCTCGGGCTGGCCCTGCTGGTCTCGGGCTGCTCCGGCCTCCCCGCCGAAGGAGGCGACGTCGGCGCGTCGGCCGGGTCGACGTCCCCCGCTGAGGAGTCCTCGTCGTCGAGCCCGGTCGACGCCGTCGACCAGCTGGAGCAGGAATACGACGCCCGAGTCGGGGTCTCCATGATCGATCTCGACGACGGGAGCACGCTGAGCCATCGGGGCGGGGAGCGCTTCGGCTTCGCCTCGACGATGAAGGCCTTCGCGGCCGCGGCCCTCCTCCACTCCACCGGGGCGGAGGAGCGCGGTCAGCTCGTGCAGTGGACGTCGGCGGACATCGAGGCCGCAGGATACTCGCCGGTGACCGAGCAGGCCGTCGACACCGGCCTGACGCTGGGCGAGCTGGCCGAGGCCGCCGTCAGAGAGAGCGACAACACGGCGATGAACCTCATCCTCGAGCACCTCGGCGGCCCTGAGGGCCTCCGGCGCGCGCTGGAGGGCATCGGCGATTCCGCCACCCGCCCCGTCGACCGGGAGCCGGAGCTCAACGACGTCGTCGCCGGGGAGACGGCCAACACCAGCACGGCCGATGCGCTCGCCGGGGACCTGGAACGCCTCGTCGCCGGCGAATGGCTCGACGAGGAAGACCGTCGCATGGTCCTGGACTGGATGGGCGGCAACGCGACCGGCGACACGCTCATCCGGGCGGGTGCGCCCAAGGGATGGTCCGTCGCCGAGAAGTCCGGCGGGGCGGGAGCGATGCGCCATGACGTCGCCGTCCTCCATCCTCCGGAGGGCGGACCGATCGTCCTGGTGGTGCTGACCGAACGGCACGACGCTGACGCGGAGTACGAGGATGCTCTGGTGGCGGACGTCGCCGAGGCCGTGCTGCCGGACGACTGACCTGCCTGCGCGGCCACGAGGCGACTCCGCGTCATCGATTCGTGTCACGCCGGTGGAGCATCCTCCCGAGCATCGCCGCGGGCGCTAGGCTGGGGCCATGCCGATCCGCAACCGTCGTGCCGCCACGCTGCCCGCCAAGCTCTCCCGCTCCTGGCTGCTCATCAACGCCGCCCGCCAGGAGGACTTCGCTCCGGGACTGGCCAGCGAGGCGGACTCGGTGATCTTCGACCTCGAGGCCTCGGTGCCCGACGAGTCCAAGGTCCAGGCCCGGCAGAGCGTGCTCTCCGCGCTCAACGGCGGCATGACCGCCTGGGTGCGGATCAGCCCGACGACCAGCGACCACTGGGAGGACGACGTCGCCGCGCTGTCCCGCGCCGACGGGCTGCGCGGGGTGATGCTCGCCGAGACCGAGCGGCCCGAGCAGGTCACCTACACCGCCATGCGGCTGCGCGCCGGCACGCCGGTGATCGCGCTGGTCGAGTCGGCCCTCGGCGTGGAGAACGCCACGGAGATCGCCTCGGCGCCGGGGACCTTCAGGCTGGCCTTCGGCACCAACGACTTCCGCAAGGACGTCGGCGTCTCCGCCGACCCGATGGCGCTGGCCTACGCGCGCTCCCGGCTGGTCATCGCCTCGCGCGTCGGCGGACTGCCCGGCGCCATCGACGGCCCCACCCCGGCCGACGCCGACGGCGACGCCGTCGCCGCGGCCTGCGAGGTCACCGCCTCGATGGGCATGACCGGCAAGCTCTCGCTGAATCGCGGGCAGGTGGAGCAGGTCAACGCCGGGCTCTCGCCCTCGCCCGACGAGCTCGAGTGGGCCCGCGAGCTGATCACCCAGCACGAGGAGGGCGGATCCATCGGCGACGGCTCCTACCTGCCGCGGCTGGCCCGTGCGCAGAAGATCGCCGCCCTGGCCGACTCCTACGGTCTCTGGAACGCCTGATCGACATCGCGACGTCGAGGAGGAAGCCGGTGCATTCTGCGAGCTCGTCGACGTCCCCGCACTCCCCGGCGGAGGACGAACTGACCCCGGGGGAGCGGATGACCACCGGTCAGCGGCTGCGCCTGGTGCTGGTCCTCGGGGTGCTCATCGCCATCGGTCCGCTGACAGTGGACATGTACCTTCCCGCGCTGCCGACCATCGGCGAGCAGCTCGAGGTGCCGGCGGCCTCGGTCCAGCTGACGCTGACCGGTACGCTCGCCGGCCTCGCGCTCGGGCAGCTGCTGATCGGCCCGCTCTCCGACGCCGTCGGCCGGCGGCGTCCGCTGCTGGTCGGCGTCGCGCTGCACATCCTGGCCTCGATCGGCTGCGTGCTCGCCCCGGATCTGCTCACCCTCGGGGCGCTGCGCGTGCTTCAGGGTCTCGGGGCCGCGGCGGCCACCGTCGTCGCCATGGCCGTGGTGCGGGACCTGTTCACCGGCATGGCCGCGGCGAAGACGCTCTCGCGGCTGATGCTCGTCATGGGCGCGGCCCCGGTGCTGGCGCCCACGCTGGGCGGGCTCGTGCTGACGATGACCACCTGGCGCGGCGTCTTCGTGGTGCTGGCCGGCTTCGGCGTCGCCATCCTCTGCGCCAGCGCGCTGATGCTGCCCGAGACCCTGCCGCCCGAGCGGCGTCGACACGGCGGGCCGCTGGGCACGCTGCGCGACTGCGGGCGGCTGCTGCGCGACCGCACCTACGTGGGACTGATCCTGGTGGCCGGGCTGGCCATGGCGGCGATGTTCGCCTACGTCTCCGGCTCCTCCTTCGTCTTCCAGCAGCAGTACGGACTGGACGAGCAGCAGTACGGGGGCGTCTTCGGCGCCGGGGCGGTCGGGCTGATCGCCGCCACGCAGTGCAACGTGCGACTGCTGCGCCGGTTCAGCCCCGCGCAGGTGCTCGCCGGGGCGCTGGCCGGCGGAGCGCTGGCCGGGCTGGTGCTGCTGCTCTGCGCGGTCACCGGCTTCGGCGGGCTGCTCGGGATCCTGCTGCCGCTGTGGCTGGTGCTCGCCTCGGCAGGGCTGGCGCTGCCCAACGCCCCGGCGCTGGCGCTCTCCCGGCACGGGGAGACCGCCGGGACGGCCGCGGCGCTGCTGGGCGCGGTGCAGTTCGGCGTCGGCGCCGTCGCCGCCCCGGTGGTCGGCATGCTGGGCACCGGCGCGACGGCGATGGCCGCGGTGATCGCGGCAGGGATGGTGATCGCCAACGTCGTCGTGGTGGTCCTGGTGCGTCCCTGGCGGCTGGCCCCCGAACCGCGGAGCCACGGAGTGCGCGCCGATTGAGGGGACAGCGCCTCATCTGTTGAATGCTCCTGTGCGTGCCGATACCGTGGAGAAATCCAGGTCACCGGAGTGAGGAGGCGCGATGGGCAGGGAGACGTTCACCGGGGACGTGGCGTTCGAGACGCGCGGCCACCTCGGCATCATCACGCTGAATCGTCCGGAGTCGCTGAACGCCCTCACCCAGCTGATGTGCGAGGCGATCCTCGTCCAGCTCGAGGACTGGGCCGACGACGACGCCGTCGCGCAGGTGCTGGTCCGCGGCGCGGGGGACAAGGGACTGTCGGCCGGCGGCGACGTCGTCGGCGTCCATCGCGACATGGTCGAGCACCAGGAGGTCGACGGCGGCCCGGTGCTGCCCGACGGCACTCCGGCCTACCAGGCGCACTTCGCCACAGAGGACTTCTGGGCGGCCGAGTACCGGATGAACCTGACGATCGCTCGCTTCCCCAAGCCCTACATCGCCGTGATGGACGGGCTGGCCCTCGGCGGCGGCCTGGGGCTCTCGGCCCACGGCAGCCATCGGCTGGTCACCGAGCGCACCCGGGCGGGCATGCCGGAGACGACGATCGGCTTCTCGCCCGACGTCGGCGGCACCCATCTGCTCTCCCGCGCCCCGCGCAAGACGGGTCTGCACGCCGGGATGCTCGGACTGCACCTCGACGCCGCCGACGCGATCCACCTGGGGCTGGCCGATGCGCGCATCGACTCCGCCGACATCGCCGCGCTCATCGATGCGCTGGCCGCGCGCGGCGCCGACGAGGTCGTCGCCGAGTTCACCCGTGATGTCGAGGAGTCCGCGCTCGCGGCCGCCGACTGGATCAACCACGCCTACTCCGGCGGCGACGTCGACATCATCCTCGCCCGGCTCGACGCGCTGACCGAGGACGTGCCGGAGGCCGGAGAGGCCGCGGAGGTCATCCGTGCCCGCTCGCCGCTCTCGGTGCGGGTGGCCCACCGGGCGATCGCCACCGCCGGGGACCTGTCGCTGGCCGGGGCGCTGCTGCAGGAATACACCGTCGGGGTCCATATGCTGCGCTCCCACGACTTCCGCGAGGGCATCCGCGCCCAGCTGGTGGACAAGGACCGCAGTCCGCAGTGGCGCCCGCCCACGCTGGCCGACGTCGACGACGACCTCCTCGACCATTTCTTCACCCCTGTGCCG
Organism: Nesterenkonia halobia; assembly: GCF_039536005.1. NCBI lineage: Bacteria > Bacillati > Actinomycetota > Actinomycetes > Micrococcales > Micrococcaceae > Nesterenkonia > Nesterenkonia halobia. The sequence continues at coordinate 57,922 of NZ_BAAAYG010000009.1, read as the reverse complement.
CACAAGATCCTGGAGCTGCCGCATGACTGAGCCGACGTACGCGACCATCAAGGTGTCCTCCGCCAAACGGGTCGGACGGATCCAGCTCAACCGGCCCGCGGCGCTGAACGCGCTCGACGAGCGGACCATGGACGAGGTCGTCGCCGCGGCGACGGCCTTCGACGCCGACGACTCGGTCGGAGCGATCCTGCTGGCCGGTTCGCAGAAGGCGTTCGCCGCCGGGGCGGACATCAAGGAGATGGTCGACAAATCCGCCGCCGAGATGCGTGCGGCCGACTGGTTCCGCCGCTGGGAGGACTTCGCCGCGCTGCGCACCCCCGTGGTGGCCGCCGTCTCCGGCTACGCGCTCGGCGGCGGCTGCGAGCTGGCGCTGATGGCCGACGTCGTCATCGCTGGCAGCGGCGCGACCTTCGGCCAGCCGGAGATCAACCTCGGCGTCATCCCCGGCATGGGCGGCTCGCAGCGACTGGCGCGCTCGGCGGGCAAGGCCAAGGCGATGGACATGATCCTCACCGGTCGCCACGTCGACGCCGCCGAGGCCGAGCGCATGGGGATGGTCTCCCGCGTGGTCGAGGACGGCGAGCTGGAGGCCGAGGCGAAGACCGTCGCCGAACTCATCGCCTCGAAGTCCAAGCCGGCGACGCAGGTGGCCAAGGAGACCGTCGCCGCCGCCTTCGAGACGCCGCTGCAGCAGGGGCTGCTGCTCGAGCGGCGGCAGTTCCACGCGCTGTTCAGCACTGAGGACCAGGCCGAGGGCATGGCCGCCTTCCAGGAGAAGCGCAAGCCGCGCTGGCAGCACCGCTGATCGTCCGGGCCCGTCGAGGGACCCGGGCGGGGTGCCTCTATGGTTTTCGTCAAGCCGCGAGAGCATGCTCGACCCCACTTCGGGGATTCTCAGGTTCCTGGCAGAGCGGGCTGTCTCGGGGGCGTTCTGGCTCGAGGTGATCGCCTCGGCGAGCGCACCTTCGGCGTCGTCGACGACGTCGATACTAAAAGGACTTTCGTCGGGATGGTCTGTGGCCTCCCCGCCGACCAGGTAGTGACCGAGGTCGGCCAGCTCGCGGGCGGCCTCGAGGGTCTTGGCGATGCCTTCGAGGCTGTCGCCGACGACCACTGTGGCCGCGGTGGGCGCTGTCGGGGCTTGGGGGACCGTGATGCTCTTGGTGGTGGCCATCGTGAACAGCAAGCTCCTCCTCCCTGATGCCGACCAGTAGCGCCCCTCAGTCTTACCGAGCCCTGCAATGGAATGTTGAGGGAAATCCCATGGACTTCCTTCACGCTGTGGGTCCGATCATACTGCGACGTTCTTGACGGGTTTCCACGGCACCATGCCACCGTCCATGCTGCGCGTGAACGGGTCAGTCCCGACCAACTGGCCAGCGCAGATCGTCTCGCCCCGGAACGCCGAGGCATAGGTCGCCGCGGCGAACTCCAGTGTGCGTCGTGCATCGGTGAGTGACACCCCAGGTTCGCTGCCGTTGGTGAATGCGTCGAAGATCGCGGCGATCTGCATTCGGTGGCTGCTTACTTCCTCGGACGGTGATTCAGCCCAGGCTGTAGCGAGGTGCTCATGGCCGAGTGCGGGGGTGAAGGTCCAGTGAGCGTCCTGATACCCGTAGAGGTGCTCAACCTCGACCGTCGCATGCTCGAAGTCGAAACGCAGCTGTGAGGTTTCTCGAGGGGAGACCACTGAGTTCATGACGGTGGCCAGGGCGCCGTTCTCGAACCGCGTCAGCGCGATGGAGACGTCCTCGGTATCGGTCGGACGTGATTGCCGTGCGGCGAAGGCACTCACCTCTGCCCATGGGCCGAGGATCGAAAGCATCAGGTCGAACTGGTGGATTCCGTGGCCCATGGTCGGCCCACCACCTTCGATGTTCCAGCGGCCGCGCCACGGGACGTCGAAGTAGGCATCGTCGCGGAACCAGAGCGTGTTGCAGGTGGCGACCAGGGGTCGTCCGAGCCTCCCGTCCTCGGCGAACTGGCGCAGCCGGATTCCTGCGGCCCCGAACCGGTGCTGGAAGACGGTCAGAACTGGGGCACCGTGCTCATCCTGTGCTGCGGCGAGTTCATCCAGCTCGCGAAGCGAGAGCGCCGTCGGCTTCTCCACCAGCGCTGCAACGCCGCTGCGGACGACCTGCAAGGCGATTGGGCCGTGAGTCTGCGGTGGGGTGCAGATGTGGACCAGATCCAGGGCCTCGGCATCCAGCATCTCCGCTGCGTCTGTATACACCGTGGGAACCGAAAATTGGGTGCCGAATTGCTCGGCTCGGGATGGGTCGACGTCGACGACGGCCACCAGGGTCGCCTGATCTGGCAGTTCGGTCAATGCCGTGGCGTGGGCCGCCGCGATGGCTCCTGTTCCGATGATGGCGACTCGGTAGGGAGGGCGGAGGGGGGAACTCATGAGCGTTCTCCTAGGTGTCGGTGTGATGACTTCGAGTAAGGGCGGGGGAGAGGCGGCTGACCCTTTCATGACGCGGTGCGGCGGGCTCGTCGGTCATGGCCTCGGCACCTCCGTTGCCGCGACGCCCCCGGCGCGGTCCCTGGTCGTCTAGCAAAGTGAGAAGCTCACTCGAGGGTGGACTTGAGTTCCTCGACCATCTCCCCGGCCGCCTCCTCGGTCGTCGTTCGGCCGAAGAGCACCTCCGTCTCATGACGGGTGATGATGCCCATGAAGTCCGAGAAGCCCGGCGGCGGGACCGGAACTGTGTCGTCGACCTGCTGCTCGACTTCGGCGATGAAATCAGCTGCCTTCTGCTCGGGGCCGCTCACGTCTTCCAGGACCATCTCACGGACATCGAGGTTGGCCGGCAGGCCACGTTCCATGCCGTTGATCTCACCGGCTTCCTTCGAGTTGACGAAGAACTCGATGAATTTCTTCGCCGCTTCCGGATGCTCGGTCTCAGCACTGGCGGAGAGGAACATCGAGCCCTTGATCCACGCGCCGTTCTCCGAGAAATCCCCGGCGAAGCTCGGCAAGTGCAGCGGCTGCAGTTCCGAGCCCGAGGCTTTTGCCAGGGTGGTGAGCTGGGTAGCCCATGCAGTTCCCATGGCCATCTCGTTGGAGCCGAACGGCGAGTTGTCCGGTCCGAGTTCGCGTGTCTCTGAGATGTAGTCTGCGGAGGGGAACCCTCCGTCCTGTCGGAGCCTCCCGGTGAAGTCCAGGTACTCGTGCGCCTTGTCCTTCGTCAGGGCCAGTTCGCCGTCCTCGGTGAAGAGCTCCTCCCCCTGCTGCCGCAGCCAGATCTGCAGCCCCATTGGCTCACCCTGCGGGCCAGCCCCATAGATGTCCTTGCCTGTGGCTTCGGTGACCTTCTGAGAAGCTTCGGCGTAGTCTTCCCAGGTCCAAGTGCTGTCGTCGGGCACTTCGACACCGGCCTCTTCGAAGACTTCCACGTTCGCCATCGTGGCGAGCGAGACTACGCCCAGGCTCACCGCGACGAGTCCATCGTCGGTGCGCCCGCCCTCCACAGCAGCGTCGGCGAAGGACGAGGTATCGACGTCGGAGAGGTCGAGCAGGGCGTTACGGTCCGAGTACTCGCGGATGTACTGTTCGTCCATCTGGATGATGTCCGGAGCATCACCGCCGGCGGCCTGAGTGGCGAGCCGATCCCAGTAGCCAGACCACGCTCCATACTCGCCCTCGACGGTGATGCCCGGGTTCTCCTCCTCGAACGCCGCGATGATCTCCTCGGTGTTCTCATGACGGACGTCCGAACCCCACCAGGTGAACTGCAGGGTGACATCTCCATCCTCGCCTCCGCCTGAGTTTCCGCCGCAGGCAGTGAGCGCGACCGCACCCACCGAGAGAAGCGCGGCACCGCGGATCCATCGTGTTTTCGTGACCATGATTTGCCTCCATCAGCCGAGTGACCGTTCCCCTGCTCCAGCCGGGCGAGCACTCACCGATCCTCAGGGTCGATGAACGTGCTGTCGGCGAACCGTTCCACACTAGAGTGCCGTGACTAGAATCACATGTCAACAGATGCGATCATGATTGAACATACATGCACGCCAATGCTGCTTCGCCGGTTGCGGACTCTTCCTGTCTGAGGTGGGGTGCCTCTATGGTTTTCGTCAAGCCGCGAGGGCGTGCTCGGCCCCGCCGCGGGGGTTCTCGGGCTCTTGATAGAGCGTGCCGTCACGGAGCATGGCGTAGAGCGTGTCGAGGCGGCGGCGGGCCAGGGCGATGATCGCCTGCTCATGCCGCTTCCCCTCGCGGTGCTTCTTGTCGTAGTAGGCCCGTGAGGGCCCATGGTTCAGGGCGGCGAATGCGCTGGTGAACAGCGCGGACTTCAGCCTCTTGTTCCCGGCGCGGTTGGCGAACTCGCCCCGGATGCTGGTGCCGGATCGTCGGGTCGTCGGCGCCAGTCCGGCGTAGGAGGCCAGGTGCCCCGGAGTCTGGAAGTCTCTGCCGACGACTTCGGTCAGCAGCCGTGCTGCGGTCCTGACTCCTACTCCGGGCATCGAAGTCAGGACCTGGTGAAGAGGGTGATCGACCACCAGAGCCTCAACCTGCTCAGCCACCTCGCCCCGCTGGGCATACAGGCTCGTCAGCTGCTGGGCCAGCGCCGGGATGATCGTCGCTGCGGCAGAGGTGCCGGCGACCACCACGCTCTGGGCTCCCAGGGCGGTGAAGATCTCCTCGGTCAGCGTCTCGGCGAGCCGGGGGTTGTGTTTGGCGATCCGGTTGCGCACATGCCCGCGGCCGGCCTCTTTGAGCCGTTGCGGAGTCGGCCACCGGGTGAGGGCGTCCAGCACCCCAGACTGGTGCAAGTGTGTACCGACTGCGCGTTCGAGGCCGGGGTGGATCTGGGTCAGCAGCCCGCGCAGCCGGTTGCGGGTCGCGGTGATCTGGCCGCGCAGGTCATCGTCGAAGCCGGCCAGCACCGCCAGCTCGGCGATCTGCTCATCCGAGGCGGCGATCGAACTCAGTGCCGCCGGCATCGTCCGAGCGGTCTCAGCGATGATGTAGGCATCGCGGGCATCGGTCTTCGCCGTGCCCGGGTGCAGGTCCGCGGCTCGGCGCATCGTCAGCCCGGGCAGATAGGCCACCTCAACGTTGTCGGCCGCCTGGGCGACCGCGACCGGCAGCGCGCCGATGGTCGCGGGCTGATCGACGACCAGCAGGGCCGGGCCGTGCTCTGCGGTGAGCTGGGTCAGCAGCTCGGCCAGCTGGGCCTCGGCGTTGGGCAGCGGCTTGTCGAAGACTGTCTGCCCCTGTGCATCAAGGGCGGTGGCGTGGTGTTCGGACTTGCCCACATCCAGGCCGATGAACACCGCGAGATCCTGAAGGTTCCAGGTCATGGTCCTCTCCCGTCTCTGTGGAACCATCACGGCCACCAGCCGGGTTGCCGGGACCGCTGCTGACCAGATCCGCACCTCGTCAGAGGTGGTCGGCAGGGCGGGTCATGCTTGGCATCCACGTTAGGAAACAAGCCCTCCGCCTGCCGGGGCAGGTTGGGACTGTCGTGCCTCTATCAGCGATCCACGATCCACCCGTGACCGGCCTCTGGGTGACAACACCCCCCGAATCATGACTACGACTGGGGGCAAACGATCATGCCCAGAGACCGGACCGGCCAGCCCCTTCATCCTTCTGGACTCCGAGGGCACCTACAAGCTAACGGGGCACGATGGCCGCGCGCGACGGCGTCGAGGAGTACCGCACGCTGGCCGAGCGGCCGGCGCCGGAGGTCACGCTCGGTGCGGGCTGGCGGGCGCTGCGCCTGTCCAGCGTGGTCGCCGGTCTGGTCCCGGTGCTGATGATCCTGCAGGCCGTCCTCGGCCGAGGGGCCGCCGGCGACGGGCCGGACGCCGGACTCGCCGGGACGGCGGCGCTGACCTGGGCGGGATGTGTGGTCGGCCCGGCGGTGCTCTCCCGGTTCCCGCGGGTCTTCAACTACCCGACGATGCTCACCAGCGAGAACGTCCAGCGGCTCTACCGGTTGGGGACGCTGACGATGATCCTCGTCGCCGCCGGCTGCGCCGTGACCCTCTGGGGCATGACCGCGGCTCTGGGACTGCCGACCGGCTGGCTGAGCTGGGTCGGGGTCGCCGGGCTGGCCGCGGCGGTGATCTGGGCGGTCCGCGCGAGCCTGCGGGCCTGAGCGCCGCGGCTCGGCGACACGGCTGCTCAGTGGCGCAGCCCCGGCAGGTCCTGCTCGCGGAATTCCGCCGCGGCCTGCTCCTCGCCGCGGGCCTGCTCGACGTCGCGCAGCTCCACGCGGCGGATCTTGCCGGAGATGGTCTTGGGCAGCTCAGTGCGCTCGATGCGCCGGACGCGCTTGAACGGCGGCAGCTGCTCGCGGCAGTGGGCCAGGATCGAGGTCGCCGTCTCGGCGTCCCAGTCCCAGTCGGCGGCCAGCACCACGCAGGCTTTGGGCACCGCCAGGCGCACCGGATCCGGGGCCGGGACGACGGCGGCCTCGGCGACGGCGGGGTGCTCGACGAGCACCGACTCCAGTTCGAAGGGCGAGATGCGGTAGTCGCTGGCCTTGAAGACGTCGTCGTTGCGGCCCACATAGGTCAGCACGTCGTCGGCCTCGCGCCGGACGACGTCGCCGGTGTGGTACAGCCCGTCGGCGAATACCTCGGCCGTGCGCTCGGCGTCGCCGTGGTATCCGCGCATCAGTCCCACCGGCCGGTCCTCGCCGGTCTGCGCCGCGCGCAGGCAGAGCTCGCCCTCCTCGGCCTCCGCTCCGGTGGTCGGGTCGATGAGCACCACGTCGAAGCCCGGCAGCGGCCGGCCCATCGAGCCGCGCACCAGCTGCTGGCCCGGCGTGTTGGCCACCTGCAGAGTGGTCTCGGTCTGCCCGTAGCCGTCGCGGACCGTGCGTCCCCAGGCGCGCTCGACCTGGTCGATCACCTCGGCGTTGAGCGGCTCGCCGGCCGAGACCGTCACCCGCGGCGGATTCCGCAGCGCGGTCAGATCTGCCTGGATGAGCATCCGCCAGACCGTCGGCGGGGCGCAGAAGCTGGTGACTCCGTGGGCGTCCATCTGCTCCATCAGCGTCGCGGCGTCGAAGCGGGTGTAGTTGTGCACGAAGATCGTCGCCTCGGCCAGCCACGGGGTGAAGAAATTCGACCAGGCGTGCTTGGCCCACCCCGGTCCGGCGACGTTGAGGTGGACGTCGCCGGGCTGCAGGCCGATCCAGTACAGCGTCGACAGATGCCCGACCGGATACGAGGCATGGGTGTGCTCGACCAGCTTCGGCAGCGTGGTGGTGCCGGAGGTGAAGTAGAGCAGCTGGGTCTCGTCGGCGTCGGTGACCTGCGTGGGGGTGAACTCGTCCGGCGCGGCGGAGGCCGCGTCGATCCGATGCACCGTCCGCGGGGTCCCGTCGGGGGAGGTGACCTCCGGCGCCGGGGTCTCGGGGGTGTGCACGCCCGGGACGTGGATCATCGTCAGGGAATCCTCGGCCGGTCGCACCGCGGAGAACTTCACCAGGTCGTCGGCGCCGGCCACGGCCCAGCGGGCCCGGCCGCGGGTGACCCGGTCCTGCAGATCGTTCGCCCCCATCTGCGTGGTGGTCGGGATGAGCACCGCGCCGATCTTGATGCCGGCGAGCATGACCTCCCAGAGCTCGACCTGGTTGCCCAGCATCAGGATCATCCGGTCGCCGCGGGCGACGCCGATCGAGGTCAGCCAGTTCGCCAGCCGATCCGAGGAGCGGGCGAGCTCGGCGTAGCTGCGGCGCAGCACGGTGCCGTCGGCCTCGGAGATCACCAGCGCATCCTGGTCGGCGCGCTCGCCGGCGGCGACGACGTCGAACCAGTCGAGGGCGAAGTTGAAGTGTTCGAAGCGCGGCCAGCGGAACGTCTCGCGGGCACGCCGCCAGTCCTGCTGATGGTCGACGAGGAGGTCGCGGGCCGCGCGGAGCTCGGCGGCGGGGTCGGTGCTGGTCATCGGGCGGGTCTTCCTTCGACGGGCGGGCCGGGTCACGTCGGCTCCAGCCTACTCCAGCCGTCCCGCCGTCGGTCCGCGGCTCTGCGGCGGGTCAGCCCAGCACGTCGGCGACGGCGACCGCCTCCTCGCCCAGCGCGGCGGCCACCGGCGCGTAGGTCAGCCGGCCGTCGTGGACGTTGAGTCCGGCGGCGAGGTGCTCGTCGTCTCGCATCGCCTGCCGCCAGCCCTTGTCGGCCAGCCGCAGGACATGCGGCAGCGTGGCGTTGACCAGCGCCGCCGTCGACGTGTGCGGCACCGCCCCGGGCATGTTCGCCACGCAGTAGTAGATCTGCTCGCCCAGCATGAAGGTGGGGTCGGCGTGGGTCGTCGCCCGCGAGCCCTCGAAGCATCCGCCCTGGTCGATGGCGATGTCCACCAGCACCGAGCCCGGGCGCATCTGCGCGGCCATCTCGCGGGTGACCAGCTTCGGCGCCGTCGCCCCCGGGATGAGCACCGAGCCGATGACCATGTCTGCGGAGGCGACCTCCTCGGTGATGGTCAGCGTGTTCGAGGCCAGCGTGGTCAGCCCGCGGGCGGAGAGCGCCGAGAGCTCGCGCAGCCGGTCGATGCTCAGATCGATCACCGTGACGTCGGCCCCCATGCCCATCGCGGTGATGGCGGACTGCTCGCCGGCCTTGCCGCCGCCGATGACCACGACCTTCGCCGGCCGGGCCCCGGGCACGCCGCCGACGAGCAGCCCCGAGCCGCCCTGCGAGTGCATCAGGTGGTAGGCGCCGACCTGCGGGGCCAGCCGGCCGGCGACCTCGCTCATCGGGGCCAGCAGCGGCAGGCCGTGGGTGCCGGTGACGGTCTCGTAGGCGATCGCGGTGACGCCGCGCTCCTGCAGCGCGGCGGCGCACTCCGGCTCGGCGGCCAGATGCAGGTAGGTGAAGAGCACCTGGCCCGAGCGCAGGGAGCCGAACTCCTCGGGCTGCGGCTCCTTGACCTTCAGCACCAGGTCGGCGGATCCCCAGACGTCCTCGGCGGAGTCGACGATGCGGGCGCCGGCGCGGGCGAAGTCCTCGTCGGTGAAGCCGGAGGCGGTCCCGGCCCCGTGCTGGATCCGCACCTCGTGGCCGTGCCCGATGAGGTCGACGGCGCCCGCCGGGGTCAGCGCGACGCGGAATTCGTTGTTCTTCACTTCCGTCGGGACTCCGATGATCATCTGATCTCCTCACTGCTCCGCGCGCCGACGTCCGTCGGCGGGCACCGGGCCGGACCTCGTCGTCCGGCGGCTGACGCTCACGAGTGTCGCATGCGCCTGTGACGGGGCGGTGACGGGTCGGCCACAGGAGGGAGACGCGGCCTGCCGCCTGACCGGCGATCCACGCCGCGCCCGGGAGCCGTGCGACACCTGCAGAGTATGGCCGCCGGAGCCGTTCTGCCAACAGGCCCGCTGTGGCAGGCTGGGAGCCATGCTCGATTCGACCCTGGGCGAGGGGATCGCCACCGGCGCGGCGCTGGTGCTGCTGCTGGTCGGCATGGCCGGCATCGTGCTGCCGGTGCTGCCCGGCAGCCTGCTGATCATCGTCACGCTGCTCGGCTGGGCGGTGCTGATCGGCGGGCCGGCGGCATGGACTGCCGGGCTCCTCGGCGCCGTGCTGGCCGTGGCAGGATGGAGCGCGTCCACAGTGCTGACCGGTCGGATGCTGCATCGGGAGCGGATCCCGCGCGGGCCGGTGCTGACGGGGCTCGTCGCCGCCGTCGTCGGCATGATCCTGCTGCCGCCGCTGGGGCTCTTCCTGGGCTTCGCCCTGGGGCTGTTCGCCGCGGAGTACCTCCGGCGCGACCGCGACTGGCGGGTCGCCGGCGCCTCGAGCCTGAAGGCGCTGCGCGCGATGGGCGTGGGGATCCTGGTGGAGTTCGGCTTCGCCGGACTGGCGGTCTCGTCCTTCCTGCTCGGCTCGCTGGTGCACCTGCTCAGCTGAACCGCCGGTTCGGCCCGGATCGGGGTGGAGCCGAGCGGCGGTCCACGGCGTCCGACGGTGGCGTCCAGCCGACGATCAGCTCCCGTCGGGCGAAGGTGGTGGTCGTCTCTCCGCGGAGTCGATATGTTGGCAGTTCGGACGGGATGCGAGTCACGGCCGGAGGGCGTCAGGACGGAGGGTGAATGTGACCGATGAGCCGGTCGACGACGCCGACGCCGCGGCTCTGCACGTCTCCTCGCCCGTGCTGCTGCTCGGCGGCCCCTCTCCGGCGCAGTCGGAGCTGACTCAGCGGCTGCGCGCCCTGGACGTGAAGGTGCTCCATGCCCCGAGCGCGGAGGTCGCGCACAGCCTGGCCGCCCAGGAGCGGCCGCGGCTGCTCGTCGTCGACGCCCGCTCGAGCCGGCGGGTGCCGGGGACGGAGACGCTGCTGGCCGAGCTGCGGCGGGCCGAGGAGCATCTGGTCGCGCTGATCTGGTTCGACGCCGAGGCCACGACCGCCGAGGTCCTCGCCGGCTGCGCGCCGCTGGACGACCACATCCTCGGCAATCCCGGCGGCGAGGAGGCCATGCGCCGGCTGCATCTGCTCAGTCGGCGGCTGCCGGCCCGCCGCGAGGGGGAGCGGCTCGTCGTCGGCGATCTGGAGATGGACACCTCGGCGCGGACGGTCCGCCGCGGCGACCACGACATCGACCTCTCCGAGACCGAGTTCCGGCTGCTGCGGCTGCTGATGCGCCATGCCCGCACGGTGCTGTCCAAGACCGAGATCCTCCAGCAGGTCTGGGAGTACGAGTTCGCCGGGCAGGCCAACATCGTCGAGCTCTACATCTCCTACGTTCGCAAGAAGGTCGAGGCGGGCCGGCCGCGGATGATCCACACCGTCCGCGGGGCCGGGTATGTGCTGCGCCCCGCCGAGCCGGAGGCTGAGCACCCGGCGGGCGAGTCGGTCGAGGAGAATGCTACCGGCGAGTAGCCTCTGTGGCAGACTGGCCGCATGCATGTGATCCTGCGCACTCTGCTGACCCTGCTGCGCGCCCGGCGGCGCCCGGCGCTCTCGCCGTGGGAGCCGGGCTCGCTGACGCTGCGCGCGCTGCCCACCGACGTCGACCTGGCGCTGCACATCAACAACGGCCAATACTTCTCGCTCTTCGACCTGGGGCGCTACGACCTCATGGCCCGCGCCGGAGTCTGGTCGCGCATGCGGGCGCTCGGCTGGACCCCGGTGGTGCAGTCCGAGCAGATCACCTTCCGTCGGGCGGTGACGCTGATGCGTCGGTTCACCGTCCACACGCGGATGCTCGGCTTCGACGAGCGCTGCCTGTTCTTCGAGCAGCGGGTGGTCGTCGACGGCGAGATCTGCGTCCGCGCGCAGATCGCCGCCCGGCTCCTCGGCCCGGACGGGCCGGTCTCGCGCGAGGAGATCCTGGCCGAGCTGGCCGCGCTGGGCCACGAGCAGCCCGAGGACGTCGACGTCTCCGAAGAGCTGCGGAGCTGGCGGGCCGCGGCCGCGCTGCCGTCGACGCGCCGTCCGGCCCCGCACCGGTGGTGACCCGGCGGCGACGTCGCTGGTCGCCGCCTGACCGTCTGGCTGTCTGATCGTCTGGTGGAGCGTGGCCGGAGCCGGCCCGCGGCGCACCGTGTGGTGAACCACGTCGGGGCGGGCGACGGGTGTCACAGTAGGAGCATGCGGAACCACTTCAGCACCGACCTCGGCCTCCTCCTGCTCCGGCTCGCCGCCGGCATCCTGTTCATCATGTCGGGCCTGCGCCGCGTCACCTGGCTGGGGGTCAACGGCTCCCGGGACTACGCCGGGGATCTCGGGCTGCCCTTCGCCCAGCAGGTGGGGGCGGCGCTGCCCTTCGTCGAGATCATCGGCGGCGCGCTGCTGATCATCGGGCTGCTGACGCGATTCTCCGCGGCGGTGCTCACAGTGGTCTGCGGCGCGGCCGCGGTGGTCCTGGGCCGGGAGGCGACGTCGACGTCGGCGCTGCTGGACCAGGGCGAGCCGATGCTGCTGCTGGTCGGCGGGACGCTGGAGTTCTCGGTGCTGTTCGCCGTGATCGCGCTGGTGCTGGCCTGCACCGGCGGCGGAGCGATGAGTGTGGACGCGCCGGCCTGGCGCTCGATCCGGCGGCGCTGATCCGGGTCGCGGGTCGCGGATCGGGGTGGCGCGGGGCGCTCGGCCTCAGTCGGCGCGGCGTCGGCCCAGTGCGCTCAGCAGGGCCGCGCCGACGGCGACGGCCGTCAGTACCACGGCGACGATCGGGCCGGCCGACGAGCTGGTGAGCATCAGGCCGTCGTCGGAGTCGCGGTCCACGGCGACAAGTCCGTCGGCGGGCTCGCGATCGGCGTCTCCCGCCGCGGAGGACGGCGGCGCCGACGACGAGGCGGCGTCCGAGGACTCCGCAGTCGCTGCGGAGGTCCGGCCGGAGTTCTGCTGCGCGTCGCCTCCGGACTCGGACTCCGGAGTCGCTCCGGCGTCGTGGTTCTGCGGGGGATCGGGCTGGGTGGAACCCGGCTGGGCGGAATCAGGGTGTGCAGCGTCGTCCTGCCCGGTGTCGTCCTGCCCAGCGTCGTCCTGCCCGGTGTCGGGGCCGGGCGCCGGGCTCTGGCCGGAGTCTCGGCTCGCGTCGGGCTCCGCGGCGCCGGCGTCCTCGTCCGGCTCCGAGCTTCCGTCGGTCGTGGGCTGCGGGCCGCCGGGCACGGGCAGCGAAGTGTCCAGAACGTCCTCGGAGGCCGCGCTGCTCGGCGCGGTGCCCGAGGCGGAGTCCTCGGGGGAGGTCGTCTCCTGCCCTGCGCCGGGGAGGAAGTCCTCGGCGCCGGCATCCTCGGTCGGACTGGTCTCCGCCCCCGAGGTCTCCTCGGCGCCGTCGGTCGTCTCCGGATCGGAGGGGGCGGCTGAGGCATCCTGCGACTCGGCCGGCATGATGTAGATCGTGGCCTCGCAGCGCTTCGTCGAGCCGTCGTCGGCAGTGGCGAGGATCGTGTAGAGCTCGGTGACCGTGCCGTCCACTGTGCTCGGATCCGGCGCGGTGTATGTCAGGTCGGTCCCGGAGATGCTCGCCTCGCCGCCGGCGGTGCCGACGGAACTGGAGACCTCGAGCCTCTCCACGCTCGAGGATGCAGTGATCGGCGCGGTGGTGCTCTCCCCGGCGATGACCTCGGTCGAGGGACAGGACAGCGTGATCCCGGAGGGCGTCTCGGAGTCGCCCGTCTCGGAGTCGTCCGTCTCGGAGTCGCTCGTCTCGGAGTCGCCCGTCTCCGAAGAGTCGGAGTCGGTGGCCTCGTCGGTGGGGTCCTCAGTGGGGTTCTCGCTGGGGTCCTCGCTGGGGTCCTCGGTGGGGGCCGGAGCGGACTCCTCGGCGGAGGCGGCGGTCTCGTCGTCGGCGGCCGCGGCGTCGTCCCGCGTCGGCTCCTGCGTCGTGGGCTCGGACGTTGCGGACTCGGACTCCGACGCCGAGGGGCTCTCGGAGCCGTCCGCCGTCGACGTGGCCGTGGTCGTCGCGACCGCTGCGGCGGGGCCGAGCAGGACCAGGCCGACGACGAGGCTGAGGCCGCCGGCCGCCGCCAGCGCCGTGCCTCGCGGCTGGAAGTCGATGGTGCTCACGCCGGGTACCTCGTCGTCAGGGGCTGGGGTCGCGTCGCCCAGTCTATGAGCGTGAGCTCCATCCGCATAACGATTTGGTCACTCTGTTCCGGCGGCGGCGGCCGGAGCGCGCCGAGCCCTCCGCCTGAGAGTGTCACGAGGTGACGAAATCCCAGGTCAGAGGGCTCGGTGTGGAAATCTGCGCGGCGCGAGCGTCAGGTGGGTGATGTGCGTCTCGCGGCGCGTCGCGACGGCATCGTGATCACATCGTGATCTGTTCGGCGATCAGGTCAGCCGAGTCTCCGGGGACACGGTCAGCGCCGGGTCATCCTTGGCCAGATGGCCGACGGCGGCGTCGATCGCCTCCATCGTCGAAGAGTCCAGGGTGACGCCGGCGGCGTCGACGTTGGACTGGATCTGCTCCGGCCGGGAGGCGCCGACCAGCGCCGAGGCCACATTCTGGTTCTGCAGCACCCAGGCGACGGCGAGCTGGGCCTGGGTCAGGCCGTTGTCCTTCGCGACGGGCTCGAGCTTCTCCACGGCGGCGAGGATCTCGTCGTCGAGGTACTTCTGGATGAACTGGGCGCCGCCGTCGACGTCCGAGGCGCGCGACCCCTCCGGCACGGGCTGTCCGGCGCGGTACTTGCCGGTGAGCACCCCCTGGGCGATCGGCGACCAGACGATCTGGCTGATGCCCAGCTCCTCCGCGGTCGGCACGACCTCGGGCTCGATGACTCGCCAGAGCATGTTGTACTGCGGCTGGTTGGAGATCAGCTGGATGCCGAGCTCCTTGGCCAGTGCGTGGCCGGCGCGCAGCTGCTCGGCGGTCCACTCGCTGACGCCGATGTAGAGCGCCTTGCCCTGGCGGACGACGTCGGCGAAGGCCTGCATCGTCTCCTCGAGCGGAGTCTCGTGGTCGAAGCGGTGGGCCTGGTAGAGGTCGACGTAGTCGGTGCCCAGCCGCTTCAGCGAGCCGTCGATGGACTCCATGATGTGCTTGCGCGACAGGCCGGTGTCGTTCGGGCCCTTCGGGCCGGTGGGGAAGTAGACCTTGGTGAAGATCTCGAGCGACTCGCGGCGCTGACCGGCCAGTGCGTCGCCGAGGACCTGCTCGGCGACGGTGTTCGCGTAGACGTCGGCAGTGTCGAACGTGGTGATGCCTGCGTCCAATGCGGCGTGCACGCACTGGGTGGCGACGTCGTTCTCGACCTGCGAGCCGTGGGTGATCCAGTTGCCGTAGGTGATCTCGGAGATCTTGAGACCGCTGTGGCCGAGGTACCTGTGCTCCATGCGGGGCGTCATCCCTTTCATCGATGCGCGGGGCGGATGAGACGTGCGGGTGATGTGATCGTGCTCATCCTCTGCCGCGCACCAGCCTACGCCGTCGCCCAGGCGGGTGGGAGGCGTCGTTCCGCGCGGGCGCCGCGACTCTGTCGAGGCCGGGGGTATTGACGATGTGATCGATCATATCTAGCGTGTGATCCATCACACTCGAGATTCTGGTCCAGCGTGGGCGACGAGTCAGGAGGCAGTATGAGACCGGGTCGGACGATGAGTCTGCCGTTGCGGGCGGGGGTGGTCTTCGCGGCGGCAGGGATGGTTCTGACGGGCTGCGGAAGTGCCGCCGGCGGCGACGGCGGCGACGAGGTGACGCTGACGTTCACCTGGTGGGGTGGTCAGACGCGGCATGACAACACCGAGGAGATGATCGCGACCTTCGAGGAGGAGAATCCGGACATCTCGGTCGAGGCCCAGTACGGGGAGTGGAATGGCTACTGGGACCAGCTCGCGACGCAGTCGGCGGCCCAGGACACCCCCGACATCATGCAGATGGACCTGATGTACCTCCGCGAGTACATCGACAATGGCGTCCTGATGCCGCTCGAACAGGTGGACACCTCTGAGTACGCCGACGAGTTGCTCGCCACCGGCCGACAGGACGGCGAACAGTATGCGATGCCGGTGGGGCAGACGGCGCTGACGTTCGCCGTCAATCCGGACGTCTACGAGGAGGCGGGGCTCGAGGTGCCCGACGAGACGAGCTGGACCTGGGACACGCTCATGGAGGACGCCGCTGCCATCTCGGAGGAGACCGAGGGGTACGGGCTCTCCGGGTTCTTCGACATCGCAGGTTTCGAGGCGTGGTTGCGCCAGCAGCACGGAGTGAACGTCTTCGACGGCGAGGGCACCGTGCCCTGGTCTGCTGAGGATGCCGTGCCCTACTTCGAGATGATGCGCGAGTTCCAGGACGCTGGAGCGCTGCCTCCCGCGGCCGAGATGGTCGAACAGAGCGGGATCGCGCGCGAACAGACTCTGCTGGCAACCGGCAATATGGGGCTTTCGCCGGTGTGGGACACGATGATGATCGCCCTGTCATCGAACGAAGGGGTCGACCTGGAGCCTCTGATGGTGCCGAGCATGTCGGGCGACGCGTCCGAGAGCGGCCTGTACTACAAGGCGTCCATGTTCTATTCGGTCTTCTCCGGCACGGAGCACCCCGAGGCGGCGCAGAAGTTCGTGGACTTCATGGTCAACGACCAGGTAGCTGGCGAAATCCAGCGGCTGGAGCGGGGCATTCCCGGCAGTGCAGCCGTGCGGGACGCCGTCGGCTCCGACCTCGACGGGGTCGAAGCGCGTGTCCTGGACTACTCGAACCGCGTCTCGGACATGGTCTCGGAGGCTCCCCCGATCCCGCCGCAGGGGTACAGCGTCGCGCGGGATCACCTGAACCGTGTGGAGGAGCAGTTCTTTGCTGGATCTCTCGATGCTGAGCAGGCCGCCGAGCAGCTGCATGAAGAGGCGACGGCGGCGATCGCTGGATGACCCCGGGCGATACGGGCGGTCCTCGATGAGGTGAGGCGACCCTCGGGCACCTTCCGCACTGTCGGGATGCGCCGGTGAGGTGCGCCTCTCCTCCGTGGTCAGGCTCGGCGCGGCTGGCTAGAGTGTCGAGCAGAGGGCGGCGTCGTCCGGCGTCGGCCCGTCACGGACACGAGACGAGGAGAGTGGTCCCGCCATGGCACAGCTCACCGGCACGCTCGAAGAAGCGTTCAACGAGCAGGTCACCCTGGAGCTGGAGGCCTCGCTGGTCTACCGTCAGCTGGGCATCGAGATGGACATGCTGGACCTGCCCGGCATGGCGTCCTGGTTCCGCGCGCAGGCGGACGAGGAGGTCGTCCACGCCAACAAGTTCATCGACCACATGACCGACCGCGACGCCCACCCGCGGATCCGGGCGGTGCCGGCGACCTCGGTCTCCGCCGCCTCGGTGCAGGAAGCCTTCGAAGCCTCGCTGGGCCATGAGCGGCGGGTCTCCGAGTCGATCCGGAACCTGTACCGGCTGGCGCAGCAGGAGGGCGACATCGACGCTCTGCCGCTGCTGAACTGGTTCATCGACGAACAGCTCGAGGAGGAGGCGACGATCTCCGAGCTGATCGGCAAGGTGAAGCTCATCGCCGACGACGGCCCCGGCCTGCTGCGCCTGGACCAGGAACTCGGCTCCCGGCAGTCGCCCGGCACGGAGGCCGGCGCCCAGTGACCCGCTGAGCCCTGCCCTCACCGGGCGATGACTCGGCGGAAAGTGTGGGAACGAACGCGTATTCCCACGCTTTCCGCCGAGTCATCGCGGAGGGGCGGGCATCTCGTACGGGGAGCGGCGTCAGTGCTCGCCGGCGTCGGCGTGCTCGGTCTGGCGGATCAGCCGGTCGAGGGCCTCGTGCATATGCGTCTCGATCTCGCGCATCAGCGCGTCCTCGTCGGCGGCGACGATCGCCTCGGCGATGCGCCGGTGCTCGGCGACCTGCTCCTCGGGATCCATATAGGTGCCCTGCAGCGCGGTCAGGCACATCCGCGTCTCGACCATCAGCGTCTCGTGCATGCGGCGCAGCCGCGGGCTTCCGGACATCGTCACCAGCAGCTCGTGGAAGTCGAAGTCGGCGTCGGAGAGCGTCGGCAGCCGCCCGGACTCGGCGGCGCGCTGCATCGCGTCGCAGGCCTCGAGCAGCACCGTCGAGGGCTCCGAGCTGGGGGAGCGGACGATCATCCGCGCCGCGGCGGTCTCGATGGCGATGCGCGCGGCATAGAGGTCGCGGATCTCGTCGTCGTCGAGCTCTTTGACGAACAGTCCGCGGTTCGGCTCGCTGCGCACCAGCCCCTCCTGCACCAGACGCTGCATCGCCTCGCGCAGCGGCCCGCGGCTGACCCCGAACTCCAGTGACAGCGCGGATTCGGAGAGCTGGGCGCCGCCGGGCAGGGTGCCGTACATGATCCCCTCGCGCAGCTGGCGGGTGATCAGCGAGGCGGTGGATTCGCGGTTCACCGGGCGGAATTCCGGACTCTTCACCATGGTGAGGGCGGTGTCATCTCCTTCGCGGGGGCGTCGCCGCGCACGGCGCGGCGACGCGGATCTGCAGATTGTCGACGATCCATCCTAGCGGTTCGCTCCCGAGGCGTCCGAGGCCGTCCTCGTGCGGCCGAGCCGGCCGAGCTGCGGCAGCGTCGGCATCGGCCGGCCGGTCAGCCGCAGTCCCTCCCAGACGGTGACCTGGTTCGCCGTCAGCACCGGCTTGCCGAGGGTGTGCTCGACGTCGGCGACCCAGTCCAGCGAGTGCAGCGCCGTGTCCGGCACCAGCACCGCCTCGACGTCCTCGGTGTCGACCGAGCGGATCATCGTCAGCATCAGGTCGCGGCCCAGATGCCCGACCTCGGCGGCGGTGAAGACCCCCTCGGCGGCGAAGGTCAGCACGTCGACGCCGTGCTCGGTCAGGAAGCCGCGGAAATGCTCGGCCAGCGGCTGCGGATAGGAGGCGGCGACGCCGACGCGCCCCACGTCCAGGGCCTCCAGCGCATGGGCGAAGGCCAGCGACGTCGACGACGTCGGCACGCCGGCGACCTCCTGGAGCGCCTCGACCTGCGTCCGGGCGCCGTCGCGGCCGAAGACGAAGCTGCCGGAGGTGCAGGCCCACATCAGCGCGTCGACGGCGTGCGCGGCCTGCAGCCGGCCGGCGCCCTCGGCGAGGCGGGCATGCGATCCGGTCTCGCGCAGGGCCTCGACAGTGTGCTCGTCGACGCCGATGGTGGTGTGCACCAGCGGCAGGCGCAGCGCCTGAGGCTCGGCGGCGGCCAGACGGGGGTAGTCGTCCTCGGCGGCGTGGCCGGGGTAGAGGATGCCGACGGTCGGCGGGGCGACGGCGGCGTCGCCGGCGGGTGCGGGCGTCATCTTCGGGCTCCTTCGGGATCCTGCGGGGTTCTTCCTGCGGGGCTGCTCCAGCGGAGGCGACGGGTCGTCGCGAGCGGGAGGATTCAGGCGGCCGGCTGGTGCTGCGGCGCCGGCAGCGTCGCGCGCAGCGCCGCGCCGGGGCCGGCGTAGGGCACGTCGAGGTGGCGCATCACCTGCCAGATCGTCGCCTGGTTCGCCGAGATCACCGGTTTGCCCAGGTCGTGCTCCAGGGCGTCGAGGACCTCGTAGGTCGGCAGGTTGGTGCAGGAGACCACGACGACGTCGGCGCGGTCGCTGTCGGCGGCGCGCACCAGGTCGTAGGTGCGCTCCGGCGGCACCGTCCAGATGCGGCCGGAGAGGCCGAGGTTCGCGTTGTTCATCAGGTGGATGTCGGCCTCGGCGAAGAACGCCGCGAACTGGGCGGTGATCGCGTCGTTGTACGGCGTGGCCGTCGCGATGGTCTCCGCTCCCAGGGCCCGGACCGCGTCGAGCAGCGCGCCGGAGGTGGTGAAGGCCGGCACCGGCACCGCCGCGCGCATCGCCCGCCGCAGCGCCTGTTCTCCGGCGCGCCCACGGATGAAGCTGCCCGAGGTGCAGCCGTAGACCGTGGCCTCCGGGCCGGTCTCGGCGATCGACCGGGCGCAGTCGGCGATCGCCCGCGGCTTCGAGATCGCCCGGGCCTGGCGCACGGTGACCTTCATGGGCTCGAACCGGGTGCGGGTGAACAGCAGATCCAGCTGTTCGGCGCCCGCGGGATCCGCGCTGAATCGGCGCAGCTCGCGGTCCAGCGCCATGTCGTAGGGGACCACCATGCCCACGGCGGGATGCCGGACCGACTCGCCGAGAATCTCGGAGCGAGCGGGCTCGCCGGGGCGGGGAGCGGGGGAGAGGGCCATGAGCGGCTCCAATCTCGGACGTGCTGACGAGTCTCCATGAGGATTGTTGACAATCTTCTGAAGGTCTCCATAGCATAGCCGCACAGTCGCCCCGTCGGGAAGCGCCCGCCGGGGAGGACGCACCACATCCTTCCGCCGGGCGCCGGCGGAGGCTTCGAGGCCCCTCGACAGCACCCGGAGGTGACCGATGGCGAGCTCTCTGCCGGTCGTCACAGTCCTGTGCCCCGCCGGCGTCGACGGCGCCGACGCCCCCGCCGGACTCGACACGCTCCGCGACCGGGCAGAGATCCGCACCGTCGTCGCCGAGGACCTCGCCGACGGTCTCCGCGGCGCCGATGTCCTCTTCCTCTGGGACTTCTTCTCCAGCGCCGTCTCCGACGCCTGGCATGCCGCCGACGCGCTGCGCTGGATCCACGTGGCCGCCGCCGGCGTCGACAAGATGCTCTTCGACGAGCTCATCGCCTCCGAGGTCGTGGTCACCAACGCCCAGGGCATCTTCGACCGGCCCATCGCCGAGTACGTCCTCGGTGCCGTCGTCGCCCGGGCCAAGGATTTCGCCGGCAGCCTCTCCCGCCAGCGCGACGGCGTCTGGGAGCACCGCGAGACGCGCCAGGTGCGCGGCAGCATCGCGCTGGTCATCGGCACCGGGGCAATCGGCCGCGAGATCGCGACGCTGCTGCGCG
Source organism: Nesterenkonia halobia (assembly GCF_039536005.1). Lineage (NCBI taxonomy): Bacteria > Bacillati > Actinomycetota > Actinomycetes > Micrococcales > Micrococcaceae > Nesterenkonia > Nesterenkonia halobia. The sequence continues at coordinate 37,663 of NZ_BAAAYG010000009.1, read as the reverse complement.
CCGTCGGCGTGGAGGTCTTCGCCGCCGGCCGCACCGCCCGCGACGACGACCCCGACTTCGGCACAGTGATCGCCAGCGAGGACCTGGCCGCACACGTCGGCCGAGCCGACCACGTCATCAACGCCGCACCGCTGACCCCGCAGACCCGCGGGCTGATCGGTGCGGAGGTGCTGGCCGCCGTCGCCGACGGCGCCCACCTGATCAACATCGGCCGCGGCGAGTCCGTGGACGAGGCCGCCCTGGTCGAGGCCCTCGACTCCGGGCCGCTGGGCTTCGCCACCCTCGACGTCTTCGCCGCCGAGCCGCTGCCGGCTGACGCTCCGCTCTGGGGGCGGGAGGACGTGCTGCTCTCGGCGCACATGTCCGGCGACGTCGTCGGCTGGCGCGAGGCGCTGGCCGAGCAGTTCCTCGACAACGCGCGGCGGTGGCTCGACGGCGAGCCGCCGGTCAACGTGGTCGACAAGGAGAGGGGCTACGTGCCCCGCACCTGAGAGAGGCGCCCGCGACCGCGGCGCCGAGGCTTCCGAGGAGGTAGTGGCATGAGGGATCCGGCTGAGATGACGGCCGTCGAGCTCGTCGCGGGGTACCGCGCGGGCGACCTGTCCCCGGTGGAGGCCGCCGAGGCGTGCCTGGCTCGGATCCATGCCCGGGACGAGTCGCTCAACGCCTTCGTGCTGGTCGAGGACGAGGCCGCGCTCGCCGCCGCCCGCGAGTCCGAGGCGCGCTGGGCGCAGGGGGCTCCGCTCGGGCCGGCCGACGGGGTCCCGATGACGATCAAGGACATGTTCCCCACGGCGGGGACTCCCACGGTGAAGGGCAGCCGGCTGCTCGACGCCGACGACGACGCGCTGGACTTCGACGCCCCCTGCGTCGCGCGGCTGCGCGAGGCCGGGGCGGTGCGGCTGGGCAAGACGACGACCCCGGAGTTCGCCTGGAAGGGGACCACGGACAGCCTGCGCCACGGCGCCACCGGCAACCCGTGGGACCCGACGACGACGCCGGGCGGCTCCTCCGGAGGGGCCGCGGCCGCGGTGGCCTCCGGGATGGGCGCCTGGGCGGTGGGCACCGACGGCGGCGGCTCCGTGCGCATCCCTGCCTCCTTCACCGGCACCGTGGCGCTGAAGCCCACCTACGGCACTGTGCCGATGTACCCCTCCTCGCCCTTCGGCACGCTGGCCCACGCCGGGCCGATGGCCCGGACGGTCACCGACGCGGCGATGCTGCTGGACGTCATCTCCGGCTTCGACTCGCGCGACTGGTCGGCGCTGCCGACGCCGACGGCGTCCTTCACCGAGGGGATCGACGACGGCGTGGCCGGACTGCGCATCGCGTACTCGCCGAATCTGGGCTTCGGCGGCAACGACCCGGAGGTCGAGCGGCTCGTCGCCGAGGCGGTCGAGGTCCTGGCCGCCCAGGGGGCGACGGTGGAGCAGGTCGACCCGGGGCTGTCGGATCCGGTGGAGGCCTTCCACGTCCTCTGGTTCACCGGAGCCGCCAAGGTCCTCGAGCCCTTCGGCCCTGACGCGCTCGAGCAGGTCGACCCGGGGCTGCGCGCCGGGATCGAACAGCACCTGGGCGACTCCGCCCTGGACTACCTGGGGGCGACTGCTCGCCGGATGGACATGGGTGTGCGCATGGGCGCCTTCCACGAGACCTATGACCTGCTGGTCACCCCGACGATGCCGATCACTGCGTTCAGCAAGGAGCGTCAGGCGCCGGAAGGGTGGTCCTCGCAGACCTGGACCAGCTGGACGCCCTACACCTATCCGTTCAACATGACCCAGCAGCCCGGCGCCTCGGTGCCCTGCGGGACCACGTCGACGGGCATGCCGGTCGGCCTGCAGCTCGTCGGGGCGCGGACGCAGGATCGACTGGTGCTGCGCGCCGCACGCGCCTACGAGCGAGCCGCCGGAGAAGGGTTCATCCGCCCGGTGGAGCTCGACGAGGCGCGGCGCCGCGCGTCGGGCGCCGGAGCCGGCGCGGCGGCGGGTCCGGGAACGGCCGAGCAGACCACGAGCATCGGGAGGTGAGCATGGCCCGTCGGATGAGGATCGAGCTGACCCGGCGCGGAGTCAGCTGCACGGCACGCCTGCTGGATGAGGAGGCCCCGCGCACCGCGCAGGCGGTGTGGGAGGCCCTGCCGCAGTCCGGTCAGGTCTATCACGGCAAATACGCCCGCAACGAGATCTATGCGCTGGTCCCGCCCTTCGGCGGCATCGCGGACACCCGGGAGAACACCACGGTGACTCCGATCCCCGGCGATATCTGCTATTTCCACTTCACTCCTGAACAGCTGGGCAATCCGGCCTATGGGTATGATGCCGACTCCGAGGCCGGCACCGGCGATCTGGTGGACCTGGCGCTGTTCTACGGGCGGAACAATCTGCTGATCAACGGCGACCAGGGGTGGATCCCCGGGACAGTGGTCGCCACAGTGGAGGAGGGGCTGGAGGAGATGGCCGCCGCCTGTGCCTCCATCTGGATGGACGGCGCCCGGGGCGAGACGCTGGCCTTCAGCCGACTCGAGGACTGAGCCCGGGGGACCGGGGGAGAGGAGCCGCAGGTGACCGCGACGCTCGCCCAGCGTGACGACGTCGACGCCGGCCGGCAGATCGCCGCGGCGCTGCGCGCCGCCGGCGTGGCCGGAGTCGACGACTCGACGCTGACCCGGGGCATGTACTCCTCCGACGCCAGCCTCTACCGGGTGGTGCCGCAGGTCGTCGCCCGCCCCGACCACGTCGAGCAGCTGCAGGCCGTCCACGAGGTCTCCCGCGAGCTCGGCGTGCCGCTGACGATGCGCGGGGCGGGCACCTCGATCGCCGGCAACGCCGTCGGCGAGGGGATCGTCGTCGACACCCGCGATCTCGACGGGATCCTGGAGATCGACCCCGAGGCGCGCACCGCCCGGGTGCAGCCCGGCGTCGTGCATGCCCAGCTGCAGCGCGCCGTCGCCGGCCACGGGCTGCGCTTCGGGCCCGACCCCTCGACCCACACCCGCTGCACGATCGGCGGGATGATCGGCAACAACGCCTGCGGGACGCGTGCGCTGGGCTACGGGCGGACCGTCGACAACGTGGTCTCGGCCCAGGTGCTCTTCGGCAACGGCGAGCTCGCCTCGCTCAGCGCCGACTCCACCGGGCTGACCGCGGCGGCCGGCTCCACCGCGGCGTCGCTGGCGGAGCTGGCCGGCGAGAACCTGGCCCACATCCGCACGCACTTCGGCCGCTTCGACCGGCAGGTCAGCGGCTACTCGCTGGAGCATCTGCTGCCCGAGCACCGCGGCCGCGTCGACCGCTTCCTGGTCGGCACCGAGGGCACGCTGGCCACGCTGCTGGAGGCCGAGGTCAACCTGGTCGCCGACGAGCCGAATCGCCTGCTGCTCGTGCTCGGCTACCCCGACGTCGGCGAGGCCGCCGACGCGGTGCCGGCTCTGCTGCAGGCCGCACCCGGCCGGCTGATCGCCTGCGAGGGCATGGACTCGCGGCTGGTGGACCTGGTGCGCGGCGCGGGCAAACCGGTCCCGGATCTGCCGGACGGGCGCAGCTGGCTGTTCGTCGAGGCCGCCGGCGAGGACGCCGCCGACGTGCTGGCCGCCGTCCGCGACGCCTCCGGGGCCGTCGGGACGCGCCTGGTGGATTCAGACGCCGAGGCCGCCGCGCTCTGGGCGATCCGCGCCGACGGCGCCGGACTGGCCGGCGTCAGCCTGGACACTCCGGCCCACTCCGGCTGGGAGGACGCCGCGGTGCCGCCCGAGCAGCTGGGCTCCTGGATGCGCGAGTTCGAGTCGCTGCTCGATCAGTTCGACCTGCACGGCTACCCCTACGGGCACTTCGGCGACGGCTGCATCCACTGCCGCATCGACTTCCCCTTCCACGCCGGAGAGCCGGACTCCACCGGGGTCTTCGCCGAGTTCCTCGACGCCTGCGCCGAGCGGCTGGCCGAGGTCGGCGGCTCGCTCTCCGGCGAGCACGGCGACGGGCGGGTGCGCTCCTCGCTGCTGGAGACGATGTACGACGAGGCCTCGCGGGAGCTCTTCTCGGCGGCCAAGCAGCTCTGCGATCCCGACGGGCTGCTGAATCCCGGGATCATCGCCGACCCGGTGTCCAACACCCAGGATCTGCGTCCGGTGCGGCCGGCCGCCCAGCTGCCCTGGCCCGGGCTGCGGATGCGCCACGACGACGGCGACTTCGCCGCGGCAGTGCATCGGTGCACCGGCGTGGGCAAATGCGTCGCTCCGCAGACCTCCTCGGTGATGTGTCCGTCCTATCTGGCCACGGGCCAGGAGAAGGACTCCACCCGCGGCCGCGGGCGCATCCTGCAGGAGGCGGTCGACGGTTCGCTGGTCGACGGGCTGGCCGATCCGGCCGTCCACGAGGCGCTGGACCTCTGCCTGTCCTGCAAGGGCTGCGCCGTCGACTGCCCGGCGGGCGTGGACATGGCCGCCTATAAGTCCGAGGCGCTGCACCAGACCTACGACGTCGGCCCGGAGAAGCGACGGCGCCCGCGGGCCCACTACTTCCTGGGGCGGCTGCCCTTCTGGGCGCGGCTGGCCGCTCCGTCGGCGAAGCTGCTCAACCGGGTCAGCGGCGTGGAGCCGCTGGCCGGGATCGCCAAGCGGGTCGCCGGCATGGATCCGCGGCGCGGGGTGCCGCAGTTCGCCGAGACCACGCTGCGCCGCGGCGCGAAGAAGGACGCGCGCCAGGCGGCGAAGGGTGGGCGCAGCGCGGCGTCGGCGGCGCCCGCGACGTCGACGGCGGTCTCGCCGACGCCCGACGTCTGGGTCTGGGCCGATTCCTTCACCGACCATTTCTTCCCGCAGTCCGGCCGTGCGGCGATCGAGTATCTGCGCGGCCAGGGGCTCGAGGTCCGCGTCATCGAGCAGCACGGCTGCTGCGGGCTGCCCTGGATCACCACCGGCCAGCTGGATCAGGCCCGCGGGCTCGTCGACGGCGTCGTCGGGCTGCTCGCCGGACATCTGGCCACCGGTGCGCCGGTGCTGGCGCTGGAGCCCTCCTGCCTGGCGACGCTGCGCTCCGACGTCCTCGAACTGACGTCCCGCCCCGAGGCCGGCGACGTCGCCGCCGGCGTGCGCAGCTTCGCCGAGCTGATCACCGAGCTGCATGCCGCCGGCCGCGTCGAGCTGCCGGATCTGGCCGGAGTGCGGGCGCTGGCCCAGCCGCACTGCCACCAGCGGGCGGTGGTCGGCTGGTCGGCCGACCGGGCGCTGCTCGAGGCGGCCGGTGCGCAGGTCGAGGATGTGCCCGGCTGCTGCGGGCTGGCCGGAAACTTCGGCGTCGAGGCCGGCCACTACGAGGTCAGCGTCGACGTCGCCGAGACCTACCTGCTGCCGGCAGTCCGCTCCGCCCGGGCGGAGCACCCGGAGACGGTGGTGCTGGCCGACGGGATGTCCTGTCGGATCCAGCTCGACGACCTCGCCGACGTCGAGGCTCAGCACCTCGCCGAGCTCTTCGCCGCGCGGGCGCCGTCGCGCACCGCCTGAATCTCCGGCGGCATCGCCACGACGTCCCTAGAATGGACGGCATGCCGGAGCGCCGCTCCGGCCCCGGCCGATCCCGACAGGAGCTCGACGTGACCTCAGCCGCGCGCGACGCCGACGCAGCGCAGCAGGCGTCTTCCGCGCAGGAGGCACTGCTGGCCCTCGACGCCGGCCAGACCAGCACCAAGGCCCGGATCGTCGCGCCCGACGGCGGCCGCCGCGACCTGCGTCTGGACGGAGTGCGGACCGACCGGCCGCTGCCGCTGCAGCTGCGGGAGCGGATCCGGGAGGCGATCGCGGAGTCCGGCACGAGCATCGGGACTGTCGCCGTCGGCGTCTCCGGGCTCACCGACGCCGCGCGCGACGTCGTCGAGCTGCTGGAGGACGTCGCGCCCGCGGCCGGTTCGCCGCACACCGCATTGCTGACCCACGACTCGGTCACCTCCGCCCTCGGCGCACTGGGGGACGCCCGCGGCGCCGTCGTCGCCGTCGGCACCGGCGTGGTCACGCTGGGCCTCGGCCGCGACGCCGTCGCCCGCGTCGACGGCTGGGGGCACATCATGGGCGACGCCGGCAGCGCGCACTGGATCGGACAGCAGGCGCTGATCCGGGTGATGCGCGCCCACGACGGCCGCGGCCCGGCCACGGCGCTGACCGAGGCGGTCCGCCGGCGCTGGGCGGATCTGGAGTCGGCCTACATCGCCCTGCAGTCCGATCCGCGGCAGGTGAGCATCGTCGCCTCCTTCGCCGCCGACGTCAGTCGGCTGGCCGCCGACGACGCCGTCGCCGCGGCCATCTGCGCCGAGGCCGCCGAGGAGCTGGTCACCTCGGCCGTGACCGCGCTGCGGCAGGTCGGCGAGGCGGACGACGCGAGCACCGACGTCGCCGTCACCGGCGGGGTCTTCGACGCGGCGGCGATCCGCGAGCAGTTCACCGCCCGGCTGGCCGAGGAGATCCCCTCGGCCCGTGTGGTCTCCGCCCGCGGCGAGGGCGTCGACGGCGCCGAGCAGCTCGTCGGGCTCGGCGCCGGCCATCCGCTGCAGTCGCGCATCGCCCGGGCGAGCCGCGACGCGGGAGCGGTCCGATGAGCGCGGCCGAGCACCCTGCCTCGACGCACCCCGCCTCGGTGGATCGGGGATTGGAGCACACTGAGGAGTTCGACCGCGCCTTCGAGCTGCTCGAGGCCGGCCGCAGCCTCTTCCTCACCGGCCGCGCCGGCACCGGCAAGTCGACGCTGGTCCGCGAGTTCCTGCGCACCACGGAGCGCACCGCCGTCGTCGCCGCGCCCACCGGCATCGCCGCGCTGAACGTCGGCGGCTGGACGATCCACCGGCTCTTCGGGCTGCGCCCGGGACTGACCGTCGAGGACGTCGCCTCCGGCCGCTACCACCCGGGCCGCTTCGCGAAGACGCTGCAGGCGCTGGACACGCTGGTCATCGACGAGGCCTCGATGGTCCGCGCCGATCTGCTCGACCAGCTCGTCGCCGCGCTGGAGCGCTTCGGCCCGCGGCCGGGGGAGCGCTTCGGCGGCGTGCAGCTGGTGCTGGTCGGCGACCTGCTGCAGCTGCCGCCGGTGGTCACCGAGGCCGAGCGGGAGTTCTTCAGCACCCGCTACGAGACGCCCTATTTCTTCTCCGCCGACCGCTGGCGCGAGGAGGACTTCCCGACGCTGGTGCTCACCCGGGTCTTCCGGCAGGTCGGCGACTCCCGGCTGACCGGGGTGCTGAACTCGATCCGCGAGGGCGTGCTGCTCGGCGGAGCCCGCGGCGAGCTCAACGCCCGCGTCGACCCCGACTTCGAGCCGGACACCGACGAGTTCTGGCTGACGCTGACGACCACCAATCGGATGGCCACCGCCCGCAATCGGCGGCAGCTCGACCGGCTCCCGGCGGATCTGCGGGTGTCCACCGCGCGGACCACCGGCGAACTGGACGGCTTCGACCGGCCCACCGACGAGCAGCTGGCGTATAAGCACGGCGCGCAGATCATGCTGCTGACCAACGATCCGGGCGGGCGCTGGGTCAACGGCACGATGGGCCGGATCGTCGAGGTGTCCACCACCGCCGACGACGAGCCGACGGTGCAGGTGCAGCTGCGCGACGGCGCGGTGGTCGACGTCGCCCCGCACACCTGGGAGATCACCCGCCCGGTGGTCAGCGGCGGCAGCCTGACCCAGCAGGTGGTCGGCACCTTCACCCAGCTGCCCTTCGCGCTGGCCTGGGCGATCACCATCCACAAGAGCCAGGGGCAGACGCTGGATCGGCTGATCGTCGACCTCACCGGCGGCACCTTCGCCGTCGGGCAGCTCTATGTGGCGCTGAGCCGGGTGACCTCGCTGGACGGGCTCGTGCTGCGCCGGGGCGTGCGGCCGAAGGACATGAAGACCGACCGGCGGATCCTGCGCTTCCTGCGTCGTGCCGGATCGGCGGGCTCGGCCGACGGCGGCGAGGGCGCCGACGGGTCGGCCTCCCTGCGCCGCTGCGGGATCGGCCTGCTCACCGTCGGCGAGGAGGGGACGCGCTCGCGGCCGCGGCCGGTGGAGGTCGCCGTCGCCTTCGAGGACGGCACCGCGATCAGCACGCTCATCGACCCGCAGCGTGATCTCGCCGACGCGCGCACCCGCTTCGGCATCAGCGCCGCCGACGTGCTCGCCGCGCCGACGCTGGAGCAGGCCTGGGCGCTGCTCGGCCCGGCGGTGGCCGGCTGCACGCCGGTCGGTGCCGACGTCGATGCGACGCTGGGGCTGCTGGACTTCGAGCGCAAGCGGCTGGGCAGCGGCGAGCCGATGCCCTTCGGCGTGGAGGTCGGCGAGGCCGCGGACCGCCGGGAGCCGCTGTCGGCCGAGGTCCGCCGTGGGCTGGACGCTCCGCGGGCGCTGGACCGGGCCCGGGCGGCGCTGCAGGCCCATGCCGCCGGGAGCGGCTCCGAGGACGGGGCCACCGGGTTCGGAGACCCCGGGGCGGGGGAGTCGGACCTCCTGGGCGCGGACACAGGCGCGGACACAGGCGCGGATACCGGCCGGGATCAGGACGGGGACGACGGCGCCGTCGAGGCCGGGCGGCTGCTCACCCGGGATCCGCAGGTCCCGGCGCCGGCGTTCGCCGACCGGCCGCAGCTGGCCGCGATCCTCGACGTCGGCCGCGAGGTCGGCGCGGCGCTGCTCGATGCGGCGCTGCTCGACGCGGCCCGGCTCGGCACGGAGACCTCGGCGACGCCGCGGCGCGACTCCGGGGAGTTCTGGCTCGCGACGGCGCGCCGGCTGGTCGCCGAGCAGCTGCGCGCCGGACTGGCGGAGCAGCCGGTGCCGCGCGAGCTGGCCGATCGACTGGCCGAGGTGGAGCGGCATCTGGGGCACCCGGTCCATGACCCCGAGGCGGTGGCCGCGGGGACGGCGGCCGATCTGGTGCTCGGACCCGGCGTGCGAATCTGCTTCACCGGCGACGCCGCGGATCCGGGCGGGCGGATCTGGTCGCGGGAGCAGATGCACGCGCTCGCCGCCGAGCACGGGCTGCGGCCGGTGGAGACGGTGACGAAGACGAAGTGCGACGCGCTGGTCGTCGCCGAGCTGGGCACGCAGTCGAACAAGGCGAAGAAGGCCCGGCAGTACGAGAAGCCGGTGCTGGTCGCCGAGGACTTCCTCGCCTGGGCGCAGGCGGGCTGACCGACGCGGCCGGCGGCGTCGGGCTCGTCGTCGGGCCGCCGCTTTGCCCCGGCGGCGGGGGCGGGCTACCATGGAACGTCGCAAGCCGTGCTGTGCTGTGCCCACGCGTGTGCCGTGACGACGGATCGGAACTCTCCGATCGGACGTCGCGCCTGCGGGTGGACCCGGCGCCGGAAAGCAGCCCGGCCGATTGTGAAGCCTGGATTCCAGCGCGCCACAAGCAACTGCACCACCGTGTTTCGTCCGCGATGAGAAGGCACTTCGGTTGGATCTCACCCAGCCTGGTCCGTCCTCGTAAGTAACGGTGTCACAACTGGTGGCGGGAACCGGCTCGACGACTGCACGGGTCCGCCCGGCCCCGAGAGGGGACGGTCGACGCGTGCGCTCGCGGGCGCCGCCCGTATCCATTACGTACTTATGTTGGAGGAGTGATCATGGCAGCACATTGCCAGGTGACCGGAGTGGGGCCGCAGTACGGCTACAACGTCTCCCACTCGCACCGTCGCACCAAGCGCCGGTTCGACCCGAACATCCAGAAGAAGCGCTACTGGGTGCCCTCTCTGGGGCGTCACGTCACGCTGAACCTGTCGGTGAAGGGCATCAAGACCATCGACGCCCGTGGCATCGACACGGTCATCGCCGAGCTGATCCAGAAGGGGGAGAAGGTCTGATGGCCAAGGAGAAGGACGTACGTCCCATCATCAAGCTGAAGTCGACGGCCGGCACGGGCTTCACCTACGTGACCCGCAAGAACCGTCGCAACAACCCGGATCGCATCGTGCTGAAGAAGTACGACCCGGTTGTCCGCAAGCACGTCGACTTCCGAGAGGAGCGCTGATCATGGCGAAGAAGTCGAAGATCGCGAAGAACGAGCAGCGCAAGGTCATCGTCGAGCGCTACGCCGAGAAGCGTCGGCAGCTGCGCAAGCAGCTGGTCGACCCGAACTCGACCGACGAGCAGCGCGAGGAGGCCCGCCTGGGCCTGCAGAAGCTGCCGCGCGACGCCTCGCCGGTCCGCGTCCGCGACCGTGACTCCATCGACGGCCGCCCGCGCGGCACGTTCCGGAAGTTCGGCGTCTCCCGCATCCGCTTCCGCAACATGGCGCACAACGGCGAGCTGCCCGGCATCCAGAAGTCCTCCTGGTGACTTCCGCCGCGCACAGCCGCTGACGTCGCGCTGAGCGAGCATCCGACGGCCCCCTGCCGCATCCTGCATGGATGGCGGCAGGGGGCCGTCGTCGTATCCTGGGGCGGACCCCTCGGGAGGTGAGACGGCCATGGACGAGCAGACTGCGGTGACCCGCCGGACGGCGCTGGGAGCGCTGGCCGCCGGGGCCGGCGTCGTCGGGCTCGCCGCCTGCGCGCCGCGGGGCACGACCCCCGACGACGCCGGGACGGCCGGCTCCGCCGCGGGCGACACTGCCCCGGACGGCGCCTCCCCGGACGACGCCTCCCCAGACGACGCCTCCGGGGACGACGCCGGGGCGGAGGAGTCCGCGGGGAGCTCGCGCCGACTGGTCATCGCCGGCGACTCCACCGCCGCGGAGAAGCCGGACTATCTGTACCCGATGGCCGGCTGGGGCATGGCGCTGCCCTTCTACACGACCTCGCGCCTGCGCGTCGAGAACCGGGCGCAGAACGGCCGCAGCTCCAAGAGCTTCATCGCCGAAGGGCATCTGGCGGGGATCGCCGAGGACCTCGGCGGCGACGACGTGCTGGTGATCCAGTTCGGCCACAACGACGAGATCCCCGACGACGCCCGGCGCAGCACCGAGCCGTGGTCGACGTTCCAGCAGATGCTCCGTGAGCACCTCGACGTCGCCCGCGCCGCCGGCGCCGAGCCGGTGCTGGCCACGCCCACTGAGCGCCGGCGGATCGTCGACGGCGAGCTGGTCGCCACCCACGGCGACTACCCGGACGCGGTGCGCGCAGTGGCCGAGGAGGAGGGCGTCGCGCTGCTCGACCTGCAGCGCCGCACGCTGGAGCGCTGGCGTGAGCTGGGGCCGGAGAAGAGCGGCCGCTGCTTCCACTCCCGGGACGGCCAGCAGGACCCGACGCACTTCAGCGTCCACGGCGCCGGCGTCGTCGCCCGGATGGTCGCCGAGGGTCTGCTGGATCTCGGGGTGGTGCGCTCGACGGTGTTCCGCCGGCTCGATCGCGCGCCGGCCGAGGAGGACCTCAGCTGGGACCTCGAGGAGCTCTGAGGCCTCGGCGCTCGTCGAACGGGGGATCTCTCGGGGTCTCGACGCGCGTCCGGGCCGCACACCCCGAGGGATCCCCCGATCGATGCGCTGCGGCGTCGTCGGGCTCAGCCGCGGCCGAGCTCGGCGAGCACAGTGGCCAGGCGCTGGTCGAACTGGTCGGCGATGCCGTCGGGGAGGGCGTCGACCGGCCACCAGGCGACGTCGTCGCTCTCCTCGCTGACCAGGATCTCGGCGTCGCGGGAGGCGACCGCGGCGAAGCCCACGTCCCAGTGGGCGGTGCAGCGGGTGAAGCCTGAACCCAGGGAGTGGATGTTCAGATCCGCCGGGGCGCGGCGCACCGGAGTGATCGCCCCCAGCCCGCTCTCCTCGGCGACCTCGCGGAAGGCGGCATCGGCGACGGAGGCGTCGTCGTCCTCGATGTGCCCGCCCAGCTGCACCCAGAACCGGCCTTTGCCGTGGAAGCAGAGCAGCACATGGGAGAAGGACGCGTCGAAGACGAAGCAGCTGGCGGTCAGATGCTCCGGGCGGGGCTGCCGCCGCCAGGCCTCGTCCCCCTGGGCGAGCAGGTCCAGATAGCGGCGCCGCAGATCGTCCTGGCCGGCGTCGACCGGGCGCCAGGCGTCCAGATCCTCGGCGAAGGCCGTGGTCAGGGCAGAGGGGGAGGTCGTCGGCATGCCCGCCAGCTTATCCCGGCGTCGCCAGGTGCCGCGCGGAGTCCTCGGCCGGCGGCCAGACCACGGCGAAGTGCTCCAGGACCACTTCCATCTCCGGGGCGAAGCGTGTGCCGGCGGCCGTGCAGATCCGATCCCAGAACGCCCGGTGCTCGGCGCGCCAATGGGCCAGGCTCCGGTCGCCCTCGCCCTCGGCGCGGGCATGGTCGGCGTCGACGGCGTCGAAGCGGCGGATCTCCAGCCGGGTGGTGCGCACGATGACGCGGGGGACTCCGGAGCCGTCGCAGAACACAGTGTGCGCCCCGATCGACGGCGGCGTCTCGCCCTCCCAGCGGTACTCGGCCAGCAGGCTCGCCGTCGCCGTCTTGACTCCGCGCAGCACCAGGTCGAGCAGCTCGTCCGCCATGGCGCGATGGTCGCCGAACTGGCCGAGGGCGTAGGCCTCCGCCGGCGTCTGCGCGTCGGGGAGGCCTGAGACCCAGGCCTTCCACAGGGCACGGGCCGCCGCCGCGTCGGGCGGGGTGAGCGGGTGCGGAGCCGTCGCAGAGGGCATGAGCCCAGCGTAGTCGCCCCGAGGCACATCGAACGGGGGATCTGCTACGGCTGACACGCCGGATCGGCGAGACAGCGGGAGCAGATCCCCCGTTCGGTGCGGGAAGGGCTTACGGGACCCCGCGGGGCCCCGCGGGACCCCTGGGCTCAGCCCTCGGTCGGGTCGAGGACCGCCAGCAGATCGCCGCCGTCGACCTGCTGGACGCCGTCGATCACCGTGCGTGAGACGGTGCCGGCCGTCGGGGCGGTGATCGCGGCCTCCATCTTCATCGCCTCGATGGTGGCCACGTTCTCCCCGGCCCCGACGACGTCGCCGACGCCCACGACCAGCGTCACCGCCCCCGCGAAGGGCGCGGAGACGTGACCGGGCTGGGCGGGATCGGCCTTCTCGGCGCTGCGCACCGTCGCCTCCACGGACATGTCGCGGACGACGACCTGGCGCGGCTGGCCGTTGAGCGTGCAGACCACGGTCCGCATCCCCTTCTCGTCGGCCTCGGAGATCGACTGCAGAGTCACCAGCAGACGCACGCCCCTGCCCAGCGAGATCACATGCTCCTCGCCCTTGCGCAGCCCGTAGAGGAAGTCGCGGGTGTGCAGGACCATCACATCGCCGTAGGCGTCGGTCGCGGTCTCGAAGTCCCGGGTCGGGCCGGGGAACAGCAGGCGGTTCAGCGTCGTCCGCCGGGTCTGGGAGTCGCCGGCGAGCCCTTCGCGGTCCTCGGCGGAGAGCTCCTCGTCGACCGGGGCGACCGTGCGTCCGCGCAGCGCCTTCGAGCGGAACGGCTCCGGCCAGCCGCCGGGCGGGTCGCCCAGCTGTCCGGCCAGGAAGCCGATCACCGAGTCCGGCAGGTCGAAGCTGCCCGGGTCGGCCTCGAATGCGGCCGGGTCGACGCCCATGCCGACCAGCTGCAGGGCGAGGTCGCCGACGACCTTCGACGACGGGGTGACCTTCACCAGCCGGCCGAGCATGGTGTCGGCGGCGTGGTACATCTCCTCGATGTCCTCGAAGCGCTCGGCCAGCCCCAGTGCAGTGGCCTGCTGCCGCAGGTTGGACAGCTGCCCGCCGGGGATCTCGTGCCGGTAGACGCGGCCCGTCGGGCTCGGCAGCCCCGACTCGAACGGCCGGTAGATCGCCCGCACCGCCTCCCAGTAGGGCTCCATCGAGGCGGCGGCCTCGAGCCCGAGGCCGGTGTCCCACTCCGTGTGCTCCAGCGCGGCGACCAGCGCGGAGGCCGGCGGCTGCGAGGTCGTCGAGGCCATCGAGGCGGTGGCGACGTCGACGGCGTCGACGCCGGCCTCCGCGGCGGCCAGCAGCGTGGCCAGCTGTCCGCCGGCGGTGTCGTGGGTGTGCAGATGCACCGGCAGGTCGAAGCGCTCGCGCAGCGCGGTGACCAGGATCTTCGCCGCCTGCGGGCGCAGCAGCCCGGCCATGTCCTTGATCGCCAGGATATGTGCTCCGGCCTCGACCATCCGCTCGGCCAGCCCGAGGTAGTAGTCCAGCGTGTAGAGGTCCTCCGCCGGGTCGGCGAGATCGCCGGTGTAGCAGATCGCGGCCTCGGCCACGGCGGTGCCGGTCTTCCGCACCGCACGGATGGCCGGGAGGATCTGGTCGACGTCATTCAGCGCGTCGAAGATCCGGAAGATGTCCACTCCGGTCTCGGCGGCCTCGGCGACGAACGCGTCGGTGACCTGCAGCGGGTAGGGGGTGTAGCCGACGGTGTTCCGCCCGCGCAGCAGCATCTGGATCGGGATGTTGGGCATCTCGTCGCGCAGCAGCGCCAGTCGCCGCCACGGGTCCTCGGAGAGGAAGCGCAGCGCGACGTCGTAGGTCGCCCCGCCCCAGGCCTCCACGGAGAGCAGCCCGGGCATCACATGGGAGAGCGCGGGGGCCGCGGCGAGCAGGTCCCGGGTGCGGACCCGGGTGGCCAGCAGCGACTGGTGGGCGTCGCGGAAGGTCGTGTCGGTCACCGCCAGCGCCTGCTGGTCGCGCAGCCGGGCGGCGAAGCCCTCCGGGCCCTCGGCGCGCAGCACGTCCCGCCAGCCGGTGGGCTTCGGATGCGACGAAGGGCCGTCGAAGGGGCTGCGGTCGGGCTCGTCGCGCTTGTCGCCGGGGAAGCGCGGCAGCTTGTCCCGCGGGTCGATGCCGTCGATCCGCGGACCGTGGGGGCGGTTCACCGTGGTCTCGGCCAGATGCTGCAGGACCTTCGAGCCGCGGTCCTTGGACAGGTTCACCCGGGCCAGCTCGGGCCGCTGGTCGATGAAGTCGGTGGCGAAGTCCCCGGCCAGGAAGTCCTCGTCGTCGAGCACGTTCTTCAGGAACCCGATGTTGGTGGTGACGCCGCGGATGCGGAACTCGGCCAGCGCACGGCGGGCCCGGCGGATCGCGGTCCGCCGGTCGCGGCCGCGGCTGGTCAGTTTCACCAGCATCGAGTCGAAGTGCGGGCTGATCTCGGCGCCGTTGTAGACGGTGCCGCCGTCGAGCCGGATCCCCGAGCCGCCGGCCGAGCGGTAGGCGGTGACCGTGCCGACGTCGGGCCGGAAGTCGTTGCGCGGGTCCTCGGTGGTGATGCGGCACTGCATCGCCGCACCGCGGACGGCCAGCTCGTCCTGGCGGATCCCCAGCTCGGCCAGCGTCGCCCCGGCGGCGATGCGCATCTGGGCGGTGACCAGGTCGACGTCGGTGATCTCCTCGGTGACGGTGTGCTCGACCTGGATGCGCGGGTTCATCTCGATGAACACGTGCTGGCCGGCGCGCTCGCCGGCGGTGTCCACCAGGAACTCCACTGTGCCCGCGTTGCGGTAGCCCATGGCCTGGGCGAAGGCGACGGCGTCGCGGAACAGCGCCTGCCGGATCTCCTCGTCGAGCTCCGGGGCCGGGGCCATCTCGACGACCTTCTGATGCCGGCGCTGGATCGAGCAGTCGCGCTCGAAGAGGTGGACCGCGTCGCCGGAGGCGTCGGCGAGGACCTGGACCTCGATGTGCCGGGGGCGGACCACGGCCTGCTCGAGGAAGACCGTCGGATCGCCGAAGGCCGTCTCGGCCTCGCGCATCGCCGCGCCCAGCGCGTCGGGCAGCTCCTCGCGCGTCTCGACCCGCCGCATCCCGCGTCCGCCGCCGCCGGCGACGGCCTTGACGAAGATCGGGAAGCCGATGGACTCGGCGACGGCGACGAGCTCGTCGACGTCGTCGGAGGGGTCCGAGCTGTCCAGCACCGGCACTCCGGCCTCGCGGGCGGCGCGCAGCGCACGGATCTTGTCGCCGGTGGACTCCAGCACGTCGGCCGGCGGCCCGATGAAGGCGATGCCGGCCTCGGCGGCGGCGCGGGGCAGCTGCGGATTCTCGGAGAGGAATCCGTAGCCGGGGTAGATGGCGTCGGCGCCGGCCTCGCGGGCGACGCGGACGATCTCGTCGACGTCGAGGTAGGCGCGGACCGGATGGCCCTCCTCGCCGATGCGGTAGGCCTCGTCGGCCTTCTGGCGATGGTATGAGTTGCGATCCTCATGCGGGTAGACGGCGACTGTGCCGGCACCCAGCTCATTGGCGGCGCGGAGACCGCGGATGGCGATCTCTCCGCGGTTGGCGACCAGGATCTTGGAGAACATCGTGAGGGGTGTTCCTCTCTGTCGTGCCGCACTCCATCGTGCGGACGGCGGACGTCAAGCCGACGGCGCGCACCGTCGGCAGTACAGGCACGGTACCGTCTCGGCGTCGGCGTCGCCCGTGATCCTCGACATATCCTCGCATTGCCGGAGCCCTCGCCGAAACGCCGGAATCGCGCGGAATCATGCCGGTCGAAGCCGTTGCGCGTGGTAAGTTGCCGTCCTGAAAGCCCCGGCATGCCGGGGACTGCCACCGAACCAGTCCAGGAGGACACACCATGGCTATGAACCGCAGCGAGCTCGTCGCAGCCGTCGCCGAGAAGTCCGGCAACTCCCAGGCCGCCGTCAACGGCGTGCTGGACGCGGTCTTCGAGGTCTTCACCTCGCAGGTCTCGCAGGGCGAGAAGGTGACCATCCCGGGCTGGCTGGCCGTCGAGCGCACCAAGCGTGCCGCACGCACCGGCCGCAACCCGCAGACCGGCGCCAGCATCGAGATCCCGGAGGGCCACTCGGTCAAGCTGACCGCCGGCTCCAAGCTGAAGGCCGCCGCCTCCGGCGAGTGAGCCCCGGGCTCGCCGCCGAGCCGCTGCGGCTGCCGCGGCGGTCGCCGCGCAGGCCGTCGTCGACCCCCGCCCGATCCGTCGGGACGGGGGTCGACGTGTCTGCGGCGGGCGGTCGTCGCCGCACGTCGTCGCCGATGACCCGATCTTCTACGAAGCGTAGAATCGCCGATGTGCTCCGTTCCCCGCGATCCGCAGCCGACGCCGCCGCATCCCCCGGCGGGCACGTCGCGGCGCGGTCCGGCGGTCGCGCGCGGGCGGGCCGCGGGGCGCTGGCGGCCTCGATCGCGGTGACCACCGCTACTGTCGCCCATACGGCCGCGCACCAGGCGCCGTCGGCGACGACCGTGCTGCTCGCGCTGCTGATCAGCCTGCCGATCTGCATCGGCCTGGCGGGGATGCGGCTCAGCCGCACCCGCCTGGCGCTGTCGGTGGGGGCCAGCCAGGCGCTGCTGCACGGGATGTTCGTCCCGCCGGCGCCGCCGCCGGCGATGCGCGGCGAGGCCGACGTCGAGCACGCGGCCCATGCCTCCGAGGCGGCCCATGCCGCCCACGCCGCGGAGGCCGCGCAGCATGCGTCGGGGCACATGCTCCCAGCCCATGTGCTCGCCGCGCTGGGCACCTATCTGCTGCTGCACCGGGGCGAGGTGCTGCTGGTCGCGCTGGTCGATCTGCTCACGCTGCGTCCGGCGCGTATCCTGATGAGGGCCGCCGGCGGACTCCAGACCGCCGCGCGTCGGGTCCCCATCCCGCGGACCGCGCGTCGTCCGATGCTCCTGAGGGTCGACGTCGAGCCCGGGACCGTGCGTGGTCCGCCGTCGCATCCGTCGCTCCCGACCTGACCCGGCAGGCCCCCGCCCGAGGCGGGAGGCCGGCGCATGCACCTGCAGACGAAGGACGTTCCACGATGGACCACCACACCACTGACACCACCGCCCGGCGCCGGGGCCCGCGGCGCGCCGCGCTCGCCGGCCTCGCCGGCGCCTCGGCCCTGGCCCTGGGCACGCTGACCGCCGCCCCGGCCTGGGCGCACGACGAGCTGATCTCCTCGACCCCGGAGTCCGGCGTGATCCTCACCGAGGTCCCCGACACCGTGGAGCTGGAGTTCAGCGGCGACGGGATCACCATCGGCGAGGGCATCACCAATGAGATCCAGCTGACCGGCCCGGAGGGGGCGCGCTGGGACGGCGAGACGACCGTCGACGGCGCCACGATGACCACCGAGGTCGACGACGAGCTGCCCGCCGGCCAGTATGAGGTCCGCTACCGCGCGGTCTACTCGGACGGCCACCAGGAGGAGGACACCTACACCTTCGCCATCGAGGACGGCGCGGCCGGCGCAGCCTCTCCCGGTGAGGCGAGCTCCGAGGATCCCGCCTCGGAGCCTTCTGCTGACGAGTCCTCCGACGAGTCCGCCTCCGGGACCACCGATGAGCCGACCGGCGAGGCGACCGACGAATCGACCGGCGACGCCGCCGAGGGCCAGCAGACCACCGCCGACGAGGCCTCGCCGGAGGCGACGGAGACCGCCGCCGAGGAGACCTCGACTCCGGCCTGGCTGCCGGTGGCCTTCGGCGCCGGCGCGCTGGCCGTGGTGATCGTCGCGGTGGTGATCGTCCGGCGCAAGATCACCCAGGTCGACCGGTGGAAGCGCGATGCGGGTCAGGGCTCCGGCTCGGACTCCGGCGCTGACTCCGGCGACCGCGGCTGACCCGACCGACTCCGACCGATCCCGACCGATCCCGAGACCGAGGACGCCTGCATGACTCCCGCCTCCGGCAGCCCCCGCGGCGCCGCCGTCGACCCTGAAGCCGACGCCCCCGTGCGTGCGGTCGGGCTGCCGGCGGCGGGTGCGGCCCTGTGCCTCGGACTGGTCGCCGTCGTCGTCGCCGGGCTGCTCACCGGCCTGTCGACGCCCGGCGAGATCGCCGACCCCGGCGCGCTGACCCGCTGGGGCCTGCCGATCGCCCGGTTCGTCCACCACCTGGCCATGGCGACCGCCGTCTCCGCCGTGCTGCTGGCCGCCGCGGCGATCCCGGCGCGCGTCGGCCCCCGCGGCCGTCGGCGGCGCGGCCAGGACGGCGCCGAGCACCCGGTCTTCTCCGCAGTGCTGCGCATCGCCGGCACGGCCTCGGTGGTCTGGACGGTCGCGGCGATCGCCGTGCTGGTGCTGACCTTCTCCGACATCTCGGGCCAGCCGATCTCGGGGGAGAGCTCCTTCAACGAAGGCTTCCTCGGGTACATCGAGTCCATCGCCACCGGCCAGGCCTGGGCGACGGTGACCGCGATCGCGGCGCTGTTCACCATGCTGGTCTTCGCCGTGCGCTCCACCCCGGGGCTCTTCGTGCTCTCCGGGCTCGGACTGGCCGGCATCGTGCCGATCGCGCTGGTCGGCCATTCCTCCTCCGGCGACGACCACATCGCCGCGGTGAACTCGCTGGGGCTGCACCTGCTCGGCGTCGTCGTCTGGGTCGGCGGGCTGGCGGTGCTGCTGCTCCTCGCCCCGGTGCTGCGCGACCAGACGCGGCGGCTCGCCGCCCGCGACCAGGGCGGCCCGGAGCTGGTCGGCACGCTGCTGCGCCGCTACTCGACGATCGCCGGGCTCGCGATCGTGCTGGTCGCGGCCTCCGGAGTGGTCAACGCCGAGCTGCGCATCTTCGCCTGGGACCAGCTGATCACCACCCCCTATGGGCTGATGATCTCGCTGAAGGCCGCGGCCGTGCTGGCCCTGGCCGGCATCGGCTGGATGCACCGCAGCTGGATCATCCCGCGACTGGTGGGCGCCCACGCCGGACCGGCC
Source organism: Nesterenkonia halobia (assembly GCF_039536005.1). Lineage (NCBI taxonomy): Bacteria > Bacillati > Actinomycetota > Actinomycetes > Micrococcales > Micrococcaceae > Nesterenkonia > Nesterenkonia halobia. The sequence continues at coordinate 18,119 of NZ_BAAAYG010000009.1, read as the reverse complement.
GCCCGCCGGGGAGCCGGACCTTCCGACGACGGCGCGGCGGCCGACCAGCGCGGCGTCACCGGACTGCTCTGGCAGCTGGTCGCCGTCGAGGTCGCCATCATGGCCGCCGTCGTCGGGGTCTCGACAGTGCTGGGCCGCACCGCCCCGCCGGTCTCCGAGGACCTGCCGCCCGGGGCCTCGCCGGCGCGCATCATCACCGGCTACGACCTGCCCCCGGCTCCCGAGCTGGCGAACTACTTCACCCTCTGGCGGCTGGACTGGCTGTGGGTCTTCCTCGCCGTCGGCCTGGCGGTCTGGTACTGGGCCTCGGTGGTGCGGCTGCGCCGCCGCGGCGACTCCTGGCCGATCGTCCGGGGAATCAGCTTCGTCCTCGGGCTGCTGACGCTGGTCTGGGTCACCTCCGGCGGCGCGTCCATCTACGGGCTGGTGCTCTTCTCCGGGCACATGATCCAGCACATGACGCTGACGATGGTGGTGCCGATCTTCCTGGTGATGGGCTCGCCGGTCACTCTGGCGCTGCGCGTGCTGCCCGTGCGCGCCGACGGCACCCGCGGCACCCGGGAATGGATCCTGTGGCTGGTGCACTCGCGGTTCTCGCGGATCGTGACCCATCCGGTGGTCGCGGCGGCGAACTTCGCGGGCTCGCTGGTGATCTTCTATTACACCGCCGTCTTCGGCCTCGCCCTGGAGTACCACCTGGGGCACCTGATCATGACGGTGCATTTCCTGCTCACCGGCTACATCTTCGCGCTGGTGATGGTCGGGCAGGATCCGCTGCCGAAGCGGCCGCCGCATCCGCTGCGTCTGCTGATGCTGCTGGCCACGATGGCCTTCCACGCCTTCCTGGCGGTGTCGCTCTCCGGCTCGGAGTCGCTGCTGCAGGCCGGCTGGTTCGGGAACATGGGCTACGACTGGGGCTTCTCCGCGCTGGAGGACCAGCAGCGCGGCGGCGAGCTGATGTGGGGGATCGGTGAGATCCCCACGATGCTGCTGGCCGTCATCGCCGCGATCCAGTGGTCCCGCGACGACGATCGGCAGATGCGCCGCGAGGACCGCGAGGCCGAGCGCACCGACGACGCCGCGCTGCGCGAGTACAACGAGATGTTCGTCCGCATGGCCGAGAACGATCCGCACCGACCGAAGGGGCCGCGCGGATGAGCCGCTGGAGCACCATTCCGAGCACCATTCCGAGCACCACTCCGAGCACCGGGCCGCGCGCCCGCCGCCGCGGCGCCGTCGTCATGCCGCTGCTGGCCGGCGCCGTGCTGCTGACCGGCTGCGGGGCCGGGGAGGGCGACGCCGCGGCCGACGGCTCCTCCGGCGAGGACAGCCCGCCGGCGGGCTCCGAGGAGCAGCTCGCCGCGGCCGAGGCGGCGATGACCCGGGCGGCGAGCTTCGGCTTCGACCAGGCCGGCTACGCCACTGTCGAGGCGGTGGAGCAGTTCCGCGAGCAGGCCGACGAGACCCTGGCCGGCGACGCCGCCGAGGACGTCGACCCGGCGTCCTGCGCCGATCCGCTCGCCGCCGTCGACTGGGCGCCGCTGCTGCTCGACGCCGACGTCGCCCGGGTGGACTTCGGCTCGGAGACCTTCACCGGCACCGGCTCGCTGGAGATCGCCGAGGCCTCCGAGGACGCCGCCGGCGAGCGGGTGGCCGAGCATGTCGCGCGCGTCGAGCAGCTGCTGGACGCCTGCCGGGAGGTCAGCTACACGCAGTCCGAGCAGGACTTCGCCCTGGAGTTCGACGGCGTCGACGGCGTCGTCGAGCCGCAGGACTCGGCGGAGCCGGAGACGACGACGGCCTACCGCTGGAGCCGGGAGTTCGCCGGCGGTGCGGAGCAGACGGAGGAGACGGAGGGCGCCGAGGACGGCGGAACAACCGCGGCGCAGATCCTGTTGACCCGCAGAGGCGAGGACGTGGTGATGGTGTCCTTCATCGGCGAGCCGGCCGCCGGCTCCGCGGAGTTCACCACCATGGCCGAGGCCCTCGCCGCCGAGACCCTGGACGGGCTGGCCGACTGAGCCAGAGCGGCTCCGGAGAGCCTCCGGAACGGGCCGGCTGTCACGACCCGCAGCACGCATCGCGCGCACCGCGCGCTTCACACGAAGGAGCACCAGCATGACGGAGACGATCCGCCGCACCGACCGGGTGCGGGCCTCCGAGCTCGTCGGCCGCGGATGGCTGAACACCGGCGGAGAGGAGGTCACGCTCGAAGACCTGCGCGGCAAGATCGTCATCCTCGACTTCTGGACCTTCTGCTGCATCAACTGCCTGCACGTGCTCGACGAGATGCGCCCGCTGGAGGAGCGCTTCTCCGACGTGCTGGTCACCGTCGGCGTGCACTCGCCGAAGTTCGACCACGAGGCCGACCCGGATGCGCTGGCCGCCGCCGTCGAGCGCTACGAGATCGCCCGGCCGGTGCTCGACGACCCGCACCTGACCACCTGGCAGGCCTATTCGGCCCGGGCCTGGCCGACGCTGGTCGTCATCGATCCGGAAGGCTACATCGCCGCGCATCTGGCCGGCGAGGGCCACGTGGCCGGACTCGACTCGCTGGTCGAGGAGCTCGCCGCCGAGCACGAGGCCAAGGGCACGCTGCACCGCGGCGACGGCCCTTATGTGCCGCCGGAGCCGGTCTCGCGCACGCTGCGCTTCCCGGGCACCGCCGTGCCGGTGACCCGCCCGCTGGGCGCCGACGACGACGGCGCGGCCGCCGGTCGCTTCCTGGTCGCCGACACCGGCAATCACCGCATCGTCGAGCTCGATGCCGACCTGGAGACCGTCGTCCGCTCCTGGGGCGGCGGGGCGCAGGACGAGGCCGGTGCGGCGTCGGACGGCGGGCAGAAGGGTCACCGCGACGGCACCGGCGCCGAGGCGCTGTTCACCGAGCCGCAGGGCGTGGCGATCCTGCCGGCCGAGGTCGCCGCGCAGGTCGGCTATGACGTCGTCGTCGCCGACACCGTCAACCACCGGCTGCGCGGCATCGACGTCGCCGGCGACCGGGTGATCACCGTGGCCGGCAACGGCGTGCAGCGGCTGATCGACTCCGACCGGGTGACCCAGGAGCAGACCGGCGGCGTGGGCAGCCTGGGCACCGAGCCGCTGGAGGTCTCGCTGTCCTCGCCGTGGGACGTGCTGTGGTCGGCGGCCGCCGGCACGCTGATCGTCGCGATGGCCGGCACCCACCAGATCGTCGAGTTCGTCCCGACCACCGGCGAACTGCGCGTGCTGGCCGGCACCGGGCTGGAAGGGCTGACCGACGGCGCGGCCGACGAGGCCTGGTTCGCTCAGACCTCGGGACTGGCCGTCGACGCGGCCGGCGACGTCTGGATCGCCGACTCGGAGACGTCCTCGCTGCGCGTGCTGCGCACGGCGCAGGACCCACGGGCCCCGCAGGTGGAGACGATCGTCGGCGAGGGCCTGTTCGACTTCGGCTTCCGCGACGGCGACCCCTCCCAGGCCCGGCTGCAGCACCCGCTGGGGGTGGCCGCGCTGCCCGACGGCTCGGTGCTGGTCGCCGACACCTACAACGGCGCGATCCGCCGCTACCGCGGCGAGCACACCGCCGCCGACGGCACCACAGTGGACGCCGAGGTCTCCACCGTCGCCCGCGGGCTGAAGGAGCCCTCCGACGTGCTGCTCGACGCCGACGGCTCCACCCTGCTGGTGGTCGAGACCAACGCCCACGAGCTGGTGCGCGTCGCGATCCCGGAGGAGTTCCTCACCGTCGACGAGGGCGCGATGCAGTCGCACCGGCCCAGCACCGACGTCGCGCCGGGCGAGCTGACGCTGACCGTCGGCTTCTCCGCGCCGACGGGCCAGAAGCTCGACGACCGCTTCGGCGACCCGACCCAGCTGAAGATCTCCTCCTCGCCGGAGGAGCTGATCGTCTCCGGCGCGGGCAGCTCGGAGGGACTGGCGCGCACGCTGCAGCTGGACCCGTCCGTCGGCGAGGGCGTCCTGCACATCACCGCGCGCGCCGCGGCCTGCGACGGCGCCCCGGGCGAGGAGATTCCGATGCACGCGGCCTGCCACCTCTACCAGCAGGACTGGGGCATCCCGGTGAACCTGGTCGAGGGCGCGGCCGACACGCTGCCGCTGGATCTGCGCGGGGTGAAGTGAGCGCCGCGCTGGACTGAGCCTCCCGCCCCGACGGCGGGTTCATGAGCTTCTGCGGGCCGGGTGAGCACCCGGCCCGCAGGTGTGTCCGGAGCCTGTGGAGAACTGCGGCGCGATCGGTCGTCCTCCGTGTAGCGTGGTCGCGTCATGGAGGTGCGAGCGCCGGGACGAGGGGAGCACACGGCGGCGATGGTGCGATTCGACGTGCAGACCGGGCTGGGTCGGGGGATCCTCGACCAGGTCGGCGGGCTGAACGCGGGCGCCCGCGGGCAGAACGCGGCGGCCGAGTCCGCCGCGGGGACTGCGGAGTCCCTCTTCGGGACCGCCGAGACTGCGGCGACGGCCTTCTCCGCATTCTGCCGGCTCGCCGAATCGGTGGCCGGCCAGGTGCTCGACGAGTCGGATCTGCGCAGCGCGGCGGTGCAGGACGCACTGTCCCAGGTCGCCGCCGGCGACGAGCAGATGGCCGCCGACGGCGCCGCCGCCGAGTCCCGGACGGCCGGCTGGAGCGTGGACGGCGGCGCCTTCGACCCGTCAAAGTTCGGCCGACGCTGACGAAGGACGCGAGGGGAGATCCAATCGATGTTCGTGCGAGGACGGGCCGGGACCGACGGTGTGACAGTGGCCCAGGTGCCCGAGAACAGCGGTTCGTGGTCCGCGCTGCGGGAGCACTGTGACACCTGGCGGGCCGCCGTGCAGGCGGCCCGCGCCGGCGTCGAGGAGCAGCAGAGCACCTGGGGCGGCATGCAGGCCGCGTACGACGAGCCGGAGACGGCGGCGACGGTGCACAGCGCGATCGATCCGCTGATCGATCCGGCTCAGCTGTGGGCCTCCGCCGTGGAGCAGGTCGCCGAGGCCGTGGAGTCCTTCGCGAGCACTGCCGAGGCGCTGGAGGCCGAGGCCGATGCGCTGCAGCAGCGGAGGCCGCAGATGGTGCAGGCCGCGCGCGACGTCGAGGACGCCGACGCCGACGACGACGTCGACGCGGAGCGGCTGCAGGTCCAGGACTTCGCCTGGGACGGGGCCTCGCTGCGCCATCGCTGGGAGCAGGCGCAGTCCGGGGTCGCCGAGACCATCGAGCAGCAGAGTCGCGTGCTCGGCGCCGTCGTGCTGCCGCAGAGCGCGGGCTCGGGCCCGTTCTCCACGGCCGGGTTCGGCCTCGGATTCGGGGCCGGTGCCGGTCTCGCGATCGGCTCGGCGCTCTTCGGCGGACGGGGAGGCGCCTTTGACCCTTCGGACGTCGACGTCGACCTGCCGCCGATCCCGACGACCATGAGCGAGGAGGAGCGTCGGCGGTACCTCGAGGAGAACTCTCAGGCGCTCGAGGACCTGATGGATGTCGACCTGGACGAGCTGGACGACCAGACGCGCGAGCAGGTCGAGTCGGCGATCATCCGGCTGGCCGTGCCCGACGTCGATCCCTCGGACGGGGAGAGTGATGCCGAGACCGTCGAGGAGGCGCTGTCCGATGAGGAGATGGCCGACGAGATGGCCGAGGCCTTCGGCCGGTCGAGCGAGATCAGCGACGGGCTGGACTCGCTGGAGGACTGGGCCGCCTCGAACGAGGTGGACCTGGAGGAGTCTGAGGCCGTGTCCGGTGCCATGGGGTACCTCGGCGCGTTCCACCGTGCGACATATGCCCGCCGGGACGAGGTGACGAAGTACCTCGAGGACGGGGTGCGGACCGGCGGCCTGTGGCCCTTCACGGAAGAATACGAGCAGGCCGCCGATGACGAGCAGCTGGAGACCATCCGCCAGGGCTGGGCCGACGGTCTGCTGACGCTGTCCCGGGAGGACTACGGCGGAGGCTGGGACGAGCTGCCGGAGGGGGTGCGCGAGGCGGCGCAGAAGTCCGTGAGTCCTACGGGCTATCGCGGGTTCGCCGATCTGACGGACGTGCTCCAACATGCCGCTTCGACGTCCCGTCCGGGTGATGACCTGACGGTCGAGCTGGCACGGGCGGCTCAGCATGCTATGCGCCTGGAAGAAGTTTCCGGCCGGCACGACGAGCTGCAGTCACCGGGCGTGCCTGAGAGTTCCCTGAGGCACGTTTTCGACCTTGTTGGACGGAACGAAGCGGCCTCGGCCGCCTTGCTGTCCGGCACCGATGACGTCGATGGGTTCGAGGGCACACGATTCCCCGAGCAGCACCATCCGTCTGTGTTCGTCTCCACAGTGTTCGACCACGATTGGGACGACGGAGGTGCTGCCGTCGCCAGTCTCATCGATTGGATCGGGTCGGATGACGGCCTGTCTGATCGCGCTGAGGACGCCTGGTACAGCTTGATGGAGACAGTGACATCCGTCGGCGATGGGGGAAGCTCTCCCGACGTCTTCGGACAGCTCATGGGCGGTGTCGACTCCAGCGCGTTGGAGCAGAACGAGGTGCTTGCCGAGAGCTTCGTCCGGACCACGGCTGCGAACCTCGACGAGATCGCTCTCGCCGATGGAAGCCCGTCCGGAGAACTCGACGACGAGCGCCATGTGAGGATCATGGCGCTCGCCACCTCGAACGAGAAGACGGCCGGGCTGCTGTCCGCAGAAGTTCAGCATTATCAGGCGGCTGTGGTCGCGGAGGGGCTCGGTGAGGGCGGAGATCTCGAAGCTGCAGGACAGAAGGTCGGCATCCTGCAGGGCAAATACGAGGGCGGCGTCTACGCAGAGGCTCGCCACTCCGACGTGTCGCAGGACGAAGCGAATGCCAGAGTCTTTCGAATGGTCCAGGTCGGCGTCGATATCGTCTCCTCGATATTCCCGAACCCCGCCACGGGAATCGGAGACCTTGCCATCGGGAACCTCGACGTGGACTTCTCGACGTCCGAGACGAACTCCACCTTCGACGGTGCTTCGCCTCAGTACCGGCTGAACCTCCTTCGGGCGCGAACTAAGGTTTGGCTGTTGGAGAGCCTGGGCGGTGAGAGTCTCGATGGTGTGCAGAACTATGCAGGGCCCGATGCCGCCCTGCCTGACAGGTTGTTCGACAATCTCCACGACAGCGTTCAAAAGGATCTTCGGGAAGGTGAAGAGCTAAACGTGAACCAGTTGATTCCCGCGTACGAGCTGACAGTTCAGGACGATCTCGACACGTTCCTCGGGGAGAAGGGGTTGGATATTTCCGTCCAGATAGAAGACTTCGACGAATTTGTGAATAACTACTATAGTGGAGGTTCTTCTACGTTTTCTAGTGATAAATTTTCCAGCAATGTTCTTTCGAAAAGCTTGAGGGATGACTAGAGCATGTCGAGGTCTGATACCCACCTCATTGGGGCAGGGCTGGACTTGAAGAGTATTGTGTCGATCTTTTCGATCCTGCTTTTTGCCAGTGCCTGTGGAGCTCCCGAGGAGGCGGGCGATGTCGTTGGCGATCGATGCAGTGAGTACGATGGTGCGTGGTGCTCAGCTTACGTGGACGATGCTTATCATGTCGGCCATGGAATTTTGAATTGTTATTCTCAGCAGGTTCATGAGCGGGTGCGCGATGGCGATATATCGTATCAATCATTTATCAAGAGAGCTCCTGAATGGGTTAGTGATGAAGAGGTCGAAGGGCGCCCTGTGCTAGCCGATATTCCGAATATCGCAGCTCGCGATACGGCAAGGTATTCTGGAGATATTTCAGATGCATTGGAGGAGCTTGGAGCCCCGATTGATCGCCGTGCTCGTGAACTGTGCGTGAGCAGAATGAACCAGCAGGTGCTTGAGGAGAAGTTCGGGCCGCTCAAAGCGGAGTGACTGGTTGACTGCTCTTCGCGCCGGGTCGTCGAGGTCCCGCGTATGTTCGATGAGGGGCCACGGGTCACCTTGCGGATTGAGCCCTCCTCTGCCTCCGCATCACGCTCTGTCACCTGTGTCACACTGTCGTCCGTCCCTGTTGCCGACACGAGGATCGACGGTGATCCCGGACGGTCCTCGGGGAGTGATGACGCATGGCCGACGATCCGCGGACGACCTCCGCCGCCGACCCCTCCGATCCTTCAGGCTCCTCCGGAGAGCCACCCCGCCGCTCGCTGTGGCGACGCTACCTGGACATCCCGCTGATCTGGAAGCTCGCCGTCGCACTGGTGCTCGGCGTCGTCGCCGGACTGGCGGTGGGCGAACCGATCACGGTCATCGAACCGCTCGGCGACATCTTCCTGCGACTGCTGTCCATGCTGGTCATGCCGCTGATCCTGCTCACCCTCGTCTCCGGAGTCGCCTCCGTCTCGCCCACGACGCTCGGGCGCATCGGCGGCAAGGCCTTCATCTACTACCTGGTGACCACCGCCTTCGCGATGGCCGCCGGCATCGGCCTGGCGCTGCTGATCTCGCCCGGCGCCGGGCTGACCCTGGACGGCACCGAGGAGGTCGAGGAGCAGTCCGCGCCGCCGCTGTCCCAGGTGCTCACCGACATCGTGCCGGAGAACATCTTCTCCGCCCTCGCCGACGGGCGGGTCCTGGCGGTGATGTTCTTCGCCCTGGTGGCCGGCGTCGCCCTGGCCTTCCTGCAGGACAGCGGGGAGGAGCGCCTCTCCTCGCTCGCCGCGGATCTGCGGCGCGTCGTCGACGGCGGCGTCGAGCTGGTCTTCCTGATCATCCGCGGCGTGCTGCAGTATTCGCCGATCGGCGTCTTCGCACTGATCGCCGTCGTGGTCGGCGAGACCGGCGCCGACGCGCTGCTGCCGCTGGCCAAGCTCACCGGCGTCGTCTACGGCGGCATCGCCGTCCAGATCGTGGTCTACACGGTGATCCTGCTGCTCTTCCGCGCTCCGATCGGCCGGTTCTTCCGTGCGGCCAAGGAGCCGATGCTCACCGGCTTCGTCACCCGATCCTCCAGCGGTACGCTGCCGGTCACCAGTCAGGCGGCCGAGAAGCTGGGCGTGGGCAAAGGCGTCTACTCCTTCACCCTCCCGCTGGGCGCGACGATAAACATGGACGGCACCGCCATCTACGTCGGTGCGGCCACCGTATTCGTCGCCGACGTCACCGGAGCCCAGCTCACCCTCGCGCAGCTGGCCACTGTCGCCGCCGTCGGGGTGCTGGCCTCAGTGGGCACCGCAGGAGTCCCCGGCGCGGGGCTGATCATGCTCACCATGGCGGTGACCTCGGCGGGGCTGCCGATGGGCCCGGTCGCCCTGGTCGCCGGCATCGATGCGATCCTCGACATGGGGAGGACGGTCTGCAATGTCACCGGCGACCTGACCGGCACCCGCGTCATCGCGAAGTCCGAGAAGGGGATGCTCGCCGAAGACGCCGGAAGAAGAGCCCGACCGGACTCGGCCGTCGAACGGGAGGAGGCGCCTGGGAGGCCGCGGATTCGATAGGCTCGTCTCCAGACGCACAAGCGCTGGCGAAAGGCGGAGGACCCCATGACCACACTGGTCGTCACGGCGAGCAAGCACGGCTCGACGGCGGAGATCGGCGAGCGCATCGCCACCACGCTGAGCGCCCGCGGCGTCGCCGCCCATGCCAAGGACGTCTCGGCGGCCGGGCCGTGGCTCTACGAGGCCGACAACGTCGTCGTCGGCATGCCGGTGTACCGCCAGAAGCTGGACGAGGCAGGAACCATGTTCCTGGACAGCAACCGCACCGAACTGTCCGGCAAGCCGCTGTTCCTCTTCGCCGTCGGCGGCGGCCCGGTGCTGGACGCCTCGATGGAGGCGCGGCTGAAGCAGCATCCCCACCGCGAGGTGGTCTACTTCCGCGGGGCGATCGACGCGTCGAAGCTCAGCCTCGTTGAGAAGCTGCAGCTGAAGGTCGCCCAGGCGCCGACCGACGCCGACCTGCGCGACTGGCCGGCGATCGAGGACTGGGCGAACTCGCTGCTGGCCTACGGCGTGAGCTGAGCCCCGTCGGCCGGCTCTGCTCCCGGCCCCGGCCCCGCATACAACGATGGCTCTGGAGTTCGGGCCGGAACCCCTCTCGTATTGAGGGAGTTCAGGCCCGAACTCCAGAGCCATCGCTGGGTCTGCCGACTCAGCCCTGCGCGTCGAGCTCGGCGAGCACGCGGGCGACCACCGCGTCGGTGGAGAGCCCGTAGCGGTCGTGCAGCGTCGGCAGCGCGCCGGCGTCGAGGAACTCGTCCGGCAGGGCGATCGGGGTGACCGGCCTGCCGATCGGCCGCCGTGCCATCGCCGCGGCCACCGACTCGAAGAGCCCGCCGACCACCGTGTGGTTCTCGCAGGTCAGCGTCATCCGCGGCGTGTCGATCGCGTCCAGCACCGTCTCGGCGTCGAAAGGCTTGATCGTCGGGCAATGCAGCACGGCGACGTCGACCGAGTGCTCGGCCAGCTTCTCCGCGGCCAGCAGCGCCCGCATGGTCATCAGGCCGCTGGAGACCAGCAGCACGTCCTCGCCGGGACGGACCACTTTGGCCTTGCCGAGCTCGAAGCTGTAGTCGTACTCGTGCAGCACCCGCGGCACGGCCCCGCGGAGCAGGCGGGTGTAGCTGGCGCCGGGAGCGGCGGCCAGCTGCGGGACGGCCTGCTCGATGTCGAGGGCGTCGGCCGGGTCGACGATCGTCAGATCCGGCATGCCGCGCAGGATCGCCATGTCCTCGAAGGCCTGGTGCGAAGGACCGTAGCCGGTGGTCAGGCCCGGCAGAGCGGCCATCACATTGACGTTGAGGCCCGGCTCGGCGATGTCCAGGCACAGGAAGTCGTAGGCCCGGCGGGTGGCGAAGACCGAGTAGGTCGTCACGAAGGGCAGCAGCCCGGTCTGGGCCATGCCGGCCGCGGCTCCGAAGGCCAGCTGCTCGGCCATGCCCATCTGGTAGTACCGGTCCGGGTGCTCCTCGCCGAAGATGTGCAGATCGGTGTACTTGCCCAGGTCGGCGGTGAGTCCGACGACGCGCTCGTCGTCGGCGGCGACGGCGTTGAGCGCATGGCCGAAGGGCGCGCGGGTGGTCTCCACGCCGGCATCGGCGATCGAGGCGATCATCGAGGCCGATCGCTTCGGCGCCTGCGCGGCCGTGGTCGAAGTGCTCGAGGTGCTCATCGGACGTCCTCCTCGGACTCGTCGGACTCAGCGTCGTCGGACGCGCGGCCGGCGGCCAGCTGCTCCTTGCAGAGGCCCCACTCGTCGTCGGCGATCTTCATGAAGTGGAGCTTCTCCCGGCTCTCCAGCATCGGAACTCCCTTGCCCATCACGGTGTCGCAGAGGATCACGTGCGGCCGTCCGGTGGCGCCGGCCTGCTCACGGGCGGCGTCGAAGGCGCGGATCAGCTCCTCGGGGTCGTTGCCGTCCACACGCTGGGCGTGCCAGCCGAAGGACTCCCAGCGCTGGACCTGCGGCTCGGTGGGCAGCACCTCGGCAGTCGGTCCGTCAGCCTGCATGCCGTTCATGTCCACCACGGCGACCAGGTTGCCCAGCTGGAAGTGTGAGGCGCTCATCGCCGCCTCCCAGGTGGCGCCCTCGTCGAGCTCGCCGTCGGAGAGCAGGTTGTAGACGAGCTGCTCCTCGCGCCCCTGGTGCCGCAGGCTCAGCGCCATGCCGACGGCGACGCCGAGACCGTGGCCCAGCGAGCCGCCGGAGATCTCCATGCCCGGGGTATAGGTGGACATGCCTGACATGGGCAGTCGCGACCCGTCGGCGGCGTAGCTCTCCAGCTCCTCGCGCTCGATGGTCCCGGCCTCGGCGAGCGCGGAGTACAGCGCCAGAGCGTAGTGGCCGATGGAGAGCAGGAACCGGTCGCGGTCCTCCCACTCGGGATCGGCCGGGTCCAGGCGCAGCTGGTCGGTGTAGGCGACGGCGAGCACGTCGGCGACGCCGAGCCCCTGACCGACGTAGCCGCCGCCCTGGGCCTCGCCCTGCTCGAGGACGCCCAGCCGGATCCGATGGGCGGCCTCCTGGGCACTCTTGATCCTGACGTCCAGGCCGCGGTCGCCCATCGGGGCCCGCGCGGCAGGCTGCGGTGCGGTGTTCATAGAGATCCTTCCTGTACGGAGGCGGGGGTCGTCCCGCCGACGGTGCCGCTCGCGGCGTCGCGGGAATCGGGGGAGGCGTGCTCGGCGAGGATCGCGAGGATGCGCCGTCGGGCGTCGGCGGCGTCGGCCTCGCGGTCGGCCTCGGCGACGTCGTGGGTCTCCAGCTCGAGGATGTAGCCGCCGGAGTAGCCGGTGTCCTCCAGAGCGCCGATGACGCCGGGGAAGTCCACCTGACCTCGGCCGATGCCGAGGTTCAGATCCCCGGGCACCGCGTCGCGCAGGTGGACCCGCTCCACCCGCGCGGCGCAGCGACGCAGCCAGGCCACCGGGTCCTCGGCAGAGGCGACGATGTGCGAGACGTCGAAGAGCAGTCCGGCCGTCTCCTGACCGAGGGCGTCGAGGACCGCCTGAGCCCGCTCCACCGAGTGCACGAAGCGGCGGTGGTGCAGCACCTCGACCAGCAGGCGCACGTCCTGCTCGGCGCAGAGCGCCGCGAGCCGCTCGAGGTTGGCCACGAGGCAGGCCAGGTCCTCCTCGACGTCGACGAACGGCTCCCAGCTCGCCCGGCCGGCGGGCACGATGAGTGCTCCGCCGGAGGCCGCGGCCAGCCGGATCAGCGGCCGCGCGACCTCGGCGAGGTCCGCCGCGGAGAGCGCCGGGTCGTTGAAGTCGCCGAGGTCGGCGTTCACCGCCCCGGCGTGCAGCCCGTGGCCCGCCAGGGTCCCGGCGACAGTCGCCGGTTCGCCGGCGTAGGGCACCGGGATGTGGTCCACCACCGCCGGGATCGCCCCGAGATCGACGTCGACGGCGCCCAGCCCGGCGATGACCTCCAGGGCTTCGTCCAGCTCGCGCTGCCGGAAGCTGATGGTGGAGATCCCGACCCGGTTCCGGAGCGCCTCCTGCTGCCCCTGCTGTTCGGCCGGTGTCCGCGGCTCAGGCAATGTAGGCTCCGCCGTTGATGTTGTGGGTGCCGCCGGTGATGTAGCCGGCCTCGGTGCCGGAGAGCCAGACTGCCAGCGCGCCGATCTCCGCCGCGGAGGCCTGGCGCTTCATCGGCACCGACTCGGACAGCCGGACCTCGTTCTCCTCGTCGGAGTCCTCGGCACGGATGTCGGTGTCGACCACCCCCGGAGAGATGGCGTTGACCGAGACGCCGTGCTCCGCGACCTCGCGGGCGAGCGAGCGGGTCAGGCCCAGCACGCCGGCCTTGGCCGCGGAGTAGGGCGTCTTGGAGAAGACCCCGCCGCCCTGCTGCGCGGAGACCGAGGACATGGTCACGATGCGGCCGTAGCCGCCGTCGATCATGTCCTGCAGGAAGGCCTGGCAGGTGAAGAACGTGCCGGTGAGGTTGACGTCGAGGACCTTGTGCCAGAGCTCCTCGTCGACCTCGAGGAAGGGCACCGGCGAAGGCATCCCGGCGATGGTCGCCAGCGCGCCGACGGGCGGCAGCTCGGCGGAGCGCACGGACTCGGCCGCGGCGAACACCGAGTCCCGCGAGGTGACGTCGGCGGCGACGCCCAGCGTCGGCACGCCGGTGCGCGCGGCGATGTCCTCGGCCGCGGCGCGGGCGCCGTCGCCGTCGAGGTCCAGCAGGGCCACGGCCCAGCCCTCGTCGGCGTAGCGGAGGGCCGTGGCGCGGCCGATGCCGCGGGGCGAGGCCGCGCCGGTGACGACGGCGGTGCGCTGCGGATCGGGGGAGGTGGTGCGGTGGGACATGCGTCTTCCTTCCTCAGGTGTCTTCAGCTAGGTTCAGGTGTCTTCAGGGGTGCTGCGGGGTCCGGAGTGCACGGCCGGCGCTCAGAGCGTGACCAGCAACGAGGGGACATAGGCGACGAGCAGCAGGACCAGCAGCGCGACCGCGTAGAACGGCAGCAGCGCCCGCACCGTCTGCTCGACCGGGACCTCGCCGATGGACGAGGAGATGTAGAGCGTGGTGCCCACCGGCGGAGTGAACAGGCCCACGGCGAGGCTGAGGACCATGACCACGCCCAGGTGCACCGGATCCATGCCGATGCTCCCGGCCAGCGGCATCAGCACCGGGGTGAGCAGCAGGATCGCCGGCGACATGTCCAGGAACATGCCCACGAGGAGCAGCAGCACGATCATCGCCAGGACGACCAGCCACGGCGCACCGATGCTGTCCAGGACCAGGTCGGCGAGCTGCTGCGGGACCTCCTGGACGGTGAGCAGCCAGCTCAGCGCCGAGGAGGTCATGATCAGCAGCATCACCACGCCGGTGGCCGAGGCGGTCGAGACCAGCGACTGGATGAAGCTGCGCAGCGACAGGTCCCGGTAGATGGTCAGCCGGAGCACCACCGCATACAGCGCGGCGAGCACCGAGACTTCGGTGACGGTGGCGACGCCGTAGAGCAGCACCAGCCGGATCATCAGCACCGGCAGCACGATCGCCGGCAGGGCCAGCAGCAGATCCTTCGCCAGCCGCTTCGGCGTCAGCTTCGCCCGCACACGGGGGAATCCGTGCTTGAAGGCGGCGTACCAGCAGGCGATCAGCATGCCGACCGCCAGGATGAGTCCGGGCACGACGCCGGCGGCGAAGACGGCCGCCACGGAGGCGCCGGAGGTCGCGGCGAAGAGGATCATCGGGATCGACGGCGGGATGATGACGCCGAGGATCGACGTCGAGGAGTTCACCGCCGCGGCGTAGGAGGGGGAGTAGCCCACCTGTTTGGACCAGGGGATGAGCACCCGGCCGAGTCCGGAGGCATCGGCGACTGCCGAGCCGGAGACGCCGGAGAAGACCAGCGAGGTGACCACGCTGGACTGGCCGACGCCGCCGCGGAAGCGGCCGACCAGTCGGGTGGCGAGGCCGATGACCTGCCGGCCGAGCGTGCCGTTGGCCAGCAGGTCGGCGGTGAGGATGAAGAACGGGATGGCCAGCAGCAGGAAGTCCCCGGTGGGCTGGAAGGAGGCCTGCGCGGCCACCTGCAGCGGGAAGTCGCCGATGAGCAGCAGGCCCAGCAGGGTCGAAACCAGGATGGCGAAGGCCACCGGCAGCCCCACGGCCAGCAGCGCCAGCAGCGCGACGAGGGCGATCAGGATCTCAGACACCGTGGACCTCCTCAGGGGCCGATCCCGCGGGACCGGGGACGGCTTCGGAGCCGCCGCGGGCGATGTGGACGGCTCGCGCGAGGCTCTGCACCGTCAGCGCGATGGTCATCAGGATGAAGGCGGCGAAGCTGCCCATGCGCGGCCAGCCCAGGATGGGCGTGACCTGCTCCACCAGCGGGCCCAGCAGCGGCACGCACAGCACCGTCACCAGGGCGAAGAGCAGCCCGGAGGCCGTCCAGACGCCGACTTCGACGCCGCGGCGGGCGCCCGGGCGGAGCCGGGTGAGCAGGAAGTCCACGGCGATGTGTCCGCCCAGCGACATGGCCACGATCACTCCGCCGGCGATGATCCACGGATACAGATAGGCGGGCAGTTCAGCGGCGAAGTCCATCGACGAGCCGGTCAGGTAGCGCAGTGCGACCGAGAGCAGCAGCAGAGCCCAGACGATCAGCAGCGAGACGACGGCGAGGGTCGCTCCGAGGCGCCGGAGGGCCTCATTGACGGGGTCGGTGCCGCGCGGCGTCGCGACCTCGAGGTCGGGACGGTCGATGGCGGCGAGGTCGGCGTTGGAGAGGAAGCGCTCGCCGTCGCGCGCCGTGCGGCGAGGGGCGGTGTCGTTCACTGGTCCTCCTCCTGGTGGTCGTCGCGGGTCGCGTCGGCGGCCGCGGTGATCTGCTCGTAGAAGTCCGGGTGCTTCTCCCGCCAGGTCGCGTAGACGTCGCGGGTCGCCTCGCGGAAGGCGTCGCGGTCCGGCTCGGTGACCTCGAGGGTCTCGGCGTACTCGGCGTTGATCTCCTCGGTCTGCTCGGCCATCAGCTCGCGCTGGTGGTCGCGGGCCGCGCGGGCCTGCTCGGTGAGCAGGCGCTGATCCTCCGCCGAGAGCGTCGCCCAGGTCTGGGTGGAGACGACGAAGGGGTTCAGCTCGTATTTGTGCCCGGTGTGCGCCAGATGCTCCTGGACTTCGTGCAGCGAGGAGGAGTGGATGTTCACCACCGGGTTCTCCTGGCCGTCGACGGCGCCCTGGCGCAGTCCGAGGTAGAGCTCGCCGAAGTCCATCGGCGTCGGCGAGGCGCCCAGCGATTCGAAGATGTCGATGGTCATCGGGTCGTCCGGCGTGCGGATCTTCAGGCCCTGCACGTCCTCAGGCGACTCGATCGGCCGGACGCTGTTGGTGATGTCGCGGGTGCCGTTGTCCCACCAGGCGAGCACGTGGTAACCGCGCTCCTCGGCCTTCTCCGCGAGGGCGTCGCCGACCTCGCCGTCGAGGACCTCGTAGGCGTGGGCGCTGTTCTCGAAGAGGAACGGCAGGCCGACCAGGTTGGCCTCCGGGACGATCGAGGTGAACGGCCCCTGGGAGTTGACGGACATGTCCAGAGTGCCCGAGGCGACGGAGAGCAGCATCTCGGAATCCGAGCCGAGCGCCTCCGAACCGAGGACCTGGACCTCCAGGCGCTGGTCGGTCTCCTCGGCGACGCGCTCGCTGAACTGCTCGGCGGCGATCGAGCGGGGATTGCCCGGTGCGGCGCCGTGGCCGAGCAGCAGGCGGCGGGAGTCGTCCTCGGCGCCGGGGGTCGCCGTCCCGCAGGCGGGCAGCGAGACCAGGCCGACGACGGCCGCGGCCGCGACGAGCGTCCGGCGCAGACGACGCCGAGGGCCGGTGCGCGAGCGGGCGGCGGGTGATGGGCTCCCGGGTGCGGCGTCGCGACCCGGGGCAGGTGATGAGGGTGTCACCGGTGACCTCCTCGACGGTGGGAGCGGACGGCCGGGGGCCGCCCGCGGGGATGAGTCGATGTGCGGCCGGTCGGTCCTCCGGGGCGGGGATGTGCCTGCCGTCACGTGGTGCGGATCACCATCCTGCGCGATTCGACGTCGACTGTCAACAGTCACCAGATGGTTGTCGACTGGATGGGTGATCAGGGTGCGCAGACGACGACGGGCCGCCTGCTCGCGGCAGGCGGCCCGTGGGTCTCGTGCGGGGAAGGGGCGGGGCGGTCAGCTGCTCCAGCGCCGGGCGGCGTCGTCCATATGGGAGAAGAACGCGCTGCGGGCGGCAGTCCGGTCTTCGGCGGCGATCGCCTCGATGAGCGGGCTGTGGTGGTCGGAGTCCATGATGTCGACGGGGTCGCCCTGGCCGGGGGAGAACATCACCACGCGCATGCGATCCTCCAGGCCCTTCCAGGTGTCCAGCAGCGTCGCGTTGCCCGAGAGTTCGCAGATCCGCTGGTGGAAGGCCAGGTCGCGGCGCAGGCGCTCGAGATAGTCGACGGCGTCGCCCTTGGCCGGCGGCAGCAGGTCGCGCAGCTGCGCGGCGGCCGCGCCGGCCTCGCCGCGGGCGATGATCTCGTCGACGGCCAGGGACTCCAGTGCGGCGCGGACCTGGAAGATCTCGCGGATCTCGGCGGCGTCGAGCCGGCGCACCCGGACCTGGCCGCGCGGGTCGCTGCTGACCAGTCCGGCCTGCTCCAGGGAGCGGAGTCCCTCGCGCACGGTGCCGCGGGAGACTCCGTAGCTCTCGGCGAGCTCGGTCTCCACGAGGTGGTCGCCCGGAGTGAAGGTGCCGTCGAGGATCGCTCCGCGGAGTGAATCGAGCACCTGTTCGCGCAGCGTGGTGCGGGACAGCTTCGGCAGGCTCTTCGTCGACATGTCTCCAGCGTAGCGGGCAAGTGTCGACTGTCGACTATCGACGGCCCGCACGAATGTCGATCCGACGGTGCGCACCTGAGAATCGCCGTGCACGGAAGGCCCCTGACCTGCATGAACATATGTGCTTGACGCATGTGCGGATCGTCGTAGCATGGAATCTGTGACTCGCCTCATGAGATGTGGGTCACCGGCGTCATCACTGTCGCCATCCCTGTCGCTGCCGACTCACCGGCATTCCCCGAGGAGTATCCATGAGCACCGCCCCCGAGACCCGCCCGAACGAGACTTCGACGGACTCCGCTGTGCCGGAGACGATGCGCGCCGTCGTCGTCCACGGCCCCGGCGACTACCGCCTGACCACCCGCGAGGTCCCCACCCCAGGAGACG
>NZ_BAAAYG010000008.1:0-1811 GCF_039536005.1 Nesterenkonia halobia | reverse complement strand
CCGGACCGCGGACAGCGCGCCGCCGTGGCGGCCGACGGGCGTGCGGGTCCCGGAGACGAGGAAAGCAGGGCTGGCGGTCACGTCATGGGCCTTTCGTCGGATTAACTGACCGATCGTTCACTTTTCTCCACTCTTCCACGGAGGGGCTGTGAGGTCAATCACCGAGATGCGTCGGCGCCTCACAGGGGTCGCGGCACGGACTCCGCCGCTTCCGGGCGGTGCGTCACGGGTGATCCAACACACATTCCTCTGGCAGGCTGTGCACCACGCACCCGCGCCTGGCGTGCGCGCACGGCATGCGCGCCCGGCACACCGGATATGACGAGGAGGCTCACCCATGAGCGAGAACCCCGCACCACGCCGACCCTCCGTCGGCGGGGGCGCGCTGCTCGGCCCGGTCATGCGTCCGCTGAACTCCCTGGTGGAGAAGCTGATCCCCTCGGCGCTGGTCTTCGCGATCGGACTGACGGTCATCGTCGCGATCCTCGCCCTGCTGTTCACCGACGCCGGACCACTCCAGGTGATCGAGGAGTGGGGCCTCGGACTGGCAGGGCTCCTGCAGTTCATGAACCAGATCGCCCTGGTCCTGTTCCTGGGCCACATCCTGGCCAGCACCCGCCCGGTGCGGGCGCTGCTGCGCCGTCTGGCCCGGATTCCCCGCAGCCCTATGCAGTCCTACGTGTTCGTCTTCGTGGTGGCCTCGCTCGCAGCGCTGATCACCTGGGGACTCGGACTGGTGGTCGGCGGGCTGATGGCCCGCGAGGTCGCCGAACAGGCTCGTCGGCGCGAGATGCCGGTCCACTTCCCCATGCTGGTGGCCTCCGGGTTCTCCGGATTCGTCGTCTGGCACATGGGCTACTCGGCCTCCGGCCCGCTCACCGCGGCCACCCCGGACTCCTTCGTCGCCGACGTGCTGGGCGAACCGCTGGCGATCACCGAGACGGTGTTCTCCGGATGGAACATGGTCGCCGCCGCGGTGACGATCATCGTCGTCGCCGGAGCCCTGACGCTCATCGCCCCGCGGGACCCGCAGCAGGTGGTCGCGCTCGACGTCGACGCCCGGGAGGAGGACGCCGAGCTCGACGACGAGGTGGTCACCCCGGCCGACCGCGTCGACGCCAGCCGGCTCCCGACCCTGCTGGTGGGCCTCATGCTGGTCGGCTATCTGACGATCCACTTCGCCGGCGGCGGCGGGCTGACCCTGAACATCGTCAACTGGAGCTTCCTGACGCTGATCATGCTGCTGGTGCGAAGCCCGTTCGAGCTGCTCGCGCTGACCAGGGCGGCCGCCGGCAACGTCGGCGACATCCTGCTGCAATTCCCGCTGTACGCCGGAATCCTCGGCATCATGGCCGGCACCGGTCTGATGCAGGTGTTCTCCGAGGCATTCGTCGCGATCTCCACCGAGCAGACCTTCGCGCTGTTCGCGTTCCTCTCCGCCGGGATCGTGAACTTCTTCGTCCCCTCGGGCGGCGGGCAGATCGCGGTGCAGGCACCGATCCTGCTGGAGGCCGCGGAGTCGCTGGGCACGGATCCGGCGGTGGCGATCATGGCGGTGGCCTACGGCGATCAGTGGACGAACATGATCCAGCCCTTCTGGGCGCTGCCGCTGCTGGCGATCGCCGGCCTGAGGATGCGCGACATTCTCGGCTACACGACCATCGTGCTGATCGCCTCGGGCTTGGTCTTCGCCGGCGTGCTGCTGGCCATGTCCTGACGAGCGCCCGCCCGAGAATCACGGTCTGCTCACTGCAGCATCGTCTTGTCGTCGAGCACCGCACCCTTGAGCCTCGAGAACTCCGTCAACAGAT
>NZ_BAAAYG010000007.1:0-353493 GCF_039536005.1 Nesterenkonia halobia | reverse complement strand
ACCATCGGCTCCGGCGTGCAGCAGGTCGCCGACGGGACTGTGACCGCAGGCAGTCCCTGCTGATCGGCGCCGGCGCGAGCCGAGGATGACCTCCCGGCCGGATGCCGGCCGGGACGAGACCTCACAGGTGCCGAGACCTTCGGCCCTGTGAGTCGGGAGCGGGGCGGCGTCGGAGCGATCCGGCGCCGCCCTGCCGCCAGCCCGGTCGCGTGGCCCGCTCGACCCCGGCACCGCAGACGATGACTCTGTGGCATGTGTGGGAATGACGACGTATTCCCACACATGCCACAGAGTCATCGAGGCACGGGAGGCACGGGAGGCACGGGAGGCACGGGAGGCACGGGAAGGGCTGGAAGGGGCTGGGGGCGGGGCCTCGAGAGGAGGCGCCGCGTCACTCCGGCACCGGAACCCCGGCCAGCCGCCAGATGCCGCAGGCCGGCCCCTCGGCGGACAGGTGCACCGAGCCGGAGCAGGAGACCAGCCGGACGGAGCCGTGGAGCCGCTCGACGGCGTCGTCGGCGTCGCCGGCGGGATCCAGCCCCGGCAGCGCCTCCTGCGGGATCTCGAAAGCCGTCGCCGCCGAGCACGCCAGCACCAGCACCGACTCCTCGGCCGACTCGCGGAGGAAGACCACCGCGTCGTCGTCGACATGGACCCAGCGCATCCCGCCGGCGGCGAGGACCGGATGCCGACGGCGCAGCCCGACCAGCTCCCGGCACAGCGCCAGCCGCTCGGCCGCCGCCGGATCCCGGTGCTCGAGGCCCCAGGGCATGGGCGTGCGGCTGAGCTCTCCGTCGGCGCCGGTCAGGCCGAACTCGTCGCCGGCGAAGAGCATCGGCACCCCCGGCAGCGTCATCATCAGCCCCAGCGCCACCGGCACAGTGCCCTCAGCGGCATGGGTGGCGAAGCGGGCCGTGTCATGGGTGTTCAGCGGCTGCATCGTCCCCAGCCGGATCCGCCAGGGGATCCCGGCGGAGAACCGGGTGACCGAGGCGGCGAAGTCGGCCGCCGTGCCGGACGGGATCCCGCCCAGCGGCTGGCCGAAGAACCAGGGCTCGGAGCTGGTGCCGCCGTCGGCGGTGGTGTGCGGCACGCCGTCGGGAGCGCAGAGCCAAGCCCACAGCGGCCGGGTGACGAGGACATAGGTCATCGCCCCGTGCCAGGCGTCGCCGGTGAGATCCTCCGTGGCGTCGTTGGTGGACTCGGCCAGCAGCGCCGTCCCGGGGGCGACGCGGTCCATCGTCCGGCGCAGGATCTGCCGGACCTCGGCGTTGAGATCCACCTCGCGGAGCCGCCCGGTCATGCTGGCCACATCGATCCGCCAGCCGTCCAGCGCCGCAGGAGGACGCAGCCAGCGGCCGACCACCGAGTCCGGCCCGTCGATGAACCGGCGCCGCAGCTCGGCCGAGGACCAGTCGAGCTTCGGCAGCGTGGGCGTGCCCAGCCAGGACTCGTACCCCGGGCCGCGCTCGCCGTCAGCGCCGTCGTCGTCGAAGAGATAGAACTCCCGCTCGGCGGAGTCCGGATCGGCCCGGGCGGTGCGGAACCACTCGTGGCCGTCGCCGGTGTGGTTCGTGGTGAGGTCGCCGATGACCCGCATGCCGCGGGCGTGGGCGGCGGCGGTGAGCCGGGCCAGCGCCTCGTCGCCGCCGAGCAGCGGGTCGACCTGCTCGAAGGTCGTCGCGTCGTAGCGATGGTTCGACGCCGCCGGGAAGAACGGGGTGAGGTAGAGCAGGTCGACCCCGAGAGCCTCCAGATGATCCAGCTTCTCCACCACTCCGTCCAGGTCCCCGCCGTAAAACTGCTGCACGCGGGAGGGCATCACCGGGTCCACCGGGTCGTGCCAGGCGGCCAGTTCCGCCCAGTCGGGCGCGGCGCGCGCGTCGGCGGCCGCCGACCGGGCGAAACGGTCCGGCACGATCTGGTACATCACCGAGGCGGCGAGCCAGTCGGGCGAGGTCGGTGCGGCGAGCAGCGCGAAGTCGTCGACGTCGCGGCCCTCCAGACGCTCCAGACCCGCCTGGTTCAGCCAGAGCACCTCGCCGGCGCCGGTGCGCAGCAGCCAGCGGTAGCGGTGCCGCGGGTTGTGCACGGTGACCTCGGCCTGCCACCACTGCCATCCGCCGGCGGTGCCGAGCGGTCGCGCGGCGTCCCAGGCCGGCTCGCCGTCGGGAGTCGACCGCACGGTGACGGCCTTCAGGCCGCCGACGGACTCGAGGAAGGCCGTCGGCACGCGCAGCCGCAGCGCGACCCGCTCGCCGAGCGACGGCGCCGAGGACGAGACGTGCAGCGGCGAGCCGTCGTGGTGGGGGAGATGGGGGAGAGGAGCGGTCACTTCACGCTCCCCGAGGTCAGCCCGCCGACGATGTACTTCTGCAGCGCCAGGAAGAGCGCCACCGGGATGACCGAGGCCAGCACCGCCCCGGCGGAGAACAGCGACCAGTTCTGCGAGGTCTCCTGGGAGACGAACTGGTAGAGGCCCACCGCCAGCGTCTGCTTCTCCGGATCGATGAGCAGCACGGAGGCGATGACGAAGTCGTTGGTGGTCGCGATGAACGACAGCAGCGCGACCACCGCCAGGATCGGCGAGACCAGCGGCAGGATGATGGTGAAGAAGATCCGCGCATGGCCGGCGCCGTCGATGCGGGCGGCCTCGTCGATGGAGGTGGGGATGGTGTTGAAGAACCCATACATCAGATAGGTGTTCACCCCCAGCGCCCCGCCCAGGTAGACGAAGATCAGGCCGACCTGGCTGTTCACCCCGATGGCGGGGAAGACGTCGCCGATGGTCAGCATCAGCAGGAAGATCGCCACCATCGCCAGCAGCTGCGGGAACATCTGCACCAGCAGCAGGCTGATCAGCCCGATGCGCCGGCCGGTGAAGCGCATCCGGGAGAACGCGTAGGCGGCCAGCGCGCCGAGCAGCACGCTGCCGGCCGAGGCGGTCAGCCCGATGAACAGCGTATTGCCGAACCACGCGGCATAGGGCTGCTGCGGCCGGTCGAAGAGTTCGACGTAGCTGTCCAGGCTGATCTCGGAGAACAGCGAGTTCGCCGTGATCAGCGTGCCCCCGGAGCTCAGCGAGGCCGAGAGCACATAGACCAGCGGGAACACCGAGAAGACGACGACGGCAGCACCCACCAGGTGGCGCCAGCCGGTCTGGCGCCACCAGACCCGTGCGGGGCGGCGGTGGACGACGTCCCGTCGGCGAGCTGGGGGCGGGGTCGGGGTCGGGATCCCCGGGCGGGCCGAGGAGGGGGCGGTGGTCATCTCAGTTCAGCTCCTCGAGGGACTTGGTGCGGCGGAAGGCGATGACCGACACAGTGCCGACCAGCAGGAAGATGAGGATCGCGAAGGCGCTGGCCAGTCCGTAGTCCCGATCGGCGCCGACGAAGGCGACCTTGTAGACCAGGGTGATCAGGATGTCGGTGGCTCCGGCGTTCACCCCGGCCTCGATGTCGCGCGGGCCGCCGCCGGTGAGCATGTACACGAGCGTGAGGTTGTTGAAGTTGAACGCGAAGGCCGAGATCAGCAGCGGCGCCAGCGAGACCAGCAGCAGCGGCAGCTTGATCAGGCGGAATGCCTGGAAGGGCTTGGCTCCGTCCATCTGTGCGGCCTCGGTCAGGTCCTCGGGCAGCGCCTGCAGCGCGCCGGTGCAGACCAGAAACATGTAGGGGAAGCCCAGCCAGAGGTTCACCAGCAGGATGCTGGCCTTGGCCAGCCACGGATCGGTCAGCCAGGGGATCTGTATCCCGCCCAGCAGCACGTTGTTGATGAAGCCGAACTCCTCGTTGAGCATGCCCGCCCAGACCAGCGCCGAGAGGAACCCGGGGAAGGCGTAGGGCAGGATCATGATCAGCCGGTAGTAGCGTCGGCTGCGCATCCGGGGGTCGTTGAACACCACCGCCAGGAACAGCCCGAGCACGAAGGTGGTCGCCACGGAGAGGAACGCGAAGGCGAAGGTCCACAGTGTCACCGACAGCAGCGGTCCGCGGATGCTGGAGTCGGTGGCCGCGCGGAGGAAGTTGTCCAGCCCGACGGCGATCCGCCAGCCGGGCATCAGCTCCTCGCCCTCCGCGGACACGAACGCGCCGTCGCCCTCGTCGACGTAGACGGTGCCGGTGGCGGTGTTCGTCATGGTGTCGGCGGACTCGTCATACACGTACTGCGAGACGTACTGGTAGGCCGACTGGGCATCCTGGGTGCGGAGCACGCCGTCGTTCGGATCCTCGCCGAGGGGCACCGCCAGCTCGGTGATCTCCTCCTGGCGCTCGATCCGCTCGCCGAAGTCCAGGATGTCGTGGCCGCCGAGTTCGACGATCTCCCCGCCCTCGACGGCGGCGTCGTCGACGGGCCGCAGCGGCTGCTCGGCCGTGCCGACCAGCACCTGACCGTCGGGGTCGGTGGGGTCGACGACGGCGAAGCTCAGCTGGCCGAAGCGCTCGGCGACGGTGAGCGGGTAGGTCGGCGAGTCGGGGACCCGCTCCTGGTTCTGGAGCATGATCGCTTCGATCGCGTCCTCCTTCGAGCTGTTGTGCCCGGTGGAGTAGTTGGTGAACGCGACGTATCCCGAGTACAGGACCATGAAGATCTGGAAGATGACCAGGAAGAACACCCCGGGCGCCAGGTACTTCGCCGGCAGGGCCCCGCGACGCAGGTAGATCCAGGTGAGGAGTCCGGCGACGGCGACCACCAGCCCGGCGGCCAGCGGCTCGTCCCCGGTGAAGAGCACCATCGCCGCGTAGACGGCCACGGCGTCGAGGGCGCCGAGCGCGAGGATCTTGACCAGCAGCATCTTCCAACCGACGGAGGCGGCCTCGGCGAGTCGGCCCGCCCGCCGCGACCGGCCGTCGCCCGGCCGCCGGGTCGGCGGCTCGGATGACGCCCCGGACGCGGATCCGGACGCGGACGAGGGGTCGGTGTCGGCAGGAGTCGTGGAGAGCGTGCTCATGATCACTCGTCGATCGAGGACTGGATGTCCTCGGCCATCCGGGTCCAGAGGTCCTCGGGGTCGCCCTCGCCGTCGATGACGGCGGCCTCGGCGGTGCCCCAGTGCTCCCAGACGGCGCCCATCTCGGGGATGCTGGGCATCGGGACGGCTTCGGCCCCGACCTCACCGAAGCCGGCGACGATCTCGTCGGACTCAACGGCGGCGTCGAAGGACTCGGTCAGCGCCGGCGCGCGTCCGCCGGTCTCGTAGAGAGCGGTCTGCACCTCGGCCGAGCCGACGTAGTCGGTCAGGAAGGTCGTCGCGGCGACGACGTTCTCGCTCTTGGCCGAGAGGAAGAAGCCCTGCACGCCGACGAACGGCTGGGCCGGCTCGTCGCCGGGGGCGGGGATCGGGTCGACCTGCACGTCGATGCCGGCCTCCTGGGCGGCAGGGACGTTCCACGGGCCGGTGAGCAGGAAGGGCGAGTCGCCGGCGGAGAAGGTCTCCAGCACCAGGTCGCCGTCGATGGAGGTGTTCAGCACCTCGGCCTCGCCCTGCTCGGCGAGCCAGGAGGCGAACTCCACGCCGCCGGCGTCGCCGATGGTCAGCTCCTCCGGGTCGTAGGCGCCGGCGTCGTCGGTGCCGAAGACATCGGCGCCGAAGGAGGTCTGGAAGGGGTAGAGGTGGTACGGGTCCGCCTCATTGGGGTCCAGGCCGACGACGAAGGGGTACTCGGCGCCGGACTCCTCGCCCATGCTGATCATCTCGTCGTACGAGCCGGGGGCCTCGGGGGCGAGCTCGGAATTGCGCAACAGCGCGATGTTCTCCATCGAGTAGGGCAGCCCGTAGGTCTGGCCCTCGTAGGTCCATGCGTCGACGGCCACCTGCTGATAGTCGCCGGCGGTGTCGCCGAGCTCGATCGGGGCGGCGACCCCGTTGGTGACCAGCGTGCCGAGCCAGTCGTGGGCGCCGACGGCGATGTCCGGGCCCTCGCCGGTGGGCACCTGCGAGACGAACTGGTCGCGGATCTCGGCGAAGTCCTTCTGCACCAGCTCGACGTCGATGCCGGATTCGTCGGTGAAGTCCGCGGCGGCATCCTGCAGGACCTCGGCGCGGTCGGCGTCGACCCAGACGGTCAGGCTGCCCTGCGCCTGGGACCCGTCGCCCGAGGACGACTCGTCGGCCGCGGAGGTGTCAGTGCCGCCGCCGCAGGCGGTCAGCAGCAGGGCCCCGCCCGCGAGGGCGGCGGTGAGGCTGGTGGCTGATCTGGCGTTCCCCATCATGATGGTGCGTCCTCTCTGGTGACAGTGCGGCGCTGGCAGCGAGCGGAGTGATGCGGATCACTGCAAGCGGTTCCAGTATGACCGGGAGGCAGATGGGGCGCAAGCACATGTTCCGAATGCTCCGCGCAGGGCATCGGACGACTGATTCCTGCTGGAGCAGGCATCATGCGCAGCTTCGGTAGTCTTCTCGGCCGGCGTCGTGCGTTATGGAACCGATTGCTCTAAGATACCTCCATGACGCCTTGCAGCCCTGCACAGCCTGACGTCGACGCGAGCACTGGCCGCCCGTGGTGGTGGTCGGCGGTGATCTACCAGATCTATCCACGGTCCTTCGCCGACGGCGACGGCGACGGCGTGGGCGACCTGCCCGGCCTCACTGCTCGGCTCGACGCCGTGGCGGAGCTCGGCGTCGACGCCCTCTGGCTGAGCCCGTTCATGGCCTCGCCGCAGGCCGATGCCGGCTATGACATCGCCGACTACTGTGCCGTGGACCCGCTGTTCGGCACGTTGGAGGACTTCGACGCCCTCGTCGCCGCGGCGCATGCCCGCGGGCTGCGGATCATAGTGGACCTGGTGCCCAACCACTGCTCGGCCCAACACCCGTGGTTCCGGCGGGCGCTGGCCGCCGCTGAGGGCTCGGCGGAGCGCGAGCGCTTTCACTTCCGCGACGGTCGCGGCTCCGACGGCGAGCTGCCGCCCACGGACTGGGAATCGGTCTTCGGCGGCCCGGCCTGGACGCGGATCACCGAGCCCGACGGCCGGCCCGGTCAGTGGTATCTGCACCTCTTCGACGCCTCCCAGCCGGACTTCAACTGGCAGAGCCCCGCGGTCTGGGAGGAGTTCCGCCGCATCCTGCGCTTCTGGCTGGACCGCGGCGTCGACGGCTTCCGCGTCGACGTCGCGCACGGGCTGGTCAAGGACCCCGCCTTCCCGGACTATCGGACGGGTCCCGCGTCCGGTTCGATGGGCGGCGAGGGCGCGCCCGCGCCGTACTGGGAGCAGCCGGGGCTGCACGAGATCCTGCGTGACTGGCGCCGGGTGCTCGACGAGTACGACGGCGACCGGGCGCTCTGCGGCGAAGCCTGGGTCTCGACGATCGCGAAGACGGCGCTGTGGGTCCGGCCCGACGAGATGCACCAGACCTTCAACTTCCACTACCTGGAGACCCCCTGGCGAGCCGAGGCCCTGCGCGAAGTCATCGACGACTCGCTGGGGGCCTTCTCCTCGGTGGGAGCGCCGAGCACCTGGGTGCTGTCCAACCACGACGTCGTCCGTCATGCCACTCGGCTGGGGCTGACCGCCGAGAACCCGCAGGGCGAGGGGATCGGCCCCGACTTCCCGGGGCTTCCAGACCCGGAGCAGGCGCTGCGCCGGGGCCGCGCGGCCACTGCGCTGATGCTGGCGCTGCCGGGCTCGGCCTATCTCTACCAGGGGGAGGAGCTGGGGCTGCCCGAAGTGCTGGACATCCCGAACGACGCCCGGCGGGACCCGACGTGGTTCCGCACCGGCGGCGCGCGCTACGGAAGGGACGGCTGCCGCGTGCCGCTGCCCTGGGAGGCCGAGACTCCGGCGGCCGGTTTCAGCCCGTCGGGGCGCAGCTGGCTGCCGCTGCCCGACGACTGGGGACGGCATGCCCGCGACCGGCAGCAGCACGACCCGGACTCGACCCTCTCCCTCTACCGCCGGCTGCTGAGCCTGCGGCGCGAGCACGGGCTCGGCACCGGGCGGCTGCGCTGGCTCGACCCCGCCGGGCTGCTCGGCCCGCGGCAGGAGCCGGAGCGAGCGGACGCCGGAGAGGGCGGCGAGGCGGGAGACGCCGCGGCGGCTCGGGACGCGCTGGCGCTGCAGGTCGGCGACGTGGTGGTGCTGGCCAACCTGGGCGCCGCACCGCGGCCGATCCGCGCGGCGGGGGAGATCCTGGTCGCCAGCGCACCGACGCCCGGGCGGATGCTGGGCGGCGACGCCGTTGTATGGTTGGACTCGCCCGACGTCCCCGAGACCCGCTGAAGGACGAGCACCCGTGGTCAGCATCGACGAGGTCGCCCGCGCGGCCGGGGTATCCTCCGCCACGGTCTCCCGTGCGCTGAGCGGCCGCGGCCATGTCTCGGCCGCTACCCGCACCCGCGTCGAGGAGGCCGCCGCCCGGATGGGCTATGTGGTCTCCTCGGCGGCCTCCAGCCTGGCCTCGGGGCGCATGCGCAGCATCGGAGTCATGGTTCCGGACCTGCACCGCTGGTTCTTCTCCACTGTGCTCACCGGGATCTCCGAGGAGCTCAGCCGGCGGGGCTTCGACCTGATGCTCTACAACGTCACCGACGACGACTCCGTGCGGGCCGAGATCTTCGGCTCCTATCTGCGACGCCGCCGCGTCGACGGGCTGATCGTGGTCGCGATGGAGCTCAGCGGCGCAGAGATCTCCCAGCTGCAGCAGCTGGACGTTCCGGTGATCACGCTGGGCGGTGCCAACGACCAGCTGCCGGGGCTGGCGATCGACGACCACGCCGTCGCCCGACTGGCGACCGAGCATCTGCTGCGTCTGGGCCACGAGCGCATCGGGCGGATCGGGGCTCTCGAGTCCTTCGACCGGGACTTCCACATCCCCGCCCGGCGCGAGGCGGGTTTCCGAGAGGCGATGGACACGGCCCAGGCGGCGGTCGACCCGACGCTCTGCGTCCCCGGAGACTTCACCATCGAGGGCGGCCACCAGGCGGCCAAACGCATCCTGGGCCGGTCGGCGGCGGCGCCGACCGCGCTGCTGGCCTTCTCCGACGAGATGGCCGTCGGGGCCACGCTGGCAGCGCGGGAACTGGGTCTGAGAGTGCCCGAGGACGTCTCGGTGATCGGCATCGACGGCCATGACCTCGGCGGACTCATCGGCCTGACGACAGTGGACCAGCATCCGCTCGACCAGGGCACGCTGGCGGCGCAGCGGATCCTGGCGATGTGCGAAGAGCCCGGCGGCGACGCGGGGACGGACGCCGCCGGGGGCGCTTCGGAGGCGGCGGAGAGCTCCGACGAGCTTCCGTACGAGCTGGTGGTGCGCAGCAGCACCGCCGCGCCTCGGCCCGTCTGATCAGTCCGGCGCCGTCCCGGGCGCCGATTCCGATGCCGGCCCTGGGGCCGGCTATGGGGCCGACTGCTCCGCCCGACGACGCGTGGCCCGGGTGGCGTGGATCGACCAGCGCGGCAGCCAGCGGCGCAGGGCGGCCGCGCCCGCCGGTCCCATGGCCGCGGCGGTCCAGATGCCGGCCGCCAGCGAGCCCAGGGCCGCACCGGCCGAGACGATCAGCGGCCCGGAGGCGACGCCGACGTCCTGCAGCAGGCGCCAGGCGCCCAGGAACTGCGGACGCCCGCGCTCCGGGGCGACGTCGGAGGCGATGGTCATCATGATCCCCGAGCCGAGGCCGTTGCCCAGCCCCATCAGCACCGCCGCGGCGGCGAGCTGGCTCTCGCCGGAGGTCAGCGGCACCAGCGCCATCGCGAGGCCCAGCAGCGTCATCGAGGGCACGCCGATCCACAGTCGCCCCATCCGGTCCATGATCTTGCCCGCCGGATAGAAGAGCAGCATGTCGACGCCGGCGGCCAGGCCGAAGAGCAGCGAGATCGTCGCCGGATCCAGCCCGAGGTGCTCGCCCCACAGCGGCAGCACCTGCTGGCGCGCCCCGCGGACGGATCCCACCAGCAACACCGGAACCCCCAGCGTCATCAGCAGCCGGCGATGGTCGCGCAGCACCTCGAGCATCCGCGGAGCCCGGGAGGCCTCCGCCGACTGGGCCCGTCCGGCCCGTCCGGACTGTGCGGCACCGACTCCGGCCGCGCCGTCGTCGTCGACGGTCTGCGGATCCTCCCGGGTCATCGCCACTGTCGCGGAGGCCGCCAGGGCGGTGACGGCGGCGACGACGAAGACCAGCGGCAGCTCGCCGACCAACAGCACCGCCGCCCCCAGGAACGGGCCGAGGAACTGTCCGATGCGGTTCATCCCGCCCAGCGTGGAGAGCACCCGGGCCCGGTGCTGCGGCGGGGTGACGGCGGTCAGATGCGCATGTCGGGCCAGGTGGAAGACGGCGTTGGCCCCGCCGACGAGCAGCACGGCGGCGGCCAGCGACAGCGGGCCGGGGGAGAGAGCCGCACCGAGGAACCCGAGCGCTCCGAGCAGGCCGGCCAGCAGCATCGCGCGGCGATCGCCGATCCGGGCGGTCAGCGAGCCGGCGGGCATGTCGGCCAGGATCTGGCCGACCGGAAGCATCGCTGCGATCGCGCCGGCCGTCGCCAGCGAGGCGCCGCGCTCGACGGCGAAGGAGGCGATGACCGGCAGCATCGCGCCCACTCCGAGGCTGAACAGCAGCGCCGGCAGCAGCGCGCCGACCAGGATGTGCGGATCGGCGAGCGGATGCCGCGGCCGCGGCCGGCCCGGCGTCTCGCCGGCGGCTTCGACCGGGGCGCGGGAATCGGAGGAGGATCGATCGGACACGCCCCGAGCCTACTCCGACGGCCGTGATGACTCCGTGGCTCCGGTGGGAATGAGCGCCCATTCCCACCCGAGCCACGGAGTCATCCCCGGGGGACGAGGGGAGGACGGGGGAGCGTCGGGAGAGCCCTGCGGGGTCGCCGGGTCTGGTCGGCACCGATCGGGGCGATCTACCCTCGAAGCACCGGCTCTCCGGGCGGTCCGGAGGGCGAGCCCGGGTGACGCCCGGGGCGTGCCGAGACGGCAGCAGACACCGGGGAGGCGATCATGGCAGTGCAGACCAGCGAGAAGCCGAGCACAGTCGACGAGTACCTGGCAGGATTCGACGGGCTGGCCGCGCAGCGGCTGGCCGAGCTGCGCCGGATCTGTCGCGAGTCCGCCCCGGAGGCCGAGGAGACCATGAAATGGAATCAGCCGGCCTACGTCCATGAGTGCGGGGTGATCCTCTTCATGTTCAGCGGCCATGCCCGCCACGCGAACATCGTCTTCACCCCGACGACGCGCGAGCACTTCCACGTGGAGCTGGCCGGCTACCGCACCGGCAAGGGGTCGGTGCAGCTGATCTACGAGCACGAGCTGCCCGAGGCCTTCCTCCGCCGGATGATCGAGCACCGGATCCAGGAGCACGAGGATCACGGCATCAGCTGGATGTGACGACGCCGCGGCCGCGCCCGGCAGCATGCGTCGGCGCCGGTCGCGGTGCGGGTCTCGGCGCGCCCGTGGTCTCGAGGCTGCGCCCGCGGCGATGCCATAGGCTGGGGGCATGAGTTCACCGGCCGAGCGATACGCCCAGTTCCGACGTCGAGCGGCCGAGGCGAAGACCGAGCTCGGGGCCTTCCGGGCGGAGCAGGGCTTCGACCTCGACGAGTTCCAGGCCGAGGCCTGCCGGCATCTCGAGGACGGCGAGGCGGTGCTGGTGGCCGCCCCCACGGGCGCGGGCAAGACCGTCGTCGGCGAGTTCGCCGTGCACCTGGGACTGGCCCGCGGGACGAAGACCTTCTACACCACGCCGATCAAGGCGCTGTCCAACCAGAAGTACCAGGAGCTCGCCGAGGAGCACGGCCCCGAGCGGGTCGGGCTGCTGACCGGCGACACCTCGGTGAACGCCGACGCGCAGGTCGTGGTGATGACCACCGAGGTCCTGCGGAACATGCTCTACACCGACGCCGAGCCGCTGCGCGACCTCGGCTATGTGGTCATGGACGAGGTCCACTACCTCGCCGACCGCTTCCGCGGAGCCGTCTGGGAGGAGGTCATCATCCACCTGCCCGAGAGCGTGCAGGTGGTCGCCCTCTCCGCCACCGTCTCCAACGCCGAGGAGTTCGGCGCCTGGCTGGACACCGTCCGCGGCGAGACCGCCGTCGTCGTCTCCGAGCATCGTCCGGTGCCGCTGTGGCAGCACATGTACGTCGACGGCCAGATCCACGATCTCTTCGTCACCGACGGCGACGAGGACGACGCCGTCTCCGCCGCTCTGGTGAATCCCGACCTGCAGCGGCTGGCCCACCAGCAGCAGTCTCCGACCTCCCGGCGCGGCGGACCGCACGCCAAGGGCGGCAAGGGCGGTCGGGGCCGCGGCCCGGGGAAGGACGCGCGCGGCGCCGGCGGCTCCGTCTCGGGGATCTCCGGCTCGCCGGTCGGCGGCGGCCGGCTGAACCGGCCGCGCCTGATCCGCGCGCTGGACCGTGACGGGCTGCTGCCGTGCATCACCTTCATCTTCTCCCGCGCCGGCTGCGAGGCCGCCGTCGAACAGTGCCTGGCCGGCGGCATCCGGCTGACCTCTCCGGCCGAGGTCGAGGAGATCACCTCGCGCGTGGAGCGCATGGGCTGGGAGCTGCCCGCCGAGGATCTGGCGGTGCTGGGCTTCGACAGCTTCCGCGAGGCGCTGGTCCACGGCGTGGCCGCTCATCACGCCGGGATGCTGCCGCCGTTCAAGGAGCTGGTCGAGGACCTCTTCGCCGAAGGCCTGCTGAAAGTCATCTTCGCCACCGAGACGCTGGCGCTGGGCATCAACATGCCGGCGCGCACTGTGGTGCTGGAGAAGCTGGACAAGTTCAACGGCGAGCAGCACGTCGACATCACGCCCGGAGAGTTCACCCAGCTCACCGGCCGGGCCGGGCGGCGCGGCATCGACGTGGAGGGCCACGCAGTGGTCGTCCACCAGCCGGGCATGGACCCGCGCCAGGTGGGCGGCCTGGCCTCGAAGCGCACCTATCCGCTGAACTCCAGCTTCCGGCCCAGCTACAACATGGCGGTCAACCTCACCGCCCAGTTCGGCCGGGAGCGGGCGCGGACCATCCTGGAATCCTCCTTCGCGCAGTTCCAGGCCGACCGCTCGGTGGTCGGACTGGCCCGCGACGTCTCCCAGCGCGAGTCCTCGCTGCAGGGATACCACGACGCGATGCAGTGCCACCTGGGCGACTTCGCCGAATACGCCGCGCTGCGCCGACGCATCTCGGAGCTGGAGAAGGGGCAGGCGAAGGCTCGCAACCGGCAGCGGCGGCGCGAGCTGACCCGCGTGCTCGCAGGGCTGCGCCCCGGCGACGTCATCGAGGTCGAGGGCCGCCGCGGCCTGGGGACCTGCCTGGTGGTGCACAGCGCCCCGGAGCATGACCCGCGCCCCGGAGTGATCACCGAGCGCGGCCAGCTGCGCAAGGTGCACGTCGAGGACTTCCCCCAGCCGCCCGAGGTGCTCACCAGCATCCGGCTGCCGCGCAAGCCCCAGGTGAAAGTTCCCAAGGTGCGTCGTGATCTGGCCTCCTCGATGCGGACGGCGCTGCAGGACCGCACGCCTCCCCGGGACGATGCGCCGGCGCCGGGCTTCGGCTTCACCGACCAGCCCGACGAGGACGAGATCTCCGACCTTCAGGCGCAGATGCGCCGCCATCCCTGTCATGGCTGCTCGGACCGGGAGGATCACGCCCGGTGGGCCGAGCGCTGGTGGACGCTGCGCCGCGAGACCGACCAGCTGCGGCAGAAGATCGAACGGCGCACCGGTTCGCTGGCGAAGACCTTCGACCGGATCTGCGGAGTGCTCTCCGACCTGGGCCACCTGCAGCTGGCCGACCCGGAGCACGGCGGCCCGCTGGACGAGGGGGCCGACGAGACCGCCGACGACGCCGGCGACGGCCAGCGTCGTTGGGACCGGGCGGAGCTGACGGTCACCGAGCGCGGCCAGCGGCTGCGCCGGATCTACGGAGAGCGCGACCTGTTCACCGAGCTGCTGCAGCATCGCGGCGTCCTCGGCGGGCTCGATGCCGCAGAGCTCGCCGCCTTCTCCACAGTGCTGATCTATCAGGCCAAGCGCGACGACGAGGGCGCGATGCCGATGATGCCCACGGCGCGGCTGGGCGAGGCCGTCCGCGCCGCCGTCGACGTCCATGCCGACCTGGAGGCCCTGGAGAAGCAGCACCATGTCGACCCGACGCCGGCTCCGGAGATGGGGCTGGCCCCGCCGATGCACGCCTGGGCGAGCGGGCGCAGCCTGCGCGAGGCGCTGATGGACTCGCCGCTGGCCGCCGGGGATTTCGTGCGCTGGGCCAAGCAGTCCATCGATGTGCTCGACCAGCTGGGCCGGGCGCCGCACACCGCCGCGAAGCTGGCCGCCCGCTGCCGGGAGGCCGTCGAACAGATCGGTCGAGGAGTGGTGGCCTACTCCGCCGTCAGCCCGGTGCCGGGGATCGCCGAACCGACGGAATCGGCCGCCCCCGGCACGACGTTGACCGAGGAGGATGCTCCGGCCGGCGAATGACCTCGCACGACCGTCGCCGTCCCGCCGCCTGAACCAGGCCTGTCCGCCGTCCCGCCCGACCTTCAGAGAGAATGATCCTCCGTGCCTGACACTTCTGACTCCGCCGCCGACACCTCGTCTGTAGCTTCCGCCTCCCCGCGGCTGCTGCGCGACGGCACCGTCCACTCGACCGCCGAGCCCTATGCCGAGGCGATGATCGTCGAGGACGGGCTGGTCTCCTGGGTCGGATCGGACGAGACCGCCGAGCATCTGCGCGGCGAGCAGCACGCCGTCGAGGAGCTGGACCGCGCGCTGGTCGCCCCGGCCTTCGTCGGCTGGGGCCGCCGTCCGCTGGCCGAGCTCGCCGACGCCGAGGACGTCGCGACGGCGACGGCGGCGGTGCTGACCGACCAGGCCGCCCAGGGTGCGGGCACGCTGCGCATGAGCCTGACCGTCGGATCCGAGGACCTCGTCGACGCACGGCGTCTGCGCGCGCGGCTCGAGCCGGTGCTCGCGGCCGCGGCCGCGCATCCGATGGACGTGCACCCGCTGATCGCCGTACCTGCAGGCGACGAGGCTCTCTCCGACCTCTCGGCGGCGCTGGAGCCGCTGCTGGAGGACGCGCTGGACGACGTCGACCGGATCGCCGGCCGTCCTGTCGGCGTCGAGCTCACCGGAGTGCTGGCCCAGGACGCGGCCGCGGACGCCACAGAGCCCGAGACGGCGCTGACGGAGGCCGTCGCGGCGATCGTGCAGGCCGGACGGCAGCCGGTGCTGACCCTGCCGACGGAGCCCGCGGCGGCGTCGGCCGACGTCGTCGAGCGGCTCGAGGGACTGCGGAGCCGACTGCGCGAGCGCCACGCCGCGCCGCGCCCCGATCGGCCCCTGCTGCTGGTCGGCTTCGACGCCCCCGAGCCCGAGCTCTGGCGCCGCGTGCTGGACACTGCCGCCCAGGTGGTCCTGCGCGGGCCCGGCCATCTGGCTCCGGCGCTGAGCACCGGCGTGCCGATCAGCGCCGTGCCGGCCGAGGGGGAGAACCCCTGGTCGCTCATCTCCGCCCATGTGCATCACTCCGAGGCCGGGGTCTCGGTGCGGGCGGGGTTCAACGCCCAGTCCCGCGGGGCGTTCCGGTCGCTCGCCGGCGAGCAGGGTCAGGCCGGCCCCGGCGGGGGAGGCCAGCTCAACCCCGGATCGGCGGCGACCTATGCAGTCTGGGAGGTCGACTCGCTGGCGGTGCAGACCCCCGATGCGCGGACTGCGGCCTGGAGCACCGACGTGCGGGCCCGCACTCCGCTGCTGCCCTATCTCGACGGCGTCACGCTGCCGCGGCTCGTCGCGCTCGTCGTCGACGGCCAGGAGCTGCACCGCGCGCAGCGCTGACACGGACGGCTCGCCGCCCGATGCCGCATGCGCCGTCTCCGATCGTCATTCCCGGCGCGGTGCCGGACGCATGATCCTCGGCGGCCATAGACTTGCCGTGCACCGGGCCGCGTCGCCGGCCCGGGCCGGCCGCCCAGACGGCCGAATACCTGGACGCCGGAGCGAAGAAGGGGCGCAGAGCTGCTCGTGAAGATCCTGACGATCATCCCGACCTATGACGAGATCGAGGCGCTGCCGATCACGCTGGATCGCCTGCAGGCCGCCGTGCCGGAGACCGACGTGCTCGTCGTCGACGACAACAGCCCGGACGGCACCGGCGACTACGCCGACGAGCTGGCGGCGCAGGACTCGCGGATCCATGTGCTGCACCGCACGGCGAAGAACGGACTCGGCGGCGCGTACATCGCCGGATTCCGCTGGGGGCTGGAGCGCGGCTACGATGCGCTCATCGAGCTCGACGCCGACGGGTCGCACCAGCCCGAGCAGCTGCCCGACCTGATCGCCGCCCTGGACCGGGGGGACCTGGTGATCGGGTCGCGGTGGGTCGACGGCGGGGGCGTGGTCAACTGGCCGCTGCACCGGAAGCTGATCTCGCGCGCCGGGAGCCTGTACTCGCGGACGCTGCTCGGACTGCCGGTGCGCGACATCACCGCCGGCTACCGGGTCTTCCGCCGGGAGGCGCTGGAGAGCATCGACTTCGACGAGGTCGAGTCGGTGGGCTACGGATTCCAGGTCGACATGACCTTCCGGCTGGCCCGTCAGGGGCGGACCATCGTGGAGGTGCCGATCACCTTCGTCGAACGTACCCTCGGAGCTTCGAAGATGAGCGGCGACATCGTGGTCGAGGCGATGCTCAACGTCACCCGCTGGGGGCTGACCGCCCGGGCACAGACGCTGCGACGGAGGCTGGGCCGGGCGCTGGGCCGCTGATCGGTCGTTGATCGGCCCGAACAGCAGAAGGCCCGCCGCGGAGCATGCTCCGCGGCGGGCCTTCTGGTCTCCAGGCGCACGTCACCGGCCGCCTCTCGGCGACCGTCCGGCGGCCGGGGAGAGGCTGCCGAGCCTCAGACGGTCTCGCCGCGGCGTTCCCGCAGCTTCTTCAGCCGTTCGGTGAGGATGTCCTCGAGCTCCTCGGTGGACCGGCGCTCCAGGAGCATGTCCCAGTGGGTGCGGGCCGGCTTGTCCGGGGTGTCGTCCGGCTTGGAGCCGTCGACGAGGACACCCTCCTTGCCGGTCGGCGACGTCCAGGTCGGGGGCACCTCGGCCTCGGCGGCGAACGTGACGGAGATCTTCTCGCCGTCTTCGCAGACGTACTGCACATCCTGCCGCGGTGCCGGCTCCACGCCCTGCTCGGTCTCCATGGACTGCGCGCCCAGGCGCATTCCGCGCAGACTGCGATCGCTCATCGGCGTTCTCCTCCAGTGGTGGGACAGACTCTCT
Organism: Nesterenkonia halobia; assembly: GCF_039536005.1. Lineage (NCBI taxonomy): Bacteria > Bacillati > Actinomycetota > Actinomycetes > Micrococcales > Micrococcaceae > Nesterenkonia > Nesterenkonia halobia. The sequence continues at coordinate 336,262 of NZ_BAAAYG010000007.1, read as the reverse complement.
CGAGTGGGCTCAACATCGGCACGGGGTCGGTTATTCCGACCCGACCGTCCATGGTCTCATGCCCGGCCCGCGGCGTCGTCCCGATCCGTCGGGGCAGTGGAGCCCTCGGCCGCGTCGCCGGAGCTCGGCTCCTGTGAGGCCTCGGCGGGATCCGTCGTCCCGACGCCCGGGGTGGAGGTCCGGGCATTGCTGGTCTCGGCCCGCCGGGCCTCCTCCTCCAGGGATTCGGCGCTCTGGTAGTGCGGGTCGTCGTCGGTGACCGAGGTCGACCGCGCCGAATCGGCCAGGTCGGAGATGGCCTCGGAGATGCCGGGGGTGCCGGCTCGGCCGGCGGCCCGGTCGGCCTCCTTCTGCTCGCGGCGGGCGCGCATCCGCTCGGCGCGGGCGGCGCGCTCGGTGTCGCGCTCCTCCGCGGATCCGGAGTCGCCCGATCCGGCGTCGTCGCTGAACCCGCGCGAGAAGGTCTTCAGCGCCTCGCCGAACTCGCCGGGGATGACCCACATGGTGTTGGAGTCGCCCTTGGCCAGGTCCGGCAGCGTCTGCAGGTACTGGTAGGAGAGCAGCTCCGGGCTCGGCTCCGAGTCGTGGACGGCCTGGAACACCGTCTCGATCGCCTGGGCCTCGGCATTGGCCCCGAGGATGCGCGCCTGCGCCTCACCCTCGGCGGCGAGGATGGCCGACTGCCGCTCGCCCTCGGCGGTCAGGATGGCCGACTGCTTGGTGCCCTCGGCGGTGAGGATCGCCGCGCGCCGGTCACGCTCGGCGCGCATCTGCTTCTCCATGGACTCCTGGATGCTGTGCGGCGGCTCGATCGCCTTCAGCTCCACGCGGGCGACGCGGATGCCCCAGCGGCCGGTGACCTTGTCCAGCTCGCCGCGCAGCTGGGCGTTGATCCGGTCGCGCGAGGTCAGCGTCGCCTCCAGGTGCATGCCGCCGACCACGTTGCGCAGCGTGGTGGTGGTCAGCTCCTGCACGCCGTGGATGTAGTTCTCGATCTCATAGCTCGCGGCCTTCGGATCGGTGATCTGGAAGTAGACCACCGTGTCGATCGAGACCACCAGGTTGTCCTCGGTGATCACCGGCTGCGGCGGGAAGGAGACGACCTGCTCGCGCATGTCCAGCAGCGGCAGCATCCGGTCGATGAATGGCACCAGCAGCGTCAGGCCCGGGGTCTGGGCCCGCTGGAACTTGCCCAGGCGCTCGACGATGCCGGCCCGGGCCTGGGGGACGATCCTGACGCTCTTGGCGAGGATCACCACCACCAGCACCACCAGGACGACCAGGACGACCATCAGTGCGACATTGATCTCCATGGCTTCTCAGGCCTCTCTCTCATCGGGGTCGTGCCAGTCGATGCTCGCCGCCGGACGCAGGTGGACCGTCGCCCCGTCGACGGAGTCGACGACGGCGGTCATGCCCGGCTCGATCGTCGCGCCGGCGACGGTGCGGGCAGTCCAGGTGTCGCCGTCGACCTCGGCCAGTCCCTCGTGCTCCGTGACGGTCTCCAGCGGGTACGCCTCCATGCCCGCCATCCGGTCGACGTTGGTCAGCTGGTGCTCGGGAGTGCGGCGCAGATGCCGCAGGGCGATCGGACGGACCGCCCCGAGCATCAGCAGCGCGGTGGCCGAGCCGACGACGACCTGCAGCCAGCCGGGGCCGCCGGCCAGGGCGACCGTCGTCGCCGAGGCCGTTCCGGCGGCGAGCATCAGGAAGAGCAGGTCGAGCATCATCAGCTCGAGCACCAGCAGCACCAGGGTCAGCCCGAGCCAGGCCGCCCAGAGGTTCTCGGAGAACCACTCGATCACGATGCCCCCTCGTCGTCCGTATCAGCGTCGCCGGACGGGCGATCGGCCGTCCGGCCGGAAGTGCTGTGACTTCCCATTGTGCCTCAGGCGACAGAATCAGTCACCAGCATGGCGCTTCCAGGTGGTGACGTCGACGTCGACAGTCGCCCTCCGGATGCCCGCATGGTCCACATCGTTCAGGATCTGTTCCCGGTCACGGTGATGACCCGCCGGCCCCATCATGATCAGATCCGCCGCCTGCTCGGCGTCGAGGTCGACCGTCTCGCCGGCGGCGCGGTGCTCCTCGGGGTCGCCCAGCGCCGCGCCCATCCGCGCGAGCAGCTCCCGATGCTTGTCCTCGCGCATGCCGAGCAGTCCGTGCGCGGCGAGCTCCTGCAGGTGCCCGGGGCGCGGGGTGACCACGATCGCGCGCCCGCCGGGGGCGAGCACGCGGGCGTACTCCTCGGGGCTGCGCGGCGCGAAGACGTCGACGAGCAGATCGATCGAGGCGTCGGCCACCGGCAGTGGACGCCAGAGATCCCAGGTCAGCGCCAGTGTCCGCGGGTGCTTGGCGGCGCGCTTGAGTCCCGCGGGGGACAGGTCCACAGCGATCCCGGACGCCGCCGGCAGGGCCTCCAGCAGCGCATGGAGATGGTGGCCGGTGCCGGCGCCGCAGTCGAGCACCCGGCGCGGCTCCGGCGCCCGGGTCGCGATCGCCGTCAGGGCCTCGGTGACGCGGCGCAGGATCCCGGCGTCCTGGATCCGTTCACGGGCCATGATCATCGCCGCGGCGTCCGGCGTGGCGGAGCTGCCGCGGCCGACGAGCAGATTGACGTAGCCCTGGCGCGCGGCGTCGAACCGGTGACCGGCGTCGCAGGAGAGCGCACGGATCGTCGCCGGCCGATCGGCGGGCTGGTCGGCGTGCCGGTCGGATGCGCGACGCTCGACATGCAGGGCCCGGCCGCAGTGCGGACAGCGCACCGGCCACGAGTCGGCCTCCGCGGCCTCGGAGATCTCCCCAGTCATGGATCCAGCCTATAGTCTGCCGCCATGACGGATCCTCGGGGCGATGTGCTGGTCGCGGGCGCGAGCGGCTATCTGGGACGGCACCTGGTCAGCACCCTGCACCGGAGAGGGCTCCGCGTGCGGGCCGTGGTCCGCGACGTCGACCGGGCCGGCGGGCCTGGGGCTCATGGCGCGCCGGCGCTGGCGGGTCTGGTCGACGAGTGGGTCGCCTGCGACGTCGTCACCGATCGGCTCGACGGACTCGTGCGCCCCGGGGAGACCGTGATCTCCGCGCTGGGAGTGACTCGACAGAAGGCCGACCCCTGGGATGTGGACTTCGCGGCGAATCTGGCGCTGCTGGCCGAGGCCGAGCGGGCGCCGGCGGGGCAATTCGGCTATGTGCATGTCATGCACGCCGAGCGCAGTCGTTCCCAGCTGGTGCGGGCCAAGCGGGCCTTCGTGGCCGCGCTGCGGCGCAGTCCCGTGCCCTCGGCCGTGGTGAACCCCAGCGGATACTTCTCGGACATGGAGGAGCTCCTGGCCATGGCCCGTCGCGGCGTCGCCGTCAGCCTCGGCGACGGGTCGGTGCGACTGAATCCGATCCACGGTCAGGATCTCGCCGACTTCCTGGTGGAGCGGCTCGTCGCGCGCGGCACAGAGCCTCCGGCCATGGACGAGCTCGGGCATCGGCACGGGGAGTGGGACGTCGGAGGTCCGGAGGTCTTCACTCTGCGCGAGATCCTGCAGCTGTGCTTCGCCGTGTGCGACCGGCCGGCCCGCATCGTGGACGTGCCGACCGGACTGCTGCGCGCGGGACTGCCGCTGCTGCGGCCGGCGGCGCGGACCCACGACCTGGCGCAGTTCTTCCTGGACGGCTTCTCCGGCGACGGCGTGGGCGCACGCACCGGCACGCATCGGCTGGAGGATCATCTGCGCGCCGTCGAGCGCGGGGAGGACTGAGGGAGCATCGGTCACGATTATGTCAACTAATCACAGCACATCGGTCGCGTGCTGCTCGGCGGGGAGCGGTTCCCTCGGGTGGACGGCATCGCCGCGGCGCGCAGCGGGTGCTGTGTGCGCCGTCGTGCGCCGCGGGGAGGCCGATCCGCCCGGACGATCCCGAGGGGTCGCGCGTGCCGTGCCGCCGGCAGGACGAGGCGCCCTGCACTGCGCGCCGCATGGAGGCGCTCAGGGTGCCGCGGCCGTGCAGGCGGACGGGTGGGAGCCGACGGGTGCGAGGTGAGGCATGCTGTCGGGCAGGACGTCGTGACGGCTGGACGCATCGAGAGGTCAGGCAGGGTGGATCGTGCAAGACGGCTCGTGGTGAGGCCGGGTGCCGAGGGGTCGATGAGCCCTTCTCCGACCCTTCCGTGAGTGTCCGATAATCTGCATTATGTCAACTTGAGGTTCTGGACACCTCCTCCCCCGATGATCGCCGGTCGGCGCCGTCGCTCTCTGGGTCGATGCTCGGCATCACGAACCGACGCGGCACTGGCCCCGCGCCCGACTCGACGCCCGACGCCGGTCCAGCGAGACGCAGTCACGCACACGACCGCGCACACAGCATCGACTGCCGGTCGCTCAGGATCTGCGTCCGGGTTCAGCGCCCGAGCTCTGCATCCAGAGACTCTGCCTGCAGAGCCACCTCCGGATCCCGCGCCAGCCGGGTCAGCCTGTCAGCCTGTCGCGGACCACGGCCCAGCACCTCCTGAGCGTCAACCCTCTCTGGCACACCTTCGCCGAACACTCCTCGCTGGACAGCCCTCGAGGCATGCCGAGGCCGGCGCGCCCCTCCTCGTGGACGACGGCGTGACCGCGGCGGCGCTGAGACGCAGAGACGCTGTGAAGACTGCGCCGCCGACCGATCCCTGCCGCCTCTCGCCGCGCGAGGCACGACCTCGACTTCCGGCACGCGTTCGTCACCACGGCAGGAGCACCTCCGGTCGCGTCGGACAGCTGCTCCTCGATCGGCGGTCCGAGGAAGTCCGGCACGGTTATGTCAGGCTAATGCCGAACACCGCGCTCTCGGGCGCGCATCGCTCATCCCGTCACCAGCATCGCGATCCCCGCGCAGGCCGAGGCCCAGAGCACCGAGCAGAACGTGCCGATGATGAAGCGTTCGGCCGCGCCGTTGGGCCGACGCAGCTCCGAGTAGCGCGCCAGACCTTTGACGGCGAGCACCACGGCCAGGCCTTCGGGCCAGGAGGCCAGCAGGGTCGCGACGGCGGCCAGCCGCTCCAGCACCCCGATCCATGCTCCCCCGCGGAGCACGGGACGATCGTCGGGCGGCAGGTCGCTCATCGGCGCCGCCGGAGCCCCGCGGTGCTCACGCGTGGCGCTGTCCAGCACCGCCGTCGAGACGCCGGAGCCTCCCACGGCGGCGGCCGCCCCGACGACGAACACGGTGAGCGCCAGGCCCGGCACCGTCGTCGTGGTCTGCTCGGCGGCCAGGGCGCAGAGAGCCGCCGCGGCGAGGAGGATCAGCTGGACGACGGCGGCGAGGTTCTTGACCAGCAGGCGCGGCCGGCGGCGCCGCGGCAGCATGGAGAGCGCCGCGGGCGCCGCGGCGGCCGCAGTCAGCATCACAGCCAGCACGATCATGCCGTCACCTCCTCGTGCATCGTCTCCAGCATCTGCACCGCCAGCGAGGCGACGCGCCGCGTCTGGTGCCAGAGGCCGCGATCCAGCGCGCGCGAGACGGCCTGCTGGCTGACGCCGAGCTGCTCGGCGACTTCGGTCTGCGTCCGCCCTTCGGCGATGAGCTCGCCGGCCTGCTGACTGGAGTCGGTGCGCCGGTGGTCGAGCTCGGCGAGCAGCTGCAGCACGGCCTCGACATGCTCGGCGTCGGGATGCTCGGCCGTGCAGGCGACGCCGCCGGGCGCACGTTTGGCGCGGGTCACCGCATCGCGCGCATGCTCGAAGGCCGGTCCGCGGCCGGCTCGCGTCTCCTCCGGCATCGGCTGCTCGACGGGCCCGACGCCGAGGCCGGCGCTCCAGCGGCCGTCCCGGGCGGCGTGCAGCATCACCTCCACCACGGACGCGGCCTCAGTGAGCACGGCCTGGATCTCGTCGCCGGCGGTGCGCTGGAACGGGCGCGCGACGCCGGCGCCGGCGAGGGCGGTGAAGGTCCGCAGCCCCTCGCCGACGAGGTCTCCCCCGCGGCGGGATCCCTTCTGGTCCATCGTCAGCACGTACATGGAACAACCATAACACGTTGTTCTAGCCACTACACCCTTATAAAGGTGTTCCCGGCGATACACCCTTGCGCTGAGGCGGCATCCAGCCGACGACTCTATCCTGACCACCATGTCCGAGCGCCGCGCCCCACGCCCCTCCACGACGCCCGCATCCCGCCGTGACCTGCGGCGAGCCGCCCCCGGCACGCGCCTGCTGCTCCTGGGCGTCGACGTCGTGCTGGTGCTGGTCTTCGCCGCCGTCGGGAACCGCACCCACCAGAGCGGCCTGGCCGTGCTCGACGTGCTCACCACCGCCTCGCCCTTCCTGCTGGCGCTGCTCGTCGTCTCCGCGGCGCTCTGGCCGCTGGCCCGCCCTTCGCGCCTCTGGCCCGACGGCCTCCTGGTCCTCGTGGTGACCGTCGCCGGCGGGATGGCGCTGCGCGTGCTGCTGGGGCTCGGCGGCGCCCCGACGTCCTTCGTGGTCGTCACCTCCGTCGTGCTCGCCGTCCTGCTGCTCGGACGCCGGCTGCTCAGCGGGCTCCTCCGCCCCGCCACCCGCGGGTGAGCCGCGGCGTCCGGCCCCCACGACCTTGACAGGAGCCACACCCCTGACGGTTCATGGATGGGGAGATCCAGGACCCGACGCCAGGAGGTTCGATGGCCGCGACCGCCCAGGATCCCCGCGCCGGGCGCCCCACAGGCGTCGGCGCCCAGCAGCAGGACGCCCAGCCCGGCCTCACCGAGCCGATGGGCCCGTCGCCGGACCACGGCGAGCAGAGCTGGGTCGGGCGTGATCGGCTCCTCGGGCGGCGGGCGCTGATCACCGGCGGCGACTCGGGCATCGGCCGCGCCGTCGCGCTGGCCTATGCCCGCGAGGGCGCCGACGTCGCGATCGTGCACCTGCCCCAGGAGCGCGACGACGCCGCCGAGACCGTCCGCCTCGTCGAGGAGGCCGGACGCCGGGGCACCGCGGTCGTCGCCGACATCCGTGAGGAGCAGCAGGCCGTCGACGCCGTCGGCCGGGCCGTGCGGGCCCTGGGCGGCCTCGACGTCGTCGTCCTCAACGCCGGCCACCAGCGCCGGCGCGAAGGCATCGAGACGCTGCCGGTCGAGGAGATCCGGCGCGTGGTCGACACCAACCTGGTCGGGCACCTCGTCGTCGCCCGGGAGGCGGTGCCGCACCTCGCGCCCGGGTCCTCGATCATCACCACGACCTCGATCCAGGCCGCCGAGCCGAAGCCGGCGCTGCTCGACTATGCGATGACGAAGGCGGCGCAGGTCGCCTTCACCGAGGCGCTGGCCGACGAACTGGGCGATCGCGGCATCCGAGTCAACGCCGTGGCTCCGGGGCCGATCTGGACGCCGCTGATCCCGGCGACGGGATTCGCCGACGAGGAGATCGAAGAGTTCGGACAGGACACTCCGCTGGGTCGCCCCGGCCAGCCCGCCGAGCTGGCGGGCGCCTACGTCTACCTGGCCGGCGACGAGGCGTCCTACACGTCCGGAGCCGTCCTGCCCGTCACCGGAGGGAAGGGATTCTGATCATGCCGAACCGCAGCATCAAGGACGAGGAGCTCTACGAGCGTCTGCGCGAGGAGGGCGAGTCGAAGGAGAAGGCCGCCCGGATCGCGAACTCCGCGGCCGCCGAGTCGCGCAGCGAGGTCGGTGAGCGCGGCGGCGAGGCCTCCGCCTACGAGGAACGCACTGTCGACCAGCTCCAGGACCGGGCGAAGGAGCTGGGCATCACCGGGTATTCGCAGATGACCAAGGACGAGCTGATCGAGGCGCTGCGCGAGCACTGAGCATCCCGGCCGGCCGGGCCGCTACGCTGACCGGGATGGATCCCACCGCCTCTCCCCTGGTCGCCGGAGCCGATTTCGGCACCACCGCGCTGAAGCTGGTCCTGGTCGACGTCGACGGCCGCACCGTCTCCACGGCTCAGGCGAGCTACCCCACCGATCGACGACGAGACGCCGACGGCGCCGCCCGGCATGAGCAGGATCCCGAGCAGTGGTGGCAGGCGCTGGTCCGCGCCCTGGCCGAGACCGGGCTGTCCCACGGCGTCGTCGCGCTCGGTCTGACCGGACAGATGCAGGACCTCGTGCTGCTCTCCGGAACCCGGCCGGTGCGGCCGGCGGTGGTGTACTCCGATCAGCGCGCCGCGGCCCAGCAGCGCGCCCTCCACGACCAGCTGCCGCATTGGCCTCGACGCGCCGGCAGTCGCCAGGACGCCGCCAGCGTCGCGGCCAAGCTGCGTTGGCTGGCCGACCACGAGCCGGAGAATCTCGCCGCGGCCGACGCGCTGGTCTTCGGCCCCGCCGGCTGCCTCGCCCGGCGCCTCGGCGCCGAGCCGGTCTGCGACCTGACCACGGCCTCGACCACCGGGCTGCTCGATCTCGCCGCGCGCGATTGGTGGTCCCCGGCGGCCGAGGCGGCCGGGATCGACGCCTCCCGCCTGCCGCGACTGGTCGAGGAGCCGGCCGCCGAGGGGCCGGTGGCCCGTCTGCGCTCCGCAGACGCCGCAGAGCTCGGACTGTCAGTCGGCACGCCCGTGGTGCTGGGGTTCGGCGATGCCGCCGCCACCACCGACGGACTGGTCGGCTCGGCGCCCGGCGACGCCTACGCCTCGCTCGGGACCTCCGGCTGGATCGCGGCGGTCACTCCGGGCCCGCCCGACGACGGCGCGGAGGACTCCGCGATGCATCAGCTGGCGGCGGATCGGGGGAACCTGCTGCGCATCGCCGCCGTGCAGTCGGCCGGCGGCAGCGCCGAATGGTCCCGGCGGCAGCTGCTGGGCGGCCTCGACCATGCCGCCGTCGAGGAGCGAGCCGCCGGACGGATCGACCGGCTGGCCGAACGGCCGCTCTGCCTGCCGGGCCTCGGCGGCGAACGCTATCCGGTGCGCAACGCCGAGGCCCGCGGCACGTTCATCGGCGTCACCGAGTCCACGGAGGCGATCGACCTGCATCTGAGCGTGCTGACCGGAGTCGCCTACGCCCTGGCCCAGGGAGTCGAGGAGCTCGGTGCGTCCCAACAGGCCCTGCCGGTGGTCGGCGGCGGAGCGGAGAGCCGCGTCTGGCGCCGACTGCTGGCCGACGCCGCCGGCATGCCCGTGGTGCACTGTGCCGAGACCGACGACGCCGCGGCCCGCCACGCCGCCCGTTCCGCGGCGGAGGGCGGCGGGTTCGCGCATCGGGTGCCGCCGCACTTCTCGCCGGCCGGAGAGGGCTCGGCGGGGATCAGCGTCGTCGAGCCCTCGGCGCTGGCGACCGAGCATGCCCGGCTGCGCGAGATCCACCGGGAGCTGCACGAGACGCTGGCGCCGACGTTCAGCCGACTCGCCGGAGCCTGAGGCTCACCGGTCGGGGCCGCCTCACCACCGGGGGTGGATCTGCTCGCGCAGCACCTCGTCGTAGAGCTCACGGACGCCGTCGAGGAAGCTCTGCGGCAGCGCGCCGACGGCGGCGGCCTCGGCGTTGGACCGGGCCTGCTCGGCAGTCCGCGCGCCGGGGATCACCGACGTCGCCCCGGGCTGCTGGATGACCCAGGCCAGCGCCGCCGTCGTCGGCGCCAGGCCGGCGTCGCGGGCCAGCTCGGTGAAGCGCGCGGCGGCGTCGACGCCGGTGGCGAAGTCCACCCCGGAGAAGGTCTCGCCGACGTCGAAGGCCTGGCCGTCGCGGTTGAAGGTCCGGTGGTCGGTCTCGGCGAAGGTGGTCTCCTTCGTGTAGCGGCCCGAGAGCAGTCCGCTGGCCAGCGGCACGCGCGCGATGATGCCGACGCCGGCTTCGCGGGCGGCGGGCAGCACCTCGTCGAGCGGCTTGCGCCGGAAGGCGTTGAGGATGATCTGCACGCTGGCCACATGCGGGCGTCGGATGGCGGCCAGGGCCTGCTCGCAGGTCTCGACGCTGACGCCGTAGGAGGCGATCGCTCCGTCCTCGACGAGCGTGTCGAGGTCGTCGTAGACGCGGTCGGAGGCGATCACGTCGCTGGTCGGGCAGTGCAGCTGGACCAGGTCGAGCGTGTCGACGCCGAGATTGCGCCGCGACCGGTCGGTCCAGGCGCGGAAGTTCTCCAGCGTGGCGTGCTCGAGGTCGGGCTCGGCGGCGCGCCGGATCATCTTGGTGGCCACGAAGCCGTTCCAGTCAGGATTCTCCCGCAGCCAGCGGCCCACGTGCTGTTCGCTCTGCCCGTCGCCATAGACGTCGGCGGTGTCGATGAAGGTCACGCCGGACTCGGCCGCGGCGTCGAGCACGCCCTGCGCCGAGGCGTCGTCGACGGCTCCCCACTCGCCGCCCAGCTGCCAGGTGCCGACTCCGACGGTCGAGACCTCACGTCCGGTCCGTCCCAGAATGCGCTGCTCCACGTGTCCTCCTCGGTGCAGGACGACACCGGGGCTCCCCCGGCGTCGGCGTCATGGCTTCGATGAGAGCCGGCCGTATGTGACCGATCCCTCGCGCCGACCACTCTACAGCCGCCCCGCGGGCGGAGGATCACGCATGACGCCTTTTGTCCGACGGAGGAACATAGTGCGGGGGAAGACCATGGCCCGACGGCGCCGCCCGCCTGCGGACGAGCGCCCCGCGACATGCGAAAAGGCCCGCCGAACCATGTGGTTCGACGGGCCTTCCCATCCGGTGGAGGTAACGGGACTCGAACCCGTGACCTTCTGCGTGCCACGCAGACGCGCTACCAACTGCGCCATACCCCCGTGTTCTTTTTTCTCTGTGTCGCCGCGGCAACGCCCTCTACTCTACCCACCTCCCCAGGTCGAGGCAAATCGAGCGAGAGTGGCCCTCGCCACATTCGCCCAGCCGGCTGACCTGGGGAGTCCATGGGGCGTTCAACGGGAGTTCATGCCTCGGCGGAACCCTCTCCGGGCTCCTGCGAGGCCTCGGGAGCCGAGACGGCGGGCAGCCCCAGATCGACATGGTCGACGTCGGCGTAGAGGCGGTCCAGCCCGTAGAGCACACGCTCCTCCTCATGCTGGACGTGGACGACCATGTGCCCGTAGTCCAGCAGCACCCAGGTGCCGCTCTCGCGCCCTTCGCGGCGCAGCGGCTGCGAGCCGTGCTCGGTCTTGATGCGGAACTCGACCTCGTCGACGATCGCATCGATCTGGCGGTCCGTCGGCGCCGAACAGACGAGGAAGGCCTCGGTGATGCCGAGCCGCTCCCCCACGTCGAGGCCGACGATGTCGGTGGCCAGCTTCTCGGAGGCGGCCGCCGCGGCGGTCCGCAGTTCGGCGTGGACGGTATCGGTGATAGTCACGAAGTACAGCTCTCTCTCACGACAGGATGGTGTAGAGGACGACGCCGACGGCGATCAGCAGCAGCACGCTCAGCGCGATGACCAGCCACAGCATCGCCGACTGGCGGCTGGCCCGACGGGAGGTCTGCTCGACCATCTCGTCGAGCTCCAGGCCGTGGGCGCCGCTGGCCTCGACCGGTTCGATCTCTCCGGCGGCCACGTCGGTCGGGTCGGGGTTCTCGGCGTCGGCATAGCCACGCAGCGTCTTGCGGGTGATCACCTCGGACTCGGGGCGTTCGTCCCGGCGACGCTCATGCTCCGTCTCCTGGTCCGCCAGCTCCAGACGCCGTCGCTCCTGATTGGCCTGCATGGCCTTCGCGGCCATCTCCTGCTGCTTCTTCAGCAGCTCCGGATCGACGGCGTGCGGGTCGCTCGGAGCCCGGGAGACGATCTCGGCGGTCAGCGCGTCGATCTCGGCGCGCCTCTCCGCGTCCAGCGCAGGCACCTGGCCGGTCTCGCGGAGCAGCAGACGCCCCTTGCGGGACGCGGGCACGGGCGGCAGCTCGTCGTCGTCCGACGGCGTCTCCGGTGCGGGGTCGTCCGCCGCGACACGGTCAGCGTCGCCCGTGTCGTCGCCCGTCTCGTCATCGGTGTCGTCGACCGAACCGTCGTCCGCCTCTCCGGAGGCGCCCTCGGACGTGTCCTCGGAGTCCGTCGCGGCCTCCTCAGCTGACTCAACAGGTTCGGCGTCCGCGGTCGAACCGGCCGAGCCCTCGGCGTCGGCCGCCTCGTCGGAGGCGGCAGGCGCCTCAGGTGCTGCGTCAGTCTCGGTGTCGTCGGCGTCAGTCTCGGGGCCCGTTTCGGCGGAGCCTGAGGCCTCGTCCTCCGCCTCGGCAGACCTGTCGACGGCGGCGGCCTCCTCGACGGAGTCCTCGCCCGACGTCTCGGCGGTCTCGGGAACGTCGTCTTCGGGTGCGGCGGCGGCCTCGGGCACGGCGGCCTCAGCCGCCCCGCTCCCCCTCCGTCCACGCCGAGACTTGCGCTCGGCCTCGCGTCGACGCCGGAGCTCCCGGCGCGAGACCGGCAGGTACCGGGCGCGGAGATCGTCCGACTGCTCCTCCCCCGCGGTCGGCGTCGCCTCGGCGTCGCCGGTGCTTCGCTGCTCGGGGTGGGCCGCGTCCTCTGCGCTCATCTGCTCGCCTCCTGCGGAGTCTCGGGGGTCCCTGGACCCTGGCTGTGCTCCAGGCTGCGTCGGGCGGGCGCTCGTCCGGCGGCGTCGTCCGAGGTGGGCCGGAGCCGGTCGGCGGCGGCCCCGCGGACGACTCCGTCATCGTCCTGCTGATAGAGCCGGTGCTTGGCGATGTACTGCACGACGCCGTCCGGCACCAGGTACCAGACCGGCTTGCTGTGGCTGACCCGCTCGCGACAATCCGTCGAGGAGATCGCCATCGCCGGGATCTCGACCAGCGAGATCTGGTCCGTGCGACCGAAGTCCTCCGAGACGAATCCCGGCCGGGTCACCGAGACGAAGTGCGCCAACTCCCAGAGCTCCTCCACGTCCTTCCAGGACATGATCTGGGCCATGGCGTCGGCGCCGGTGATGAAGAAGAGGTCAGCATCCGGATACAGCCGCCGGAAGTCGCGCAGCGTGTCGATCGTGTAGGTTTTGCCGCCGCGATCGATGTCCACCCGGGAGACGGTGAACCGCGGGTTGGCCGCTGTGGCGATGACCGTCAGCAGATAGCGGTGTTCCGCGGGGGTCACCTGGCGGGCGGCCTTCTGCCAGGGCTGCCCGGTGGGCACGAAGACGACCTCGTCGAGGGCGAATTCGCTCGCGACCTCGCTGGCGGCCACCAGGTGGCCGTGGTGGATGGGATCGAAGGTGCCGCCCATGATCCCCAGACGGAGTCGACGACGTCCGGCATCGGCGGTGGCGGCGGCCTGAGGTGCGGCGTTCAGTGGTCCTCGTGCTCCTTGGCCGGCAGCTGGCGCCCCTTGCTGGAGAAGGACACCGTGATCAGCAGCATGCTGATCAGCAGCGCGAACATGATGATGCCGAACCACGGGGCGGGCATGAACAGCTCTCCTCCGTGCTCCTCGGACGCTTCGGCCAGCAGTGCGGCGATGGGCGTATTCAGCATGCCTCTCCCTCGACGGTCGACTCGGATCACGGCAAGTCTACGCGACACCGGGGCCCTGTCGCCCACCGGCTCACCGATGATGATCGGCGTGGTCGGCGGCGACAGGGCCCCGGTCGCGGCGCATGTGCGCAGGAGCTCCGGTCCCGGGTCGCGGGGCCGGAGCGGATATCAGCTCGCGGAGTCCGTCCCCGAGCCGCTCTCCACCTTGGTGAGGGTGCGGGCCGCGGCGTCGCGACCGCCCAGCCCGAAGGCCAGCGCGGCGGCCAGCGCCCCGCCGACGACCACGGCGCCGAAGGCCAGGTTGATGATCGAGTCGGCGATGCCCATGTACTGCAGGCCCATGGCGACGAAGAGGGCGATCGTGCCGTAGCGCATGATCGTGCTCGGCGTGCCCGCGCCGACCGTCTTGGCCAGCAGGTTGGCGATGAAGAAGCCGGCGCCGATGATCACCGCGCCGAAGAGGACGCGGCCGCCGAGCTCGAGCACCTCGTTGAGGATGGCGGTGATCTCCGGGAAGTCCAGCGTGCGGGCGGCCATGATGCCGAAGAACAGCACGATGCCCACCTGCGCGATCCGCGACAGGATGTCCGAGACGCTGGTCTGCGTCGGCTCGATGCCCATGTTGGCGGCCGCGCGGTCCGTGCCGATGGAGCTCAGCACCGAGCCGAGCAGGTTTCCGACGAACTTGGCGATGAGCACGCCGACGGCCAGGATCAGCGCGGCGGCGATGAACAGCGGGATGAAGTCCAGGATCAGCGTCAGCATCTGCGTGGCCGGCTCGGAGACGGCCTGGATGCCGAGGATCTGCAGCGCGCTGATGGCGACGACGATGACGATGAGCGCGAAGACCACGTTGCCGATCACGCCGGTGATGCGGCGGTTGGTCTCCGCATCGGCCGCCGAGGGCACCGATCCGGCCGAGGAGTCCTCGACGCCGGCGTTCTCGGCGGTCTTGTCAGCGGCGGTCTTCGCCCGGCCGACCAGCCCGGCGAAGTTGACCCGGCCCAGCGTCGCCTCGATCAGCTGCTTGACGATCTTCGCGATCACGAAGCCGATGAAGAAGACGAAGCCGGCGCCGATGATGTTCGGCAGGAAGCTCAGCCCCGTGGCCAGCAGATCCTGCACCGGCTGCAGCACCCGCTCCAGGGCGAAGAGCTGGAGCACGGCGATCAGACCGAAGAGCCAGATCACCAGCGAGGCGATCTGGCCGATGGCCGAGCCCAGCGACTGCCCGTCGGCTCCGCCGCCGCGCTGCAGGAAGCCCACACGAGAGACGAGCTTGGAGATGGCCCACTTGACCACGCTCGCGATGATCCATGTCACGAGCAGGATGACGACGGCCATGACGACCTTCTCCACCAGCCCGAGCCAATCGTAGTTGCCCAAGTCCATGATTACTCCTTCAAAAATGTGCTTCTCAGCCCGCCGGCGGCGTGGCCGATACGACACACGCTACCCATATGATGAAGGACGGTCTACAGGTGCAAGACGTATTCTCAGGAGAAAATTCGCAGGGAAGGTCCTGCTCAGCCGCGCATCGGCCCGATCCGTCGAGCGCTGCGGACCGGGCCCGTCGACGACGGGATCAGGCGCGCACCTGACCGTCGCCGCGCACGATCCACTTGGTCGTCGTCAGTTCGGCCATGCCCATGGGGCCGCGGGCGTGCATCTTCTGCGTGGAGATGCCGACCTCGGCGCCGAGGCCGAACTCCCCGCCGTCGGTGAAGCGTGTGGAGGCGTTGACGATGACTGAGGCGGCGTCGACGCGGGCGACGAAGCGGTCGGCGCGGGCCACCGAGTCGGTGACGATCGCCTCGGTGTGACCGGTCGAATGGGCGGCGATGTGCTCGATCGCCCGGTCGACGTCGTCGACGACGCCGACGGCCATCTGCAGGTCCAGGAACTCGGTGCCGTAGTCCTCCGGCGTCAGCGGGTGCACCTCGCCCATCGGCTGGCCGTCGGCGGAGTCCGCCGGGTCGCCGGTGGGAAGCCACCGCCGGGCGCGCTCGTCGACGTGGAGGTCGACGCCGGCCCGCAGCAGCGCCCGCAGCGCCTCGCGGCCGGCCTCCTCGGCCTCGGCATGGAGCAGCAGCGTCTCGGCGGAGTTGCAGACGCTGGGGCGATGCGTCTTGGAGTTGAGCACGATGTCGCGGGCGGTGCGCGGATCCGCGCCGGCGTCGACGAAGACGTGCACATTGCCCTCGCCGGTCTCGATCACCGGCACCCGGGCGTTCTGCACCACGTGCTGGATCAGGGCGCGGCCGCCGCGCGGGATCAGCACGTCGACCGAGCCGCGGGAGGTCATCAGCTCGGTGGCGCCGTCGCGTCCGTGGGCGTCGATGGACTGCACCGCCTCCGCCGGGGCCCCGGTGTCGCGCAGCGCAGTGCGGATGATGGCCAGCAGCGTCTCGTTGGTGCGCGCGGCGGCGGAGCCTCCGCGCAGCACCGCGGCGTTGCCGGACTTCAGCGCCAGCGCGGCGATGTCGACGGTGACGTTGGGGCGGGCCTCGTAGATCACGCCCAGCACGCCCAGCGGCACGGTCTGCTGGGCCAGCCGCAGACCGTTGGGCAGCGTGCGGCCCTGCACGACGCGGCCGATCGGGTCGTCGAGTCCGATGACGGTCTCCACGGAGGCGGCGAGCTTCTCGATGCGCGCCTCGTCCAGCGCCAGCCGGTCGAGCAGCGCCCGGGAGAGCCCGGACTCGCGTCCGCGGGTCAGATCCTCCTGGTTGGCGGCCAGCAGCCCGTGGACCGACTCGCGGAGCCCGGCGGCGACGGCGGCGAGGAGGCGGTCCTTCTGCTCGCGGTCCAGCAGGGCGAGCTCGTGGGCGGCGCGGCGGGCGTCCCGGCTGATCCCGGCGATCGCCGCGCCGACGTCGGACGTGCCGTCCGGCGTGCCCTGCGTCCCCGGTGCGGCGGATTCGTGCGTCTCGTCACTCATGCCCCCAGCCTACTGGACTGTTGAACAACCCGGGGAGAGCCGTGCGGAGACGTCCGCAGTGCGGACACCTGACGTGACGGACTCCCTCAGTCCTCGGCGGGCCCGGCGGCGACCCGGACCATGTCGTCGGCGTGGACGACCTCGCGCTGGTGGTCCTCGCCGTAGAGCCGCACGATCTCGGTGGTCGATCGGCCGAGCATCCCCGGCAGCTCGACCGAGGAGAAGGCCACCAGTCCGCGGGCGTGCACGGTGCCGTCGGGGCCGGCGATCTCCACCGGGTCGGAGGGCTCGAACTCCCCGGTCACCGCAGTGATCCCGGCGGCCAGCAGGGAGCGGCGCCGGTGGACGACGGCGGCGACGGCGCCGTCGTCGACGGTCAGCCGTCCCTTCACGTGGGCCAGATGCGCCAGCCAGGCCGATCGCGCCCCGCGGCGCCGCCCGCGGGCGGTGAAGAAGGTCCCCACCGTCTCGCCGGCGAAGAGCCGGCCGGCCTGCGAGGCCGAGGTGAGCACCGCCGGGATGCCGTTGTCGGCGGTGATCCGGGCGGCCTCGACCTTGGTGACCATGCCGCCGGTGCCGACGCCGGCCTTGCCGCGGCGGCCCAGGGTCACGCCGCGCAGGTCGGCGGCGTCGTCGATGCACGGGATCGGCCGCCCGCCCTCGTCGGGCGGGCCGTCGTGCAGCGCGTCCACGTCGGAGAGCAGCACCAGCCCGTCGGCGCGGACCAGATTCGCCGTCAGCGCCGCCAGCCGGTCGTTGTCGCCGAAGCGGATCTCATGCGTGGCGACTGCGTCGTTCTCGTTGACCACCGGCACCGCCCCGAGACTGAGCAGCTTCTCCACCGCCCGCAGCGCGTTGGTGTAGTGCGTGCGTCGGATCAGGTCCTCCACCGTCAGCAGCACCTGCGAGACCGTGGTGGCGTGGGCGGCGAAGGCGCGCGTGTAGTGCGCCAGCAGCATGCCCTGCCCGACGGCGGCGGCGGCCTGCTGCGTGGCCAGATCATGCGGGCGGACGGACAGCCCCAGCGGTGCGAGCCCGGCGGCGATCGCCCCCGAGGAGACCAGCACGACGTCGGTGCCCCGGGCGCGCAGCCTCTGGACGTCGTCGACCAGCCGCTGCAGCGCCTCCACCGAGATCCCGCCGTCCAGCGTGGTCAGCGAGGACGAGCCGACTTTGATCACCAGGCGGCGCGCCCGGCCGATGTCGGCCTGCCCGGTCAGCACCGAGGCCGTCAGCCCCGTCGTCCGCGCATCGGACCCGCCGGCGTTCATCGGCGGTCTCCGCGGGATCCGTCGGTCTCGTCCTCCCAATCCTCGGGATGGACCTCGCCGGCGTCCTCCAGCCCTTCGTCGGGATCGCCCTCGGTGTAGACGATCTCGACCTGGTCGTCCTCGGCGTCGGCGCCGGAGCCCGAGTGCGAGTACTCCGAAGCCATCGCCGCCCGCGTGGCCGCCCGTGCGTCCCGGCGTGCCTGCTGGTCGGCCTTCTTCTCCTCGCGGGTGGGCCGGCTGCGCTCCTCGAAGCGCATGTCGGTGCCCCGCGGACCGCCCAGATGCTCGGCGCCGCCGGCCATCGTCGGCTCCCAGTCGAAGACGACCGCGTCGTCGCCGCCGATGACCACCGCATCTCCGGGACGAGCGCCCTGTCTGAACAGCTCGTCCTCGATGCCGATGCGCTCGAGCCGGTCGGCCAGGTAGCCGACGGCCTCGTCGTTGCCGAAGTCGGTCTGCAGGATCCAGCGCTCGGGCTTGGCGCCGCGCACGCGGAACAGCGGCTCGCCGCTCTTCTCCTCGCGGGTGATGGTGAAGGGCTTGGAGTCGACCGCCTTCGGGCGGACGGTCACCGGCGCCGGGGCCGGCGCGGTCTCGCGCCGCTGGCGGGCCTCGGCGACCAGGTCGGCCATGGCGAAGCCGAGCTGGCGCAGGCCGCCGCGGTCGAGCGCGGAGATGTCGAAGACGCGGTGGCCGCGGGCGACGAGCTCCTCGCGCACCAGCTCGGCCATCGCCTCGCCGTCGGGCAGGTCGGTCTTGTTCAGCGCGACCAGCCGCGGCCGCTCGGTCAGCGGCACAGTGGTGCCGGAGTCGGCGGCGAGGCCGTCGACGGAGTCGGGGGCGTAGGCGGCCAGCTCGGCCTCGACGGCGTCCAGATCGCTGAGCGGGTCGCGGTCCGGCTCGAGCGAGGCGCAGTCGAGCACGTGGACCAGCGCCGCGCAGCGCTCCACGTGGCGCAGGAACTCGTGTCCGAGGCCGCGGCCCTGCGCCGCGCCGGGGATGAGACCGGGGACGTCGGCGACGGTGTAGCGCACGTCGCCGGCCTCGACGACGCCGAGGTTCGGCACCAGCGTGGTGAAGGGGTAGTCCGCGATCTTCGGGCGCGCCGCACTCATCGCCGCGATGAGGCTGGACTTGCCCGACGAGGGGTATCCGACCAGCGCGATGTCCGCGACCGTCTTGACCTCGAGGACGACGTCGGCGCGTTCGCCGGGAGTGCCGAGCAGCGCGAAGCCCGGGGCCTTGCGCTTCTTCGAGGCCAGCGCCGCATTGCCCAGGCCGCCCTGTCCCCCGCCGGCGACGGTGCAGCGGGCTCCGGCGCCGATCAGGTCGGCCAGGACGTTGCCCTCGCGGTCCTTCACGACGGTGCCGTCGGGCACCGGCAGCTCCAGGGCCGGCCCCCGGCGTCCATGGCGCAGATCGCCCTCGCCGACGCCGCCGCTCTCCGCCGAGCGGTGCGGGCGGTGGTGATAGTCCAGCAGCGTGGTGGTCTGCGGGTCGACGACCAGCACCACGTCGCCGCCGTCCCCGCCGTCGGCCCCGTCGGGACCGCCGAGCGGCTTGAACTTCTCGCGATGCACGGAGACGCAGCCGTGGCCGCCGTCACCGCCTGCGGCGTGCAGGACGACGCGGTCGACGAAGTGTGCCATGGGGTTCTCCTGTCGGGAGGGGCGGGGCGACGAGACGATGCGCCGCCGGGACCTGCTGTTAAGACAGCAGAGGACGGACCGCGACGGCCCGTCCTCTGCTGCTCGTGTCCGACCGGGCCATGGAGTGCTGTCAGCACCCAGGTCCGCCCGGGGCCGCACTCACTGTGCGGCTGGAACGATGTTCACGACCTTGCGGCCGCGGCGGCTGCCGAATTCCACGGAGCCGTCGGACAGGGCGAACAGGGTGTCGTCCCCGCCGCGGCCGACGTTGCTGCCGGGGTGGAACTTGGTGCCGCGCTGGCGGATGAGGATCTCGCCGGCGGAGACGTCCTGTCCGCCGAAACGCTTCACGCCGAGACGGTTCGCGTTCGAGTCGCGGCCGTTCTTGGTGGAGCTGGCGCCCTTCTTCGATGCCATTGGTCTGCCTGCCTCTCAGCTGGGATGGATGGATGAACGGGGAACCGGCGTCGTCGGTCCGATCGGCCGTCGATCAGGCGATCGAGGTGACCTTCACGCGGGTCAGCTCGGAACGGTGACCCTGACGCTTGTGGTAGCCGGTCTTGTTCTTGAACTTGTGAATGACGACCTTCTTGCCGCGGACGTTCTCCAGCACCTCAGCAGTGACCTTGACCTTGGCCAGGTCGTCGGCGCCGGTGGTGACCTGGTCCCCGTCCACCAGCATCACTGCCGGCAGCTCGATGGTGCTGCCTGCCTCGGCGGGGACGCGGTCAAGGGTCACGAGGTCTCCGACGGAAACCTTCTCCTGGCGGCCGCCTGCGCGGACAATCGCGTACACCACTTGGGACTCACTTCTCTCGATGACAAATATGGACTGAAATTCTCGACCTGGCCGGCTGCACTGCCGGTCCGCGGCCGGTCCGGTCTCCCCCGCGGCCTCGCGGGGAGACCGGACGTCGGAGAACGGCGGCTTCGGACGGGACCGGGAGGGTCCGTGCGACCGGGCGCAGAAGACGTGCTGGTGCCGATGACACCAGGAATCAACTTTACGTCATTCCTGCTGTGCCGGCAACTGGAGACCCGCCGCGACACGCCGCCGGCGGGCGCCGCGACGACCCCGGACTCACGCGGAGCCGGAGGAGGCCTCGTCGCCAGTCTGGTCGGTCCCGGCCGCCGCCGTCGAGTCGCTCTGACCGAGCTCCTCGGCGGAGACGCCGACGCCGAACATGGTGGGCTCCGCGTCGGCGTCCTGGGCCGGCGCCGACGAATCCGCGACGGATCCGACCGAGGCGGAGAACGTGCTGCTCGGGCCGCTCGCCGACCGGGAGACCTCATGGACCTCTCCCCCGGCGCCCTGCGCCGAGCCGGCGCCCCGGCGACGACGCCGCGCCGGACGCCCGGATCCGGCGGCGGCCGCCGGAGTCGAGCTCGGCCCCGAGACCGGTGCGGCAGCAGCCGTCGGCTCGGCCGCCTGCTGCCCGGTGCCCTGCCCGGCGCCCTGCGCGGAGTTCTTCGCGGTGCTCTTCGCGGTGCTCTTCTCCGTGCGCTCGTCAGCGGCCTCGGCGGCGCTCTCCGCGGCGGAGTCGTCCTGGTTGCGCGACTCGAGCGCGGCGTCCAGCGAGTCCAGCGACACGTCGGCCCCCGACTCCTGACCGCCGCCGTGGTCGGCGGCCCGGTCCTGCTGGTCGCCGCGGGGCACCTCCACCGGCTCTCCGCCGATGGTCAGCACCGGGGCCTCGCCGGAGTCGTCCGCCGACGCCGTTCCGGCCCCTGCAGCCTCTGCGGCCTCTGCGGCCTCTGCGGCATCCGTCGCCCGGGTCGGGGCTCCGCCGCTGCGGGCGGCACGACGCGGGCGCCGCGACCGGCGGCGGCCCGAGCGGCTCTCGCCGTCGCGCTGGCCGGAAAGCTGACCCTGCTCACCGGAGGCCCGGCCGGCACCGCGGTCCGAGTCGGCCGACTCAGCCGCCGCAGTCGAGGCGGACTGGTCAGCCTGCTCGGCCTGCTCGGCCGTGGCCGCGGCCACCTGGGCCAGGGCCTGCCGAGCCTGCTCCTGCTTGGCCTTCTCCTCGGCCTGCTGCCGGCCGCCGGCCTGGTCGTCCTTCTTCTGCTGAGACTGCTGGCCGCCACCGCCGTCGCCGCCGTCGCCCTTGCCGCCGCGACGGCCCTTGCGGCGCTTCTTGGAGCCCTTGCCCTGCCGCATCTCACCGTCGGAGGTGTAGGAGGGCGTCTGAGTGATCGGCTCGCCGTGGGTGTGCAGCCCGCGGCCCTCGCAGTGCTCGCAGGTGGTGGAGAAGACCTCGAGCAGGCCGGTGCCCATGCGCTTCCGCGTCATCTGCACCAGGCCCAGCGAGGTCACCTCGGCCACCTGGTGCTTCGTCCGGTCCCGGCCGAGGCACTCGACCAGCCGGCGGAGCACCAGGTCGCGATTCGACTCCAGGACCATGTCGATGAAGTCGATGACGATGATCCCGCCGACGTCGCGCAGGCGCAGCTGACGGACGATCTCCTCGGCGGCCTCGAGGTTGTTCTTCGTGACCGTCTCCTCGAGGTTTCCGCCGGAGCCGGTGAACTTGCCGGTGTTGACGTCGACGACGGTCATCGCCTCGGTGCGGTCGAAGACCAGCGATCCGCCGGACGGCAGGTTGACCTTGCGATCCAGGGCCTTGGCGAGCTGCTCGTCGATCCGGTGGTGGGCGAAGACGTCGTCGGCCTTCTGCTCCTCCGGATTCCACTGGTGCAGCCGGTCGATCAGGTGCGGGGCCACGTAGGTCACGTAGGCCTCCACGTTGTCCCAGGTCTCCTGCCCCTGGATCTCCATCGAGGAGAAGTCCTCGTTGAAGACGTCGCGGACGACCTTGATGGTCAGATCCGGCTCGGAGTACAGCAGGTCCGGGGCGAGGACCTTCTTGTCGGCGGCCTGGGACTGGATGGTCTCCCACAGCGCCCGCAGTCGATTGATGTCGTTGGTCAGCTCCTCCTCGGAGGCGCCCTCGGCCGCAGTGCGCACGATCACGCCCGCATTCTGCGGCATCTGCTCCTTGAGGATCTTCTTCAGCCGGGCACGCTCAGTGTCGGGCAGCTTGCGCGAGATCCCGGTCATCGACCCGCCGGGGACGAAGACCAGGTAGCGCCCCGGCAGCGAGACCTGGCTGGTCAGGCGCGCTCCCTTGTGCCCGACCGGGTCCTTGGTGACCTGGACCAGGACCGAGTCGCCCGACTTCAGCGCGTTCTCGATCTTGCGCGGCCTGCCGTCGAGGTTCGCCGCGTCCCAGTCGACTTCGCCGGCGTAGATGATCGCATTGCGTCCGCGGCCGATGTCGACGAACGCCGCCTCCATCGAGGGCAGCACATTCTGCACCTTGCCGAGGTAGACGTTGCCGATCAGCGAGTCCTGCTGCGTGTTGGAGACATAGTGCTCGGCCAGCACGCCGTCCTCCAGCACCCCGATCTGGATCCGCTCGCCCTGCTGGCGCACGATCATCTTGCGGTCCACCGACTCGCGGCGGGCGAGGAACTCGGCCTCGGTGATCACCTGCCGCTTCCGCCCCCCGTCGCGGGAGTTCTTGCGGCGCTGGCGCTTGGCCTCCAGGCGGGTGGAGCCCTTCAACCCGGTGACCTTGGTCGGGGCGGCCGGCGCGTCGGCCTCGGCGGTCTCCCGCGGGGCGCGCACCCGGGTCACCGTGTGCTCGGGGTCGTCGCCCTCGCCGCCGGCGACCTCCATGTCGACCGAGCCGCGCCGGCGCCGGCGCCGCTTGCGCACGACCTCGCCGCCGTCGGATCCTGCCGAGCCGCCGTGGCCGTCGGACGCATCGGACGGCGCGTCCTGCCCGTCCTCGTCGGCGGAGTCGTCCTGGCCGTTCCCGGCGCTCCGGGAGCCGTCGCCGCCCTGCTCGGGCTGCCGGCTCCGGCCGCGGCTGCCGCGACGACGACGGCGGCGCGAGGAGCGTCGGCCCTCGTCGCCGGAGCCGTTCGACGCGTCGCCGCCCTCGTCCTGCGAGTCGTCGGACTCCGCGGAGTCCCGGGCCTGCGAGTC
Source organism: Nesterenkonia halobia (assembly GCF_039536005.1). NCBI lineage: Bacteria > Bacillati > Actinomycetota > Actinomycetes > Micrococcales > Micrococcaceae > Nesterenkonia > Nesterenkonia halobia. Next base: position 313,057 of record NZ_BAAAYG010000007.1, on the reverse strand, counting down.
GGCGGCGCCGGAGTCGTCGGGCTCCTCCGCGTCCTCGGGCTCCTCCGGGTCCTCGGACTCCCCGCCCGCGACGACCTCGGCGGCGGGGATGGGCTGGACGGCCTCGAGATCGGGGGCCTGGAAGAGCACGGCGGTCGGGTCGGCCGCCGGAGCGGTCTCCGCCCCGTCCTGCCCCTGGCTCGCCGCGTCGGTCTCGCTCGGCTCCGCAGACTGCGGGGCGGTGGTCTCGGGGGTCTGCGGGGTCTCCTCCGCCGCAGACGGGCCGGCTTCCTGCGCCGGCGGGGTCGCCGCGCCCTGGTCGTCGGATGCGTCCTGGGACGTCGGCGTCGTGTCGGTGTGGGACATTGGTCGATTGCTCCTGCCGTCGCCGACGACGCCACACTCGCCGTCGCGCCGGCTGTTCGGTCCGGTCGTCCGTCGGGCCGCGTTCGCCCGCCCTCTCACGGCGGGTGCGGCCCGAGGTGAATCCTCATGGCTGGTCCGTCTGGCCGGTGGTCACCTCGCCGGGCGCTGACACCTGTCGATGGTGTGCGCTCTGCACGGCGGGGCGCCGCCTGCCGGCCTCGTCCTGTCGCTGCGCCGCCTGCTCGAAGAAGTGCTCCGGAGGCCAGTGTCGGCGGCGGCATCTTGATGCTCGAAGATGCGCGTCGTCATGCGCCGTGCGGACTCGGGGCGCGGCGGGCGCCGCTGATGCCCTCGCCCACGACGGGTGCCGGCGTCGCCGGGCCTCTGCGCGGTGCAGCTGTGCAGTTGTCGGAGGCTGTCAAGCTTCCACGAGGCCCGGGTGTGGACCGTGCCTCGATGCCTCCCAGTATCGCACACCGTCGACGAGGTCCACATCGTGGACCCTCTGAACGGCGTGCCGGGCCGCGTAGAATCGCGGACATGACCGCAGATTCCCCCGCCGAGAGCTCACCCGCGGATCCCGCCGCGCCGCGCCGCTTCACTGATCGCGGGACGGGCCTGTGGCTGCTGATCACCGGCGCCCTGGGGGCGCTGGCCACGATGCTGCTGCTCTACGAACGCGTCCAGATCTGGCAGGACCCGGATCACGTCACCGCCTGCGATGTGAATCCCTGGGTCTCCTGCGGGGCGGTCATGGAGTCCTGGCAGGCGGCCACCTTCGGCTTCCCGAACATCTTCATCGGAGTGGTGGGCTTCCCGCTGATCCTGGCGATCGCGGTGAGCCTGCTCGGCGGGATCCGGCTGCCGCGCTGGTACTGGGGCGGACTGCAGGTCGGAGTGCTCTTCGCCTTCGGCTTCTGCGTCTGGCTCTGGTCCCAGGCGGTCTATGCCATCGCGGCGCTGTGCCCCTACTGCATGCTCGTCTGGGCGGCCGTGATCCCGATGACGGCGGTGGTCACCGCGCGCAACGTCGAGCATGGGGTGCTGCCCGTGCCCGGCGGGCTGCGGCGGGTCCTCGCCGACTGGTGGTGGGTGGCGATGGTGCTGCTCTACCTGCTGGTCGTCGTCAGCATCATCGTGGAGCTCCCGCAGGCCCTGTCCTTCTGAGGCGTCTTCCTGAGCCGTCCTCCTGACCTGGGCGTTCTGATTGGTCGGAGGCCTCGACGCCCTTCCGCGAGCTCTGCCGTCGGTGACATGATGAGGGGACCAGCCGTCGAATCCCGGGAGGGACCATGCCGCATACCGTCGACGCCGTCGTCGTCACCGAGAAGAACGCCCCGGCGACTGTGGAGTCCATCGTCGTCCCGGACCCCGGCCCGGGCGAGGCCCTGGTCGATGTCCACACCTGCGGAGTCTGCCAGACCGACCAGCACTTCCAGCAGGGCGAAGTCGGCGACGAGTTCCCCTACCTGCTCGGCCATGAGGCCACCGGCCGCATCGCCGCCGTCGGCGCGGACGTCACCTCCGTGGCCGTCGGCGACAAGGTCATCCTCAACTGGCGGGCGGTCTGCGGCCAATGCCGCGCCTGCAGGAAGGGTCAGCTGCAGTACTGCTTCGACACGGCCAACGCGACCCAGAAGATGACCCTGACCGACGGCACCGAGCTGGAGCCGGCGCTGGGCATCGGCGCCTTCGCCGAGAAGACCCTGGTCGCCGCCGGCCAGTGCACCCGCATCGACGACCTCGACGACTCCCACGACGCCGCCGTCGGGCTGCTGGGCTGCGGCGTCATGGCCGGCATCGGCGCCGCACTCAACACCGCCGACATCCGCCGCGGCGAATCCGTCGCAGTCATCGGCTGCGGCGGCGTGGGCACCGCCGCGATCACCGGGGCGAAGCTGGCCGGAGCCACCACGATCATCGCCGTCGACCTCGACGCCCGGAAGCTCGAGACCGCCGCGGCGATGGGCGCGACCCACACCGTCGAGGCCTCGACGACCGACGTGATCGAAGCCATCCGCGCACACACCGGCGGCGACGGCGCCGATGTCGTCATCGACGCCGTCGGGATCCCGGCGACCTACACCCAGGCCTTCTACGCCCGCGACCTGGCCGGTCGGGTCGTGCTGGTCGGCGTCCCCGACGCTTCCCTGACGCTGCAGCTGCCGCTGCAGGACATCTTCGCCCGCGGCGGATCTCTGAAGTCCTCCTGGTACGGCGACTGCCTGCCCTCCCGTGACTTCCCCATGCTCGTCGACCTCTACCAGCAGGGCCGACTCGACCTGGACGCCTTCGTCACCGAACGCGTCGGCCTCGATCAGGTCCAGCAGGCCTTCGAGACCATGAACCGCGGCGACGTGCTGCGCAGCGTCGTCGAGATCAGCTGAGACACCGCACCAGCACCACACCAGCACCGCCAGCCCGCCCCGGATCCGGCACTGCGCCGATTCCGGGGCGGGCTGGCGGCGACGATCAAGGAGCAGATCCATGTCCCAGGCACGTATCGAGCATCTGAGCACCTCGGGAGCCTTCGCCCTCGACGGCGGATCCTGGGAGGTGGACAACAACGTCTGGCTCGTCGGCGACGACCAGGAAGTGATCGTCATCGATCCCGCCCATGACTCCGACGCCGTCGCCGCAGCCGTCGGTGAGCGGCAGGTCAGCGCGATCCTGCTCACCCACGGGCACAATGACCACGTCAGCGAGGCCCTGGCCGTGCAGCGCGCCGTGGGCGGGCGCATCCACCTGAATCCCGAGGATGCGATGCTCTGGGAGCAGGTCCACGGTCACACCGCCCCCGACGTCGACATCACCGACGGAGACACCTTCACCGTCTCCGATGTGCGGCTGACCGCGATCCACACTCCCGGCCATTCGCCGGGCTCGACCTGCTTCTACAGCGAGGACCTCGCCGACGAGCACCACTCCGGCGGGCCGGTGCTCTTCTCCGGCGACACCCTCTTCCAGGGCGGCCCCGGGGCGACGGGGCGCTCCTACTCCAGCTACGAGCTGATCCTCGACTCCATCGAGGGCCGGATCTTCAACGACCTGCCCGAGGAGACCCGGGTGCACACCGGCCATGGGCCGACCACTCGGGTCGGCGACGAGAAGCCCCAGCTCGAGGAGTGGCGGAAGCAGGCCTGAGCTGGCCGGAACTGACCGGAACCGACCGGCGCTGTCTCCGGGCCGAGCGGGATCCGTCGCGACGGGTTCGGCTCGGCCCGGTTCAGTCCAGCGGCGGGGGTTCGCCGGCGAGGAGCTCGTGCTGCTCGCGGTAGACCGCCAGCAGCTGTTCCTCGACGGCGTCGACGTCCAGCCCGGGACGCACGTCCTCCGCCGCCCCGGCGGTCAGCGGGTCCCAGTCCAGGCCGAGGGCCTCGTAGACCTCGGAGAGCACCCGACGGATCGCCGCGCCGTCCTCGACGACGATCACCGAGGAGAACAGCCAGCCGGTGCCGATGACCCGCTGGGCGGTGCCGACCAGCTTGACCCGCCGGTCGCCGGCGACGCCGTGCACCGAGTGCTCTCCGGGGCAGTACTCGTCGGGGATCTCGCCGGAGCGGGCGTCGACCCCGCAGCGGAGCAGCGTCTCGGTGAGCAGCTCGCCGAAGCGGGAGAAGCGCGTCCGGGACTCCACCACGGGGTCGTGGTCCGGTTCGATGTGGTCGACCACCAGGCAGCCGGGGTGGTACGCCGCCGCCCGTCCTCCGGCTCGGCGCACCAGCGGCTCGAAGCCCCGGCGGCGGCAGGCCTCGGCGGCCGCACCATGGCCGGGCAGCCGCCGGTCGCGCTGGCCGAAGGCCACGGTCGGCCGCGGCCGGTAGATGCGCAGCATCGGCGGCGTGGCGCCGCTCCGGGTGCCCTGCAGCCAGGCGATGGCCGCGTCGAGGTCGCCGGCCGCACCCCGCGAGACGGACGGCCGGTGGAGCAGCAGCCGGGTGCGCTCCCCCGCGGCGTCGGCGCGGCGATCGGGCCCGGCGTCCGCATCGGCGGCGACGACGGTGGACGCGCTCATGCCGTGCCGCGCGGAGCTCGCAGCGTCAGGATCTGCTCGCAGCGGCCGAAGGGCCCGTGCTCGTCATGCAGCACAGTGCTGGTCAGCCCGACGCCGTCGGCTCCGAAGGTCTGCCGGACGTCGACGCCGAGCCAGTCCCCGGCCGGGGCGCGATGCAGGTGCAGCTGCAGGTCGAGGTTCGGGTAAGCCCAGGACTCCGGGCCCGGATCCACCCGGGGAACGATGCCGTTGGCGGTGTCGGCCAGCGAGGCCAGATGCGCCAGCGGCGAGACCTCGGCGTCCTCGAGCAGCGGGATCTCGCTGCGCAGCCAGGCGGCGCCCCGCCCGGGCCGGCGACGGGTCGGCGTCCGGATCTCCAGCGAGCGGATGAATCCGCCGGGCCAGACCTGCAGCCCCGCGAACGGCTCCAGGGCCTCCGGCGGATCCAGCGGCTCGTCCTCGACGCCGGCGACGGCGCGCGAATCGGTGGTGAGCATCCGCCAGCCGCGGGCGACGACGGCGGTGCGCCCGCCCGCGACCAGCTCGGCCTCGACGAGTTCGATGGTCCGGCCCGGACGGATCATCCGCGTGCGGACCTCGAACTCGCCGGCGTGGATGAGTCCGTGGATGTCGAAGCTGACGCGCGCCAGGCGCAGATCGTCCCGCGGCTGGAACTGCTCCAGTTCGTGGACGAGCAGCCCGGTGACCGGGGCCATGTGCTGCTCATGCGGGTTCCAGGCGCCCTGGGCGTGCACCGTCGAGACGTACCGGCCCTCGCCGAGGGCACGGTAGCGGAACGTCCCCTCGGCGAGCTCCGGCATCGGCGGCGCCTCGGCCGCCGGCGTCGTCGTCGGCGTCGTCGACTCAGCCATCCGTCGTCCTCCGTCCGCTCAGAAGTCCCAGTCCTCGTCCGCGGTCTCGACGGCCTTGCCGATGACGTAGGAGGAGCCCGAGCCGGAGAAGAAGTCGTGGTTCTCGTCGGCGTTGGGGCTCAGCGCGGAGAGGATGGCCGGGTTCACGTCGGTGACCTCCTTGGGGAACATCGGCTCGTAGCCGAGGTTCATCAGCGCCTTGTTGGCGTTGTAGTGGAGGAACTTCTTGACGTCCTCGGTCATGCCCACGCCGTCGTAGAGGTCGGCGGTGTACTGGACCTCGTTCTCGTAGAGCTCCATGAGCAGGTCGTAGGTGTAGTCCTTCAGCTCCTGACGACGCTCCTCGGTCTCGTTCTCCAGCGCGCGCTGGTACTTATAGCCGATGTAGTAGCCGTGCACGGCCTCGTCGCGGATGATCAGCCGGATGACGTCGGCGGTGTTGGTCAGCTTCGCGTGGGCCGACCAGTGCATCGGCAGGTAGAAGCCGGAGTAGAAGAGGAAGGACTCCAGGATCGTGGAGGCCACGCGCTTCTTCATGCCGTCCTCGCCGTGGTAGTAGTCCATGACGATCTGCGCCTTGCGCTGCAGGTTCGCGTTCTCCTTGGACCAGCGGAAGGCGTCGTCGATCTCCTTGGTGGAGCACAGCGTGGAGAAGATCGAGGAGTAGGACTTCGCGTGCACCGACTCCATGAAGGCGATGTTGGTGTAGACCGCCTCCTCGTGCTGGGTCAGCGCATGCGGGATCAGCGCGACGGCGCCGACGGTGCCCTGGATGGTGTCCAGCAGGGTCAGCCCGGTGAAGACCCGCATGGTCAGGGTCTTCTCCTCGTCGGTCAGCGTGTTCCAGGACTGGATGTCGTTGGACAGCGGGATCTTCTCCGGCAGCCAGAAGTTTCCGGTCAGCCGGTCCCAGACCTCGCCGTCCTTCTCGTCCTCGAGCCGGTTCCAGTTGATGGCGTCGACGTGATCGAGCAGCGAGGACGAGTGCGTCGCCTCAGGTGAAGTGGTCATGGTGATCTGCCGTCCTTCTCAAGCGGAGTTCGCGCATGCAGGCGCGGGGGTCGATGGCCCCGGCGACGTCGACTCTACCGGTCCGCGCGGGTCGGTCCGACCGTCCGCGGGCGCGGGCGGCCGGACCGACCGGCGGGTCGCCGTCGTCGGGGCGGCGGAGGGTCAGCCGGTCACAGGGCGCAGGAGACGCAGCCCTCGACCTCGGTGCCCTCCAGGGCCAGCTGGCGCAGCCGGATGTAGTAGAGGGTCTTGATGCCCTTCTTCCACGCGTAGATCTGCGCCTTGTTGATGTCGCGCGTGGACGCGGTGTCCTTGAAGAACAGCGTCAGCGACAGCCCCTGGTCCACGTGCTGCGTGGCCTCGGCGTAGGTGTCGATGATCTTCTCGTACCCGATCTCGTACGCGTCCTGGTAGTACTCCAGGTTGTCGTTGGTCAGGTACGGCGCCGGGTAGTACACCCGTCCCAGCTTGCCCTCCTTGCGGATCTCGATCGGCGAGGCGACCGGGTGGATCGAGGAGGTCGAGTTGTTGATGTAGGAGATCGAGCCCGTCGGCGGCACGGCCTGCAGGTTCTGGTTGTAGATCCCGTGCTCCATGACCGAGGCCTTCAGCGCGCGCCAGTCCTCCTGGGTCGGGATGTCGATGTGGTCGAAGAGCCGGCGGACCGTCTCGGTCTTCGGCTCCCAGACCTGCTCGGTGTACTTGTCGAAGAACTCGCCCGAGGCGTAGGCCGACCGCTCGAAGCCGTCGAAGACCTCGCCCTTCTCCTGCGCCAGGATGTTCGAGGCCCGCAGCGCGTGGAACAGCACCGTGTAGAAGTAGATGTTGGTGAAGTCCAGGCCCTCCTCGGAGCCGTAGAACACCCGCTCGCGCGCCAGGTAGCCGTGCAGGTTCATCTGCCCCAGGCCGATGGCGTGCGACCGCCGGTTGCCGTCGGCGATCGAGGGCACCGAGTTGATGTCGGACATGTCCGAGACCGCCGTCAGCGAGCGGATCGCCGTCTCGATGGTCTGCCCGAAGTCCGGCGAGTCCATCGTCTTGGCGATGTTCAGCGACCCCAGGTTGCAGGAGATGTCCTTGCCGACGACCTCGTAGCCGAGGTCGTCGGTGTAGCGCGAGGGCTCCGAGACCTGCAGGATCTCCGAGCACAGGTTCGACATCGTCACCCGGCCGTCGATCGGGTTGGCCCGGTTCACGGTGTCCTCGAACATCACGTACGGGTAGCCGGACTCGAACTGGATCTCGGCCAGCGTCTGGAAGAACTCGCGGGCGCTGATCTTCGACTTCCGGATCCGGGCGTCGTCGACCATCTCGTAGTACTTCTCGGTCACCGAGATCTCGGTGAACTCCTTGCCGTAGACGCGCTCGACGTCGTACGGCGAGAACAGGTACATGTCCTCGTTCCGCTTGGCCAGCTCGAAGGTGATGTCCGGGACCACCACGCCGAGCGAGAGCGTCTTGATGCGGATCTTCTCGTCGGCGTTCTCCCGCTTGGTGTCCAGGAAGCGGTGGATGTCCGGGTGGTGGGCGTTGAGGTACACCGCCCCGGCGCCCTGGCGGGCGCCCAGCTGGTTCGCGTAGGAGAACGAGTCCTCCAGCAGCTTCATCACCGGGATGACGCCCGAGGACTGGTCCTGGATCTGCTTGATGGGCGCGCCGTGCTCACGGACGTTCGTCAGCGACAGCGCGACGCCGCCGCCACGCTTGGACAGCTGCAGCGAGGAGTTGATGCCGCGGGCGATCGACTCCATGTTGTCCTCGACGCGCAGCAGGAAGCAGGAGACCAGCTCGCCGCGCTGCTTCTTCCCGGCGTTCAGGAAGGTCGGCGTCGCCGGCTGGAAGCGTCCGGCCATGATCTCGTCGACGATGCGCACCGCCACGTCCTCGTCGCCGCGGGCCAGATGCAGCGCGACCATGGTGACCCGGTCCTCGTAGCGCTCCAGGTAGCGCTGGCCGTCGAAGGTCTTCAGCGCGTAGGAGGTGTAGAACTTGAAGGCGCCGAGGAACGTCGGGAAGCGGAACTTCTTCGCGTAGGCGCGCTGGAAGAGGCGCTTGACGAACTCCCGCTCGTAGGCCTCGAGCGTCTCGGGCTCGTAGTAGTCCTTCTCGACCAGGTGGTCGAGCTTCTCCTCCAGATCGTGGAAGAACACCGTGTTGGTGTTCACGTGGTCCAGGAAGTACTGGCGCGCGGCCAGCTGGTCGGCCTCGAACTGGATCCGGCCGTCTTCGCTGTAGAGGTTCAGCATGGCGTTGAGCTCGTGATAGCTCAGGCCCTGCCACTGCGGCGGCACCTCCTTGGCCAGAGGCTCCTCCGGCGAGACCTGCTCCGCGTCGCTCTCGATCAGCGGCTTGACTGCTGTGTCCAAAACTCTTCCAATCCTTCGTGCACCGTCGAGACGTCCTCGGCGGTGCCCATCAGTTCGAACCTGTACAGATGCGGCACACCGCATTTGGCGGCGACGATGTCGCCGGCGATGCAGTAGCTGTCGTGGAAATTCGTGTTGCCCGCGCCGATGACTCCGCGCAGCAGATTCCGGTTGGACTCCACGTTGAGGAACGCGATGACCTGCTTCGGCACCGAGCCGCGCCCTCCGGCCGCCCCGTAGGTCGGCAGGATGAGCACGAACGGCTCGGTGGCCTGCAGCGTCTCGCCCTTGGTGCGCAGCGGCAGCCGCGCCGTGGTGCCCGCGGGCTGCTCGAGCTTCTCCACGAAACGATGCGTGTTGTTCGACGCGGAGGAGAAGTAGATCAGCCGGGCCGAGGTCTTGATCATCGCCGACGGGGTCCTTCTCGAGGAGTGCTGCGGGGTGCTGGGGCTGCGTCCTGCGAGCCGCCGCTCCCCCGCCCGTGTCCGACGGGCGGGTCCGGGATGCGGCTCGCCGCCCGGCGGGTCTCGCCGGCCTCGACGCTCAGGCGACCGAGGAGGCGGTGCTCTGCGCGGAGGCCAGCGCCGAGATCTTGTCCGGGCGGAAGCCCGACCAGTGGTCGTTCTCGGTGACGACGACGGGGGCCTGCATGTAGCCCAGCGCACGGACGTGCTCGAGGGCCTCGGCGTCCTGCGAGACGTCGACGCTGGTGTACTCCACGCCGTTCTTGTCCAGGGCGCGGTAGGTGGCGTTGCACTGAACGCAGGCCGGCTTGGTGTAGACGGTGACGGACATTGCGGCTCCCCTGTCTCTGGTCTTCCGACGGCTGCGGCGTCGTGTGTGGTCATTCGTGCCGGAGCACTGCTTCAATACTACATCTAGGGGCGGCGTTGGGAAACGACCACTAGATGCTGTACTCACACCCGTGTAGTTCCTCCACCGCTCGGTGCACAGCCGCTGTGGAGAGAGCGATCGGCGTCCTGATGCGGAAGCAGTCGGGGCGGCCGCCTGCGGTCCACAGCTGTGGACGCGGAGTTCTCCCCCGCCCGAGGTGATCGGGGGAACAGTGCGGACCGGCGTGTCGTCCCTCGCCGCCACCGCGGCGCCGGTCGACGACGCACTCGCGGGCCGGCCGCACCATCAGCTGGTGCGACCGGCCCGCGAGGTGTTCGTGCGGCCCTCTCCGGGGACCTCCCCGACGCTTGGGGCTCAGAGCCAGGAGGCGATGACCTTGCCGGAGGCCTCGGAGTCGCCCGCGGCGGCGAAGAGCTCCTCCGGGCGCTCCGGGCCGAGCTCGTGGGTGATCACCGCCTCGATCTCCGGCCGCCGGGCGAGCAGCTCCACGGCGTCGTCGATCTCGTCGACGAAGCGGAAGGCCCCGACCAGCCGGACCTCCCGGGCGATCAGCGGCGCCAGCGCGATCGCCTGCCGCTCGGGCGGGACCATGCCCACCTGGACGACGACGCCGGCCGGACGCACGGCCTGCAGCGCCGCGGAGATCGACGACGGCGCCGCCGAGCACTCCAGCACCACGTCGTAGGCTCCGGCCTCGGGCGTCTCACGATCGGCGCGCAGCACCCGCTCGGCCCCCTGCGCACGCGCGCGCTCCAGCGGGCCGTCGCGGACGTCGCAGGCGTCGACGACGGCGCCGGCGTCGCGCGCGGCGGCGACCGCCAGCAGCCCGATGGGTCCGGCGCCGGCGACCAGCACCCGCGCGCCGTCGAGCGCCGCGCCGACCGAGCGGGCCTGGGTGAGCGCATGCAGCGCGACTCCCAGGGGCTCGGCCAGCACCGCGGTGCGCGGCGAGAGCCCGGCGGGCAGCGCCCGGAGCATGTCCGCCTCGACGACGAGCAGCTCGCTCAGCGCGCCCTGGGTGTGCGGCCAGGTCGAGGCGCTGCCCAGATACGAGCCCCCGGCGAAGAGGTTCGGCGCCTCGGCGAACCGCGCATCGCGGTCCCCGAACCGCGCCGGGTGCACCGTCACCGGAGTGCCCGGCTCCCAGCGGCCGGCCGGGTCCTGGTCGACCGTCGCGGAGAGCTCGTGGCCGGGGACCAGCGGCTCGCGCACGGCGAAGGCGCCGTTCGCGCCGTCGGCGTAGTAGTGCAGGTCCGAGCCGCAGATCCCCACGTGCCGGATGCGCAGCCGCACCTGACCGGGGCCGGGCTCCGGTGCGGGGACCTCGCGGATCGCCGCGGTCTCGGCGGCGTCGATGAACAGCGCCCGCATCGTGGTCGGCGTGCTGCCGGTGTCGGCGTCCATGCCGCTCCTCCTTCCTGCCCGCGGCGCGCGGCCGCGGACGATCCTCGGCTCAGACGACGGCGGTCATGCCGCCGTCGACGACCAGGTTCTGCCCCGAGACGAAGCTCGACGCCGGCGAGCACAGGAACAGCAGCGCCCCGTCGAGCTCGGCGAAGGAGCCCCAGCGGCCGGCCGGGGTCCGTGCCGTCAGCCAGGAGGTGAACTGCTCGTCGTCGACGAGGGCGCGATTCATCTCCGTGGCGAAGTAGCCCGGGGACAGGGCGTTGACCTGGATGCCGTGCCCGGTCAGGTCCGCGGCCAAGCCCTTGGTCAGCTGCACGACCGCGCCCTTGGTGGCCGAGTACGGGGCGATCGTGCCGCGGGCCAGCTGCGACTGCACGGAGGCGATGTTCACGATCCGTCCCGAGCCGCGGGCGATCATCGCCGGCAGCAGCGGACGCGAGACGTGGAAGACGCTGTCCAGGTTGGAGGCGACCACCGCGTCCCAGTCCTCGGTGCTGAACTCCTGGATCGGCGCCCGCCGCTGCAGGCCGGCGTTGTTCACCAGGATGTCCGGCGCCCCGTGCTCGGCGACCAGCGCCTCGAGCGCCGTGCGCGAGGCCTCGGCGTCGGTGACGTCGAAGCTGACGACCAGCGGCTCGGCGCCGCCGGCGGCGACGATGCTCGAGCGCACCTCGTCCAGCGCCGCGGCGTCGCGGCCGTGCAGCACCACCTGCGCCCCGGCGCGGGCCAGGGTCAGGGCCAGCGAGCGTCCCAGCCCGCGGGAGGAGCCGGTGACCAGTGCGAGCTTCCCGGCGACCGAGAACAGCCGCGCGGGATCGTCGGCGGTGAGCGCCTCGACGGCCTCGACCTCGGTCCCGCCGGGGCGGGAGGCGTCGTGGGGATCCTCAGCTGCCACGTTCTCCTCCTCAGACGGCCGAAGCGGCCAGGTAGACGATGCCGACGAGCACGAAGGCGATGACCGACTGCAGCGCCTGCTGCACGGTCCAGGTCTTCAGCGTGGTCTTCACGTCCATGTCCAGCAGCCGGCCGACGAGCCAGAAGCCGGAGTCGTTGACGTGGCCGGCGAAGACCGAGCCGGCCGCGGTGACCAGCACGATGCAGGCGACCTGCAGGGCGTTGAAGTCGCCCTCGAGGACCGCCGGAGAGACCAGCCCTGCGGCGGTGACCAGTGCGACGGTCGCCGAGCCCTGCGCCAGGCGCAGGATGACCGCGATCAGGTAGGCGGCGATGAACACCGGCAGGCCGATGTCGGCCAGCGAGTCCTCCAGCGCGGCGCCGATGCCCGAGGCCTGCAGCACGCCGCCGAACATGCCGCCGGCGCCGGTGATGAGCACCACGGAGCAGATCGGGCCCAGCGAGGAGTCCAGCAGCTTCTCCAGCGCCGAGCCGTCCTCGCCGCGGCGGTGGCCGAGCACGAAGGTCGCCACGATCACGGCGATCAGCAGCGCCATCGCCGAGGTGCCGAGGAAGGAGAGGGCCGCGGCCCAGGTCGCGTCGGTGTCGACGGCGCCGATCGAGCCCAGCGCGTTGAGCCCGGTGTTCATCAGGATCAGCAGCATCGGGAGCAGCAGCAGCGAGATCACCGTGCCGACGCGCGGCGGGTTCGTCGGCTGGTCGTCGTCGACGGCGCCGAAGAGCGTCGGGACCGGCAGCGGGGTGCGGGCGGCGGCCACGCGCCCCCAGACCGCACCGGCGGCGTACCAGAGCGGGAAGGCGATGACGAGTCCGACCAGCAGCACCAGTCCGAGGTTGGCCTCGTAGAACTCGGTCGCGCTGACGGGCCCGGGATGCGGGGGCAGGAAGACGTGCATCACCGAGAACGCCGCGGCGGTCGGGATGGCGTAGAGCAGCACCGACCGGCTGGAGAGCCGTCGGGCGACGGCGAAGACGATCGGCAGCATCATGACCAGCCCGGCGTCGAAGAACATCGGGAAGCCGAGGATGAGTGCCGAGACGCCGAGGGCGAACGGGGCCCTCTTCTCGCCGAAGGTGTCGACCATGCGATCGGCGAGGGCCTTCGCCCCGCCGGAGTGCTCGATGAGCCGCCCGAGCATCGCTCCCAGCGCGACGAGGATCGCCACGGAGGCCAACGTCGAGCCGAAGCCCTCGGACATCGTGTCGTAGACCGCCGACATGGGCACGCCGGCGGCGATCGCGGTGAGCGCCGAGACCACCACCAGGGTGATGAAGGCGTGCACACGGAAGCGGATGATGAGGATGAGGATCACCGCGACGGCCGCGGCGGCGATGCCGAGCAGCGGTGCGGTGCCCAGAGTCTGTGTCCAGTCGTCCATGGATATCTCCGTCGATGATCAGCAGAACGGTGTGCGGCGAGCGTGTGCTCCCTCACATCGCATGACCCGGCGAGCTTGCCACATAGATCACACCATTGGCAAAAAGACGTCATATCTGTCGTGACGACGGCACCTCCGGCCGTCTAGGGTGGAGGTCCGCACGTGATGCGGCTCGCACCGCCCGGAGGCCGTCCTCCGCCGGCGGCGTGATGCATGTCGTACATCCTGCCCCGTCCGCCGCACAGGAAGAAGGTCCCGTGGTCCAGGCCTCGCATGATTCCGTCCTCGATCATCTGGGTCGGCGCATCGCCGGCGGGGAGCTCGTCCCCGGCACCGTGCTGACGCTGGCCGATCTCGAGGCCGAGTACGGCGTCTCGCGCACTGTGGTGCGCGAGGCGGTCCGCGTGCTCGAGGCCAAGGCGATGCTCAGCTCCAAACGGCGGGTGGGGATCACCGTCAGCCCGATGAGCCGGTGGAGCATGCTCGATCCCGAGCTCATCCGTTGGCGGCTGACCAGCTCCGCCCGCGCCCGGCAGATCGTGGCGCTGACCGAGCTGCGCCTGGCCGTCGAGCCGATCGCCGCGCGGCTGGCCGCGCTGCGCGCCTCGGAGGACCAGCGCGCCGAGATCGGCCGGCTGGCCGACGAGCTGCGCCGCCTCGGCGCCGAGCACCAGGGCGACTCCGAGGAGTATCTCGCCGCCGACATCGCCTTCCACGACGTGCTGCTGCGGGCCGGCGGGAATCTGATGCTCACCGCGATCCAGAGCCCCATCGCCGAGGTCATCACCGGCCGGCACACCGCGGGACTGACTCCGGCCGAGCCGGTCCACCAGGCGCTGCACAACCACGTCGAGGCCGCCGCGGCAATCGTGCGCGGCGATGCCGACGCGGCCGAGCGGCATGTGCGCGGCTACGTCGAGGCGATCCTCGACGAGGTGCGCAGCGTGCCGGAGTGACCGCGAGCGGGCCGACTCCGGCGGATCAGACCACGCGGTCGGGCCCCGGCCGGCCGGCGAGCTCGGCGAGCAGGTTCTCCACGGCCATCGTGCCCATCCGCTCCACCGCCTCGGCGGTGTGCGCCCCGGCGTGCGGAGTGGTCACCGTGCGCTCGTGGCCGACCAGCACCGACTCCGTCGGCGGTTCGACGGCATAGGCGTCCAGCCCCACGCCGTGCAGCGTGCCGGCGTCCAGCGCCTCGCGCGCGGCCTGCTCGTCCAGCAGGCCCCCGCGAGCGGTGTTGATCACGATCGCGTCGTCTGCCAGCAGCGCCAGCCGGCGCGCGTCGAGCAGGTGCCGGGTCGACTCCAGCAGCGGCACGTGGAGGCTGACCACGCCGCTGCGGCGGCAGAGCTCGTCCAGGTCGACGGGAGCGGCCCCGTCGGCGGCGACGTCGTCGTCGGACCGTCCGGGGTCGTGGGCCAGCACCTCCATGCCCAGCCCGGCGGCCGCGGCGGCCACCCGGCGTCCGATCGCCCCGAAGCCGACCAGTCCCAGCGTCCGGCCGGAGAGCTCCAGCCCGGCCCCGCGCGGCCAGCCGCCCGCCCGCACTCCGGCGTCGAGCCGCGGGATCTCGCGGGCGACGGCGAACATCAGCCCGACGGCGAGCTCCGCCACCGCCTGCGCGTTGGACCCCGGGGCGTTCGTCACCCGGACGCCGCGCCGTCGGGCGGCCTCGAGGTCGACGCGGTCGGTGCCCACCCCGTAGCGGGCCACCACCTGCAGCGCGGGCGCGGCGTCGAGGACGTCAGCGGTGATCTCGTCCAGGCCCGCGACGAGGCCGCGCACTCCCCCGCCGCCCCGAGGCGACGCCGTCGGCGCCGTCGCCGGCGCCAGGGAGCCGAGCAGCTCGACGAGCTCCGCGGCGCTCAGCGGCCGGCCGTGCGGATTGAGCACCGGCTCGACGCCGGCCGCGCGCAGCCGGCGCAGCGGCGCGGCGTCGGGGTCGCGGCACAGCGACGTGGGGGTGATCAGCACGCGAGGGGCCTCCACGGGCTCCTCGGGGACGGGCGCGTCAGACATCGGGTCCTCCTCCTGGGGCGGTCAGTACCGGCTGCGGACGTCCTGGCCGGGCATCGTGCGGGCGTAGGCGTCCAGATACCGCTCGAACTCGCCGGCGTGGTACGCGGTGCGCCGCGAGTCCGGAGCGACGATCTCCCGGTCGGTCTCGGTCAGCGCCGGCTGCCGCGGACTGAGGCCGGCGGCGCGCAGCGCGGTCTTCACCGCCCCGGCGATGGAGCTGTGCTGCAGCGCGGAGAGCTCCATCTCCCGGCCGAAGACGTCGGCGGTCAGCTGCGTCCAGAAGGGCGAGGACAGCACCCCGCCGGAGAGGATGATCCGGCGAGGCTCGCCGTTGAGGGCGACCAGCTCGCGATAGCAGTGGTAGAGCGAATAGACGACGCCGTGCAGCACCGCCTGGTACATGTCCATCCGGCCGTGCCGCGGATGCAGCTCCAGGAAGCCGCCGCGGCGCTGATCCTGCCACCCGGGGCAGCGCTCTCCGAAGAGGAAGGGCATGAACAGCGGCATGTCGCGCTCGACGGCACTGAGCTTGGGCTCCAGCGTCTCGAAGGTCATGCCGCCGCCGAAGAGCTGGTCCTTGGCCCAGTCGACGCAGTTGGTGCAGCCCGACGCCGCCGCGCCGGAGAGCCATCCGGTGGTCGAGCGGTAGGCCCAGGTGCTCATCCGCGGCGAGAGGGCCGGCTCGGCGCCGGCCAGCCGCAGGGCCCCGGAGGTGCCCATCGAGAAAGTCATGTCGCCGGCGGCGGTGGCGTCGCTGCCCACCTGGTTCAGCGCGCCGTCGGGGCCGGGGATCTGCACCGGCGTGCCGGCGGCGACGCCGAGCAGGCTGGCCGCCTCGGCGGTCAGCTCGGCGGAGACGTCGGCGTCGACGAGCTCGGGCAGCGCGACGCCGTCGAGGCCGAGGCGGGCGAGGACGTCGGCGTCCCAGTCGTCGTGGACGGTGGAGAGCAGGCCGGTGCCGGAGGCCTGCGCCCGCGAGGTCCACCGACGGCCGGTCAGCCGGGCGAAGGTGTAGCTGTTCTGGTCCATGGCCAGCCGGCCGGAGACGTCCATCCCCTGGCTGCGCAGCAGCATCAGCTTGAAGGCCGGGTAGATGGCGTTGACCATGCAGCCGGTGCGCTCGTAGAACCAGCGGGTGAAGTCCTCGTCGGCCCGCAGCTCGGCGCAGAGGTCCTGCGCGCCGGTGTAGGGCCACTCCTGCACCCCGGTGATCGGGCTCAGATCCGGCTCGCGCAGCGTCATCCCGTGCCAGGTCCCCGAGAGGGCGACCCGGTCGACGCGCCGGCCTGCGGCCGCCTCGGCGCCGAGCTGGACCAGCTGGGTGAAGATGCTCTCCGCGTCGCGGATGGAGGCGTCCTCGCCGCCGATCACGAAGCGGCGGGTCCGCACCGAGACCTCCTGGGTCTCAGTGTCGAAGAGCATCGTCTTCGCGGAGGTCGTGCTCGCCTCCAGGGCCAGGATGATCATCTCTCGCCTTCCGTCGTCCGGCTTGACGACGTGCCGGCGGGACCGCCGCAGGTCGGCGGTCCCGCAGGCCGGGCTGAGCACGCCGTCGGGCTGCGGGCGGACTCGGCCGGGGCCCGGCGCCGTCCGGAGATCCGGATCGTCGACGCCGGCGGGGAGCCGCCCGCAGCAATGATATGACTTTTGCCGCACCACCGGCGAGCCTCCGCGTGCATGTGACGCCGACGACGTCGTGCGCCCGTCCCCGGCACCCTCCGGCACCGCCCGGCGCACAGTGTGCCGCAGTGCCCCGGACGCGCCGAGGCCCCGGCGGAGCGGATCCGCCGGGGCCTCGTGCCGCCCGGAGTTCGTATCTGTCCGGAGCTCGTTCTGTCGGACGCTCGTGCCGGCCGGGCGTCGCCGCCGCGGCCGCAGCCTCAGGAGGCGGCTTCGGCCGCCACGTCCTCGTCGACCCAGTCGAAGGCCCGGGTGACGGCCTTCTTCCAGAGCCGCAGCTTGCGCGCGGCGGCGTCGCGGTCGATCTGCGGGCTCCAGCGCTTGTCCTCGGCCCAGTTGGCCACGACGTCGTCGGTGCTCGCCCAGAAGCCCACCGCCAGGCCGGCCGCGTAGGCCGCGCCCATCGCCGTGGTCTCGATGACCTGCGGACGGACCACGTCGACGCCGAGGAGATCGGCCTGGAACTGCATGAGCGTCTCGTTGACGACCATGCCGCCGTCGACCTTCAGCTCGGTGAGGTCCTTGCCGGAGTCGTCGTTCATCGCCCCGACGACCTCCGCCGACTGGAAGGCCACCGACTCCAGGGCCGCGCGGCAGATGTGGTTCTGGTTCACATAGCGGGTCAGCCCCACCAGCACACCGCGGGCATCATGCTTCCAGTAGGGCGCGAAGAGTCCGGAGAAGGCCGGCACCACGTAGGCGCCGCCGTTGTCGTCGACCTTCTTCGCCTTGGTCTCCGACTCCGCGGCGTCGGCGATCAGCCCCAGGTTGTCGCGCAGCCACTGGATCAGCGAGCCGGTGACCGCCACCGCGCCCTCCAGGGCGTAGACGGTGTCCTGCTCGCCGAGCTTGTACGCCACCGTGGTCAGCAGCCCGTTGTCCGAGCGGACCGCCTCGGTGCCGGTGTTCATCAGCATGAAGTTGCCGGTGCCGTAGGTGTTCTTGCCCTGGCCCGGGGTGAAGCAGGCCTGCCCGAAGGTCGCGGCCTGCTGGTCGCCGAGGATGCCGGTGATCGGCGTGTCGATCAGCAGCCCCTGCTTGTGGCCGTGGCCGTAGACCTCGGAGGAGGACCGGATCTCCGGGAGCATCGACGTCGGGATGTCCATGTCCGCGCAGATCTCGGCGTTCCAGTCGAGCGTGTCGATGTTCATCAGCAGCGTGCGCGAGGCGTTGGTGACGTCGGTGACGTGCCGGCCGCCGTCGGGCCCGCCGGTCATGTTCCACACCAGCCAGGTGTCCATCGTGCCGAAGAGCAGGTCGCCGGCCTCGGCGCGCTCCTGGGCGCCGTCGACGGCGTCGAGGATCCAGCGGACCTTCGGGCCGGCGAAGTAGGTGGCCAGCGGCAGGCCGGTGCGGTCCTTGTACTTCTCGGCGCCGGCGTCGCCGGCGAGTCGGTCGCAGATCTCCTGGGTGCGGGTGTCCTGCCAGACCACCGCGTTGTGGATCGGCTCGCCGGTGTGCCGGTCCCAGACCACAGTGGTCTCCCGCTGGTTCGTGATGCCCACGGCGGCGAGGCTGTGCCGGTTGATGTTCGCATCGGCCAGGGCCAGCCCGACCACCTCGCGGGTGTTGCGCCAGATCTCCTTCGCGTCGTGCTCGACCCAGCCGGCGCGCGGCAGGATCTGCTCATGCTCCTTCTGGCCGCTGCCCAGCGGCTGCCCGGAGTGGTCGATGACCACTGCGCGGGTCGAGGTGGTGCCCTGGTCGATGGCCATGACGTAGGAGCCGTTCTCGGGGTTCGTGCCTGTCGGGGTCGTCATCGGTGACTTCCTTCCTGATCACGGACGTGTCGGTGAGAGTGGACGGGGTGTGTGGCGTCGTGGACGGTCATGTCGGACGGCCGGACGGGCTCAGGCCGCGCCGGCGCCGAGCAGCGGGAAGATCTGCACGGAGGCGCCGGCCAGCAGCGCGCCGACGACCGGCCCGGCGATCGGGACCCAGGAGTAGGACCAGTCGCTGGAGCCCTTGTGCCGGATGGGCAGGATCGCGTGGGCCAGGCGCGGACCGAGGTCGCGGGCCGGGTTGATCGCGTAGCCGGTCGGTCCGCCGAGCGAGGCGCCGATGGCGAGGACGACCAGCGCCACCGCCAGCGGCCCGAGCTCGGCGGGCGTCTCGCCCATCATCAGCACCAGCAGCACCAGCACATAGGTGCCGATGATCTCGGTGACGGTGTTCCAGCCGTAGGAGCGCTTCTCCGGGCCGGTGGAGAAGGTGCCCAGGATCGCCGCCGGGTCGGTCTCGTCGTCGTAGTGCTTCTTATAGGCCAGCCAGGCGACGACGGCGCCGAGGAAGGCGCCGATCAGCTCGGCGGCGAAGTAGGCCAGGGTGTTCGGCAGCGTCACCGCGATGCCCGGAGCGTACTCCTCCGCGCCGGAGGCCAGCAGCCCCACGGTGACCGCGGGGTTGATGTGCGCGCCGGAGGCGTAGGCGACGTAGACGCCGGCGAAGACGCCGAGCCCCCAGCCGAAGTTGATCAGCAGCCAGCCGCCGCCGTTGCCCTTGGTGCCTGACAGCACCACATTGGCCACCACTCCGGCGCCCAGCAGGACGAGCGTCGCGGTGCCCATGATCTCGAAGAGGAAGATGGTTCCCACAGGTCAGACTCCTTCGTCTCGTGGTATGTCGGCCTGGTCCGCGTCCGACCCCTCCGGGCCGGACGCGGACTCCCGGGACTGAGGAGTCAGTCGGCCCGTCCGGTCGGTTCGGAGGCTCCCCAGGAGCCCCATGTCACCCGGGTGGCCGGGATCGTGTCGGCCAGCAGCGCGGCGGCCTCCGCATCGCTGTCCGAGGCCTCGGCGGCGAGCAGGGCCTCGACGCGGCTGGTCCAGGAGCGACGCTCATGCTCCTGACGCTCCTCGTCCCAGCCCAGCGGGCCGGCGACGAGGGCGATCACCTCGTCCATGACGCCGAGCCCGCGGTCGCGGACCTCGTGGACGATGCGCGTGCGGCGCTCGAGCAGGTCTTCCAGATGCACAGCTCCCTCCTGCTCCGCGGCGTAGCGGATCTCGGCCCGCAGGTAGCCCGGGGCGTGCTCCAGCGGCTCGAGGAGGTCGGGCTGCTCCTCGGCCGGAGCCAGCACCTCGCCCAGCAGGCTGCCGTAGCGGCGCAGCAGCCGGCGGACGCGCTCGACGTCCAGGCCCCGCTCGGCGGCGACCTCCTCGGCGCGCCCCGACCACTCGCCGTAGCCCTGGCCGCCGAGCAGCGGCATGACCTCGGTCAGACTCTGGCGATGGGAGAACCGATCCTGGGCGGCGAAGTCGACGGCGTCCTCGGCCATCACCCGGTAGGTGGTCAGCTTGCCGCCGGCGACGGCGGTCAGCCCCGGGGCCAGGCGCTTGACGGTGTGCTCGCGGGAGACCTTGGCGCTGCCGCCGCCGTCGCCCTTCTCCTCCGGCTGCAGCAGCGGGCGCAGCCCGGCCCAGGTGCCGATGATGTCCTCACGGGTCAGATCGGTCTGCAGGATGGCGTTGGCGTGCTCGAGCACGTAGTCGATGTCGCTGCTGTTCGGGGCCGGCACGTCGACGTTCTCGTGCCAGGCGGTGTCCGTGGTGCCGATCGCCCAGCAGTCCTCCTGCGGGATGAGGAAGAGCACCGACTTCTCGGTCTGGCTGATCACGCCCACGTGGTCCTCGGCGGCGATGCGGTCCTTGGGCACGGTGATGTGGATGCCCTTGGAGGCCAGGACCTTCAGTCCGGCGTCGGCCTCGGCGGCGTCCTGCTGCTGCTCGGTCCACACGCCGGCGGCGATGATCGTCTCCTTCGCCCGGACCTCCAGGGACCGGCCGGTCTCCAGATCCCTCAGCCGCGCGCCGACGACCGGCGCCTCGCCGGTGTCCGCACCGACCGCGGCGGCGTCGTCGTGGACGTAGGACTCGACGGCGGTGCGCGTGGCCACAGCGGCGCCGAGGCTCTGCGCCGAGCGCGCCAGCGTCATGACCAGCCGGGCGTCGTCCACCTGGGCGTCGAAGTACTCGAGGGCTCCGACGAAGGTGTCGTGGTCGAGTCCGGCGAAGCGACGGCGCAGCCGGCTCCGCGAGAGGTGCTTGTGGAAGGGCACTGCGCGCTTCTCCCCCGGCCGCACCGACATCGCGTCATAGAGCGAGACGCCCGAGCCGATGAAGGCCCGGTCGACCAGCGGCGTCTTGAAGGGGAAGACGAAGGGCAGCGAGCGGACCAGATGCGGCGCCGTGCGCTTCAGCAGCAGGTCGCGCTCGCGCAGCGCCTCGGAGACGAGTTTGAAGTCCATCATCTGCAGATAGCGGAGTCCGCCGTGGACCAGCTTGGAGGAGCGCGAGGAGGTGCCCTGGCCCAGGTCCTGGGCCTCGACCAGCCCCACGCGGAGCCCTCGGGTGGCGGCGTCGAAGGCGGCGGCCGCTCCCACGACCCCTCCTCCGACCACGAGCACGTCGAGGGGTTCGCCCTCGACGGTGCCTGCGAACTCGTCCAGGGCACGGGTGCGCGCCTCCGGGTTCAGGGGTTCAGCCTTCACGTCATCGGCCTTTCTGCGGGACGCCTGTGTTACGTGATCCCCATCTCACGCGCTGGAGCCCATATTCTCAACATCTGTGCACGAACGTGCACTCGATGCGGGATACTGGATGCCATGCGCACATCCTTCCGCGAGAAGGCGGAGTATCACGCTGCACAGATGTACTATGCCGAGAATCGCACCATGGAGTCCATCGCCGGCGAACTCGGCATCTCCCGCTCGACGGTCTCGCGGCTGCTCGCCGAGGCCCGCGATCAGGGCATCGTGCGGATCTCGCTGCATCCGCCCATCGAGCGCCCCAGCGCGCTGGAGCACCTGATCAGCGAACGCCACGGGGTCGCCGCCCACGTCGCCGCCTCGACGCCCGAGACCGAGCCCTCCCAGCGGCGCGACGCCGTCGCCGTGCTGGCCGCCGAGGTGCTCGACGCCCTGGTCCGCCCGGATGCGGTGATCGGCGTCGCCTGGGGCCAGACGATGACTTCGGTGGTGACGCGCCTGCCGCGCCGCCCGGTGCGCAACGTCGAGGTCGTCCAGCTCAACGGGGCGGTGAACTCGCAGCCCGAGGGCACCAGCGTCGGGCTCGGCACCGGGATGAGCGTGGTGGAGAACTTCGCCCGGGCCTTCGACGCGCGGGCGCACGTCTTCGCCGTGCCGGCGTTCTTCGACTACGAGGAGACCAAGGAGGCGCTGTGGCGGGAGCGCTCGACGCTGCGCGTGCTGGATCTGCACCACCGGGCGACGGTCGCAGTCTTCGGCGTGGGCACCTTCGGCCAGGGCGCGCCGTCCCAGGTCTATGCCGGCGGATACCTCAGCCGCGAGGACATCGACGCGCTCACCGCCGAGCGGGCGGTCGGCGATGTGTGCACCGTGTATCTGCGCGCCGACGGCTCCTGGGAGGACATCGGGCTCAACCGGCGCAGCTCGGGACCGAGCCCCGACGCGCTGCGCGGGGTGCCGCGGCGGGTGTGCGTGGTCAACGGGCCGCAGAAGGTGCCCGCGCTGCGCGCGGCGCTGGCCGCCGGGCTGGTGACCGACCTGGTCATCGACCAGGTCTCGGCCGATCTGCTGGCCGGCTCCGCCGCCGGCTGAGCGCCGCAGCCGCCGCTCCCCTCCCCGGTCGCCGTCGTCGGGACGATCTCGCGCTGAGCTGAATCCGACGTGGTGCTGACATGCAGACACCGTCCAGGGTGCGGCACTAGAGTCGGACGTCGAAGACGTCGAGGGGCGGACCCGCCGCTGTCGGACGGACGACCGACGTCGTCGCCTCGTCAGAGCCGAAGGAGCTGAGATGTCCTCTGGACCGTCGATGGAGACCGAGTTCCCCAGCGCGCGCGACGGCCGCGCCGCCGCGCATGCCGCGGAGGCCCCGGCGGGATCGGAGGCCGACGGCGACGCGCGGTCCGGCACCCAGCTGGCGCGCCGCGGCGACGACGGCCGCGACCCCTACCAGCAGCTGTTCAACCAGCTGCAGGACAACGCCGGCAAGAACGGATCCACCGGCGCGGTCCCGCGGATGATCGACATCCGCCGCCAGCTCACCGAGTTCCAGCTGCACTATAAGTTCGGCATGGACGAGGTGCTGACCAAGATCAACGTGCTCCGCGAGGAGTTCGAGCACACGCGCGACTACTCCCCCATCGAGCACGTCAACTACCGGCTGAAGTCTCTGGACCGGATCCTGGAGAAGGTCGACCGCTACGGCTGCGAGCCCACGCTGGAGGGCATCCGCGGGGCGATCCGCGACATCGCCGGCATCCGGATCACCTGCTCCTTCGTCTCCGACGCCTACTGGGTCGCCGAGATGCTCTGCTCCCAGCCGGATCTGCGCGTCGTCGAGGTCAAGGACTACATCCACCGGCCCAAGCCCAACGGCTACAAGAGCCTGCACGTGATCGTGCAGGTGCCGGTCTTCCTCTCCAACCGCACCGAGTTCGTCTATGTCGAAGTGCAGATCCGCACCGTCGCCATGGACTTCTGGGCCTCGCTGGAGCACAAGATCTACTACACCTACGACGGCGAGGTCCCCGACGAGATCCTCGAGGAGCTCCACGACGCCGCGCAGAAGGCCGATGCCCTGGACCGGCAGATGGCCGAGATCCGCGACCGGGTCACCTCGCTGAAGGAGCAGGCGCCGACCTCCGGACAGGGCGCCACCGGTCCGACGCCGGACGCCCAGGACCGCCCGGACAGCGGCCGCTGGTTCCCCGAGGCCGACGCCTCGCAGGCCTGGCGGTGGGAGGACATCGCCGCTCAGGCTTCCTCGTTCTCCGGCGACTGACCCGCCGACCGCAGGCCCCGGGCCACCGGCGATGACTCTGTGGAAGGTGCGGGAATGCTGGCGTATTCCCACACCTTCCGCCGAGTCATCGCCCGGGGCCGGCGGGACAGGCGGCTCAGCGCCAGAGCTGGGCGAAGTGCTGGATCGGGCCGTGGCCGACGCCGACGTCGAGCCGCTCCGCGTCGCGCAGCGCCTCGGTCATCCAGACCTTGACCTCGTCGACGGCCTCCTCCCAGCTCAGCCCGCGGGCGCGCAGGGCGGCCAGCGCCGCGGAGACCGAGCAGCCGGTGCCGTGGGTGCTGGTGGTCTCCACCCGCGGCCCCGCGGCGCGATGCTCCGGCGGCCGGACGCCGTCGACGGCCGGGTGGACGAGGATGTCGACGACGTCGCCGGCGGCCAGATGCCCGCCCTTGGCCAGCACCAACACCGAGTGGGCGTCGGCGACGACGCGCGCCTGGGCGATCAGCGTCTCGGCGTCGCCGGCCGGCTCCCGGCCGGCCAGCAGGGCCAGTTCGGGCACGTTCGGCGTGATCAGATCCGCCCGGGAGAGGAACGCGAGGAGCGCGGACTCGGCCTCGGCGTCGAGCAGCCGGTCCCCGGAGGTGGCGACCATGACCGGGTCCAGCACCAGCGCCGGTCGTTCGGCGCGGCCGGTCCACAGCCCGTCCCACCACGCGGCGACCGTCTCGATGACCTCGACGGTGCCCAGCATCCCGATCTTGACCCCGTCGACGGCGACGTCGTCGGTGACCGAGGCCAGCTGCGCGGCGAGGAATTCGGCCTCGGGCACGTGGATCGCGCGCACTCCGCCGGTGTTCTGCGCGACCAGAGCGGTCACTGCGGCCATCCCGTAGGTCCGGTGGGCGGCGAAGGACTTCAGATCCGCGTGGATGCCGGCGCCGCCGGTGGGGTCGGTCCCGGCCACCGAGAGCAGATTGGGGATCTCGCGGACGGATCCGGTGTGCGGTGCTGTCCTCGTCGGCGCGTCGGCAGGCGTCATGATGCTGGCATCCCTTCGCATGTGCTGGCAGGTGCAGGTTCGACGGGTGTGCTCTCAGCCCGCGGGCCGCTCGCCGCGCAGGCACCCCGTGCCGGACGACGAGTGTAGCCGGTCACGCCGGCGATCAGAGCACCGCCCAGCCCAGCAGCCCCGCCGCGAGGACCACCGCCCAGGCCGGAGCACGCCAGGCCGAGAGCGCGACGAAGCCTGCCACGGCGACCACCAGCGCCCCTGTTCCCGGGTCCAGCACGCCGGCGGTGAACACCGGGGTGTACAGCGCGGCGGCGAGCAGGCCCACGACGCCGGCGTTCACTCCGCGCAGCGCCCGGCGCACCCGCGGGGCCCCGCGCAGCGCCTCCCAGAACGGCAGCGTGCCGACGACCAGCAGTCCGGCCGGCAGGAAGATCGCCAGCAGCGCGATCGTCGCGCCCAGCACGCCGCTCGGGCCGCTGGTGGCCGAGGCGCCGAGGAAGGAGGAGACGGTGAACAGCGGGCCGGGGACCGCCTGCGCGGCGCCGTAGCCGGCGAGGAAGACCTCCTGGTCCACCAGGCCCGTGCCCACGGTCTCGCCCTGCAGCAGCGGCAGCACCACGTGGCCGCCGCCGAAGACCAGAGCGCCGGCGCGGTAGAAGAGGTCGACCAGCGTCGCCGCCGGACCGGCGACGGTGCCGGCGAGCGCGGCGGCGAGCGCGGGCAGTCCGACCAGCAGCAGTCCGAAGCCCGTCAGGGCGGCGACGGCGACACGGCGGCGGATGCGCACGGTGAAGGCGTCCTCGACGCCGGCCGGGGACTCGTCGTCGGGCAGCAGGAGCAGTCCGGCGAGCCCGGCGAGGACGATGACGCCGACCTGGACCGCCGGATGCGGGATCAGCAGCACCAGGATCATCCCGGTCGCGGCGATCGTCGCCCGGCGCGGATCCGGAGCATGGGCCCGAGCCATGCCGAGCACCGCATGGGCGACGACGGCGACGGCGGCGGCCTTCAGCCCGGACACCCACCCGGCCTCGGAGAGGTCGCCGGCGAGCGCGACGCCCTGGGCGGCGGCGACCAGCAGCACTGCCGAGGGCAGGGTGAAGGCCGCCCAGGCGGCGAACATGCCGCGGAATCCCGCCCGCTGCAGTCCCAGGGCCATGCCGACCTGGCTGGAGGCCGGTCCCGGGAGGAACTGGCACAGGGCGACGAGGTCGGCGTAGGCCCGTTCGGAGAGCCAGCCGCGGCGCTCGACGAAGGCCTCGCGGAAGTAGGCCAAATGCGCCACGGGGCCGCCGAAGGAGGTCAGGCCCAGGCGCAGGAAGACCAGCAGCACCTCCAGGGTGCGGCCGGGTGTGCTGTCCTCGATGCGGCCGGATGAGCTGTTCGGCTCCGGCCGGGCAGTTTCTGCGTCTCTCACGGACCGACAGCATGGAGCCTGGAGGTTAACGCCCGGAGAACGCGGCCGGGCGTCGGCGCCGAGGGTCAGCTGCGGCGCCGGTCTCCACGCTCCTCTCCACGATGCAGACCGGCGCGTCGCCCGAGGATGGCCAGCTCGGTGCGGTCCCGGGCGCTCAGCTTGTGCAGCATGCGGCTGACGTAGGTGCGCGCGGTCTCCGGGCTCAGGTGCAGCGCGGCGCCGGCTTCGGCGTTGCTCCGGCCGCGGGCGACTTCGGCGAGCACCTCGATCTCACGTCCGGTCAGCTGCGAGAGGTCCGCCGACGGACCGACCTGCTCGTCGTCCTCGCCTCCGTCATGGTCACCCGGATCGTCTCCGAGCGCTCCGTCGGCCAGATGCTCCATCAGTCGGCGCGCGATCATCGGCGAGAGGAGATTGCCGCCGGCAGCGGCGGTGCGCACCCCTTCGCGCAGCCGGGCGGCCGGGGTGTCCTTCAGCAGATATCCCGCGGCTCCGGCCCGGACGGCGGCGAGGATGTCGGCGTCGTCGTCGAAGGTCGTGAGCACCACCACCCGGACCTCGACGAGGTCCTCTCGAGCGCGGATGGCCCGGGTCGCCGCGATCCCGTCGCGGCCGGGCATCCGCAGATCCATCAGCACCACCGCGGGCCGCAGCTGCTCGACCCGGCGCAGCGCGTCGTCGCCGTCGGTCGCCTCGCCGACCACGTCCAGAGACTCGCCCTCCTCCCCCGGGCCGCCGCTCAGCAGGGTCCGCAGCCCGGCGCGGACGAGGTCCTGATCGTCGACGATCAGCACACGGATGCTCATTGCTCCTCCTGCCCGCCCAGCGGGATCCAGGCATCCACGCGCCACCCGGGTCCCGAACCGGTCTCGGCCGGTCCTGCCTCCAGCTCTCCGCCCAGCGACCGGGCACGCTCCCGCATGCCGGCGAGCCCGACCCCATCGGGGCAGACAGGGCCTGGTTCAGGACGCGGGGGTCCCGGATCCCGGACCGCCGCATGCAGCTGCGAGGCGTCGGCGGCGATCGTCACCTGTGCGGAATCGGCGCGGGAATGGCGCACCACGTTGGTCAGCGACTCCTGGACGATCCGGTGGACGGCGGACTCCACGGCCGGAGGGGCATCGGTCTCCAAGGACAGGTCCAGGTCCACCGTCAGCGGCAGTTGTGGGATGACCGTCTCGCGCAGTCCGGCCAGCGTCGGCGGCGTCCGCGCTGCGGCGGTCTGCCGATGCGCCGGCGGCAGATGCTCGGCCCCGGCATCCTGATCTTCGGTCCGGGCCTCGGCTCCGGCGCGGCGTAGCTGGCGCACCGTGGCGCGCAGCTCGACGAGCATCGACCGTGCCGTCTCTCCGATGGTCTGGAGCGCCGCGCGCGGCTGGTCAGGCTGGTCAGGCGGGCCGGGCGACCGCCGGGCCTCGGCCTCGCGGGCGATCTCGGCGTGCATCGCGATCACTGTGAGCTGGTGGCCGAGCGAATCATGCAGCTCGCGGGCGATCGCCGCACGCTCCTCCGCGACGGCCTGCCGCGCGCGACTGCGTTCGGCCGCCACCGTGGCCTCGAGGAGCTCCCGGCCGCTGCGCTGCAGCCTCCTCCGGGCCCTCAGGGCATCCCCCAGGGCGACGGCGCTGGCCATCAGCGCCACATGTCCCACCGCCTCGTAGCCCAGGATTCGCGCGGGGTCCTGGCCTTGGAGCAGGCGGACGGCATAGCTGACCACCAGCAGAGCGCCGGCGGCCAGCGCCGGCGAGCGCGGACCGCGCCGTTCGGCGGCGGAGAACAGGGCGGCGAACGCCGGCACGGAGAGGCCGATCACCGGGTAGCCGGCGGCGTAGTAGGCGAAGATCCCCAGCACCGTCAGCCACAGCACCAGCAGCGGACGGGTGCGGCGCAGCAGCATCAGGGCCCCGAGCCCGAGGGCCCAGAGATAGGTGCTGACTTCCGGCGGGCGCTCCCCGGCCTGGTCGGCGCTGATCATGATGGCGACCGCGAGGACGACGAGCACCCCGAGCAGGGCGTCGACGACGATCGGCGCCCAGCTCGGCCGCAGTCCTCTCGCAGTGCCCATGACAGCGAGTCTAGGGCGCCTCGGACCGCGGCGGGATCGCCTGCGGGCGACGTCGGCCGGCTCCCGACGTCGCCCGCAGGCGATCGAGGACGTCGCTTCCGGACGGATTCGCCCGCGCCGGCCCCGCGGGATCGTGGACCCATGACACCGGAAAGACTGTCGCCCGATCCCTCGTCGCGCTCGGCCCGCGCCTCTGCCGTCCCCGACGCCCCCGCCGACGCCGCCGCATACTCCCCCGGGCTGCGGTGGTACGGGGTGCTGCTGCTGGCGCTGCTGGCGGTGCCGCGGGTGATCACTCACGATCTCGCCCTCGTCCCACCCGGATCTCCGCTCAACGCCCTGCTGGCAGTGCTGCCGCCGGTGCTCTGGGTGTTCGTGGTGCTGCTGCGGCGCGCACCCCGGCCGCTGCTGAGCCTGCTGGCCGTCGGGGCGGTCTACGGATTCCTGCTGGCCCTCGGCCACCAGCTGCTGTGGGAACAGGCCTTCGACGGCGGGACGCCGCAGCTCGGCGGGCGGCTCCAGGATCTCCCGCCCGCCGCCAATGCGCTCCTCACCCGCGGAGCGGCGGTGATCTCGAGCCTGTTCACCGGGGTCGCGCTCGGTCTCGTGACCGGCGCCGTCGCCGCGGGTCTGCAGAACCTGGGGCGGGTGATGCGCCGTGAGTGACCTGCGCTGGCGAATGATCCTCTCGCTGGGACTGCTGGCGCTGCGGCGCCCGCTGACCCGCATGACCGGCGTGCTCGAGACGCCGATCCTGACGACCGTGCTGCTCACCCTCCTCTGGATCGCCGTCGTGGGGCTGACGCGCACCCCGCGGCCCGTGCTGCCCCTGGTGCTGGCCGGACTGACTGACGCGGCGGCGGCCTCGCGGCGGCCGCAGTAGAGTGGAGCGCATGCGCGACATGCTCGACGACGCCTCCCTGCAGTCCTCCCCCGTCACGGCGGAGCTGGTCCATGGTGCGGTGGAGCTGACCGCCGGCGAGCGCGGGCTGTGCCCGTGGCGACTGCCCGGCCGGGCCCGCCGGCAGATCCATGACGAGGGCATGGCCGCCGTCGTCGCCGCCCCCTCGGGCGTGCGGCTGCGGATGCGCACTGCCGCGGACCGGCTGCTGCTGCAAGTGGTCCCGCTGGACCGGACAGTCCATGACGACCCGCTGCGCCCGGCCCAGGTCTATGACGTCCTCGTCGACGGCGAGCTGCTCGCCCAGCCGGTCGCCGAACCCGCCGCGGAGGAATGGGTCGTCGACGTCGCCGCGGCCTGCCCGGGCGGGCGGCTGCCCGACGGCGAGCGGCTCGTCGAGATCTGGCTGCCGACTGAGGAGCCGACGGAACTGATCGCCGTGCACGGCGACGCCCCGGTGGCCCCGGCCGCCCAGCCGGGTCCACGCTGGGTCCACCACGGCAGCTCGATCAGCCACGGCGCCGTCGCCGTCGGCGCCTCCCATGCCTGGCCCGCCGTCGCCGCGCGCTCGGCCGGGCTGGATCTGGTGAATCTGGGCTTCGCCGGCCAGGCGATGCTCGACCAGTACACCGCCCGGTCCCTCCGGGATCTGCCCGCAGATCTGCTCTCGGTGAAGCTGGGCATCAACATCGTCAACGGCGACACCTTCCGGCTGCGCAGCTTCGCCCCGGCCGTCCACGGATTCCTCGACACGATCCGCGACGGGCACCCGGAGACGCCGCTGCTGCTGATGACCCCGATCTGGTGCGGCATCCACGAGCACACCCCCGGCCCGGTGGAGATCGCGGAGGTCGACGACGGCGGCGGGCCGCGGTCCCTCGCCCGGGCGACCGGCGATCCGGCTCAGGTGGCCGCCGGCCGGCTGACGCTGACGATCATCCGCGAGGAGCTGGCCCGCATCGCCGCCGACCGCGCCGCCGAGGATCCGCATCTGCACCTGGTCGAGGGCCCGGGGCTCTACGGCGCCGAGGATGCGCGGACCCACCCGCTGCCCGATGCGCTGCATCCCGACACCGCGACGCACCGGCTCATCGGCGAGCGCGCCGCCGACACCCTGCGCCGCGCGGTGGAGTCGACGACGCAGACCGTGCGCTCGGGCTGAGCCGAGCCGAGCCGAGCCCAGACGAGACGTCGGGCCGGCCGAGGGAGCCGACGACGCCCCGTGCCCCGTGCCCCGTGGGGCCGACTCTGTCCGCACGGACCCCGGGCGCAGTAACCTGCCGTGCATGAGCATCGCACTGGAGAACGTCGGCATCGCCGTCCCCGATCTGGAGTCCGCCGTCGCCTTCTTCACCGACCTCGGCCTCACCGTGCTCGGCCGGGACACCGTCGAAGGCGAGTGGGCCGACACCGTGGTCGGGCTCGACGGCCACCGGGCACGCCTCGCCATGCTCCAGACGCCGGACGGCGCCGGACGGTTGGAGCTCTTCGAGCAGATCCGTCCGCCGGCGATCGCGGCGGCGCCCGCCCAGCCCCATCAGGTCGGGATGCATCGGGTGGCCTTCTCCGTGGACGACCTCGACGAGGCCCTGGAGATCGCGGCGAGCCACGGCTGCCGCCCGCTGCGCGGCGTGGCCACCTACCGGGACGCCGTCCGGCTGACCTACCTCCGCGGCCCCGGCGACATCCTGGTGATGCTCGCCCAGCGGCTGGGCTGAGCCGGGCCGGCGACGGCCTCCGTCCCGTCAGAGCAGCAGGAACTCGGCCGCCAGCGGGATCGTGAGGATCGAGGCCAGCGTGCCGGCGACCAGGATCGCCGCGGCCAGCCGCCCGTCGCCGTCGTACTCCTCGGAGAAGACGAAGACCGTCGTCGACGAGGGCATCGCGGCCATCAGCACCAGGGCCGCGGCCCAGACGGGGCCGAGGTGATCGGCCAGCGGCAGCACCGCCAGCCAGGTGGCCAGCGGCAGCACGAGGATCTTCACCGCAGTGCCCAGCGTGATGGCGCGCTTGGGGACCCCTCCGGAGCGCACGCCCTCCAGCGCCGGATGCATGGCCAGCCCGACGGCGAACAGCGCCACCGGCACCGCGGTGTCGCCGACCATCGCCACGCTCTCGGAGAGCACCTCCGGCACTGCCAGCGGGGTCAGCACCACCGCCAGCGCCGCGGCCATGGACAGCGCGACCGGGTTCAGCAGCACCGCTTTGCGCACGATCGGCCAGAGCCGACGGCGCCAAGCCGCGCGAAAACCGGCCGGGCCCGTCGCTCCGGTGGCTACTGTGCGCACCACCGGGTAGCCGGTCATGTAGATCATGTTGTGCGTCAGGTGCAGCACGCCGGCGGCCAGTGCGGCCTCGGGGCCGACGGTGCTGAGCGTGATGGGCATGCCGAAGTAGCCCACGTTGCCGAAGGTCGCCGCCAACGACGTCGGGGCGGCGCCGGAGGCCGCCCGCGCTCCCATCGCCCGCGTCGCGGCGTAGGTCAGCACTGAGAGCATCAGCGTCACGCCGGCGGCGAGCGGGATCGCCGCGGCCGGCACGCCCTGCGCCGGCGGGGCGGCCAGCACCGCCGAGAAGACGAAGGAGGGCAGCCCGAAGTAGAAGACGAAGGCGTTCAGCCCGGACTGGGCCTGACGGAAGCGGGCGGCGAAGCCCGCCAGGAATCCGACGGCGAGCACGATGAACATCGGCGCGATCGTCGTCAGCATCGAGAGCATCTGACGATGTTAGAACAGACCCTCGATCGGCCGCGTCAGCTCCGGGGAATCATTGCGGACGTTGCCCACCGCCCGGTCGACCTCGTCGATCGCGAAGCCGCGGGCGACGTCGAGCGCCGCCGCCTGCAGCCGCTCCAGCTGGACGGCGGCCTCGTCGCGGTCGCGCTCGCCCGGGCGGATCCAGTCCGCGGCGGTCTCGGCGTCCAGGGCAAGCGGGAGGCGATCATGCAGATCGGCCAGCGTCTGCAGCGTCTCGTCTCCCTCGTTGGTCGCATCGCCGGGTCCCGGCTCGGGCGAGGGGCCGGTGAGGATCGTCGTCGACAGCACCCAGGAGTCGGCGCCGGCGGCGACCAGCTCGGGGTCCTGCCACCACTCGTAGAGCCCGGCGAAGAGCAGCACCGAGCCGTCGGCCGGGCGGATGTGGTGCGGGGTGCGGACCGTCCTGCCGGTGGTCTCGTCGACGGCGGCCCGCCACTCGTAGTAGCCCTGGGCCGGCACGGCGCAGCGCCGCCGACGCACCGCCGACCGGAAGCTGGGCTTGCTCGCCGCCGTCTCCGAGCGGGCGTTGAAGGTCTTGGCGCTGAACGCCGCCGACTCGGCCCAGCGCGGCAGCAGGCCCCAGCGCGCCGAGTGGATCTCGCGGCGCCTCGCCCCGGCCGGCGACGCCGAGGGCTCCGCGGAGGACGCGGCGGACGCGGCGGACGCGGCGGACGACTCCGCGCCGTCGGCCGCCTCGACGAGCCGCTCGACGAGGATCGGCACTGTCGCCGTCGGAGCGATGTTCCAGGACTGCTGGATCGCCGTCGTCGCCGGGACCTCGACCTCATCGAGCCCGGCGGCCGAGAGGGCGTCGACCAGGTCGCCGGCCCGCAGGGCCATCACGTAGCGGCCGCACATGCTCGCCTCGCCTCCTTCTCCGCCGCTCTCTCCGCCGTCGGCGTGTGTCCGGGCGTGCTCACCAGCGCAGCCCCGCCCGCAGCCGCGCTCCCCGCCCCGGCAGCGTGAACCGGTCCTCGCGGCCGGCGGTGGTGCCGGCCAGCGGATCGAACACCGGCGGCTCGCCGACGCGGACGACGTCGCGCTGCGGGTCCAGGATCTCACGGACCACCTGGACCACCAGATGGATCACCGCCGCCATGTGCAGCACGATGCCCAGCCCGTAGGCGACCTCGATGAGGTGATGGCCGGCGCCGAACTCCCCGCCGGAGGTGATCTTCGCGCTCATCAGCCACACCGCCGCCCAGTGGAAGACTTCGACGGCCTGCCAGACGACCAGCCCGCGCAGCTTCGGCCGGGCGAGCACCGCCAGCGGGATCAGCCACATCACGAACTGCGGCGAATAGACCTTGCCCAGCAGGATGAAGCAGGCGACGATCAGGAAGCACAGCTGCGCGAGGCGCGGACGCGTCGGCGCGGCCAGGGCAAGCCAGGCGATGCCCAGGCAGCAGAGCAGGAACAGCCCGTTGGACAGCAGCGAGAAGCCCTGCCCGTCCAGCGGCAGCCAGGTGAAGGCCAGCCACATCGAGGAGAACGAGACCTCGCGGTCGGAGGAGAACCGGTAGAAGGTCGCCCACTGGTCGAAGGCGGTGAGCATGAACGGGAGGTTGACCACCAGCCAGGTGCCCGCGGCGCCGCCGACGACCGCCGCCAGCGAGCGCAGCCGCCCGCTGCGCAGGCACAGCACCAGGATCGCGCCGAGGAAGAACAGCGGATACAGCTTCATCGCCGTACCCAGGCCCAGCAGCACCCCGGCCCAGACCGGCCGCGAGCGGCCGAAGAGCAGCAGCGCCAGCGCCCCCAGGAACACCGCCCACATGTCCCAGTTCACCGACAGCGTCAGGATGATCCCTGGGGCCAGAGCGACCAGCAGCGCGTCGCCGCGCCGACGTCCGGCCGAGGCGGCGGTGGCCAGCACCGTGCCGAGCCAGCAGAGCACGACGGCGGCGTGGTTGAGGTCGTAGAAGGCCAGCACCCGATCCGCGCCCTCGCCGGTGCCCGGCACCAGCGAGGCCAGGGCGCCGGCGACCAGGCCGAGGAGCACCGGGTACTCCATCACCTGGCCCTCGGGAGCCGGATCGAGGAACGGGAAGACGCCCGCGGCGAGCCCGCGCTCGGTGAACAGCAGCGAGAAGTCGGAGTAGCACATGTGCACGTGCTGGTCGGGGCTGGCCCAGCCGTTGATCCGGCACCATTGCACCGCCAGCACCGAGAGCACTGCGCCGACGACGGTCGCGGCCAGCAGCAGCGCCAGCAGGCGCGGGCCTGTCGGCAGGTGCAGCCGGCCCGGCCCGGTCGGGCGGGCGGAATCCTCCCGGCGGTCCTCTGCGGGGCGTTCGGCAGGCTGATCGGCGGGATGGTCGGCGGAGTGCTGCGACGGTCGTCTCACCTGGGGTCCTCCGGGCGGGGGTGGTCGGCGGGGCGGGGGTGGTCGGCGGGATCTGTCGGCCCGTCGGCGGGCGACCCTCGGGCGGTCCCGGCATCGGCACCGGCATCGGCACCGGCATCGGCACCGGCACCGGAGCTGCCCCCGGGGCCGGGCACTGTGTCGGGCACCAGCTCCCGCCTCGACCAGGAGCGGCTGCGGATCGTCGGGGCGCGCACCGAGGTCCAGCCCTCGGCGAGGTTCCACCGCTGGGCGGGGCGGGAGAGGTCGAAATGCTCGCCGGTGCCGGGGTCGATGAGCACCAGGAAGGCCAGGTAGGCCAGCGCGACGAGCACGGCGATGCTCTGCACTGTGGCAGTGTCGATCCACTGGGCCACCGAGAGCTGGCCGACCAGCGAGACCAGCACCACTCCGGTGAGCACCAGCGTCACCAGCATCAGCAGCCGCCCCCGGTGGACGTGGACGACGGCGACCAGCGGGAGCACCCACAGCAGGTACCAGGGCTGGATGACCGACGAGCAGGCCACCACCAGGGCGACGGCGTAGCCCGCCCAGAGCACCGGATTGCCCAGCCGCGGCCGCAGCAGCATCACTGCGACCAGCAGCACCGAGAGCACGCGGAAGCCCAGATGGACCGCCGAGGCGACGACGTCGGCCTCGGGACCGCCGGCCTCGGCGACGACCCAGCCGACGGCGCCGCCGAGCAGCCCCACCGGTGCCGCCTGGGTGATCGCCGACCCGGCGGTCAGCGCCGCAGTCACCCAGCCCAGCCCGACGCCGAGGGCCTGGCCGGCCGCCAGCAGCAGCACCACCGCCACCGCTCCGGCGACGAGCCACTCGCGCAGCCGCAGCGCGTAGGAGTCGGTGCGGTCCAGCGTCAGCAGCATCGCGAAGGGCAGCACGACCACGGCGATGGGCTTGATCGCCACGGCGGCGGTGAGCACCACGACGGCCGCCAGCCGCCGGCGGCGCAGACACCACCACAGGCCCAGCAGGACCAGCCCCAGCATCGGCGCGTCGTTGTGCGCCGCCGGCAGCAGCACCAGCAGGCTCAGCGGATTCAGCAGGCACAGCCACAGCGCCCAGGCCGGCTGCGAGCCCATCGCGCGGGCCAGCCGCGGGATGACGCGGACCATCAGCAGCACTCCGGCCAGGCTGAGCAGGCGGAA
This sequence comes from Nesterenkonia halobia, assembly GCF_039536005.1. Lineage (NCBI taxonomy): Bacteria > Bacillati > Actinomycetota > Actinomycetes > Micrococcales > Micrococcaceae > Nesterenkonia > Nesterenkonia halobia. Next base: position 277,822 of record NZ_BAAAYG010000007.1, on the reverse strand, counting down.
GCACAGGATGCCGATCTCCGGGACCCCGCCGGAGAGGACCCAGATGCCGCGTGCGATGAGGAGGAACAGCGGCCCGTAGGGCGAGGGCGACTGCGCCCAGACGCCGTCGGCGCCCTCCATGAACCAGCCGGGCAGCTCCGATACCCCGGTCTCGTAGGGATTCATCCCGCTCTGCAGCACCCGCCCCTGGGCCAGATAGGAATAGACGTCGCGGGAGATGATCGGCAGCGTCAGCAGCAGCGGAGCCGACCACATCCACACCGCCGTGCGCGCTGTCGCCGTGGCCTCCGCAGTCCAGCCGCCCACCCGGCGCGACAGGCGCAGCCAGGAGCGCACCAGCAGCAGCGTGCCCAGCACCAGCAGCACTGTACAGGTGACCACCCCGCCAGTGGTGGTGCGCAGCGGCAGCAGCATCGGGCTGGTCGCCAGCAGCGAGTCCGGGGTGATGGGCAGCCAGCCCACGCCCCAGGAGCCGACCATGATCAGCAGCGCGGCCAGCAGCCCCTGGCGCAGCGTGTGCGAGACCGCCGCCTCCTCGCCGCCGATCAGCCAGGACGTCACCGGCAGACGGCCGAGCAGCTCGCGCAGAGCCACCACGAAGCGGCCGAGACGGGACTCACGCATGCGCATCCCCGCTGCTCCCGGGACGCTCGTGCCGCCCCGGCCGCCGCGCCGTCGTCGGATCCGCCGCGTGCCGCGCCGTCGGCCCGCAGGTGCGCCACCCCTGGAACAGCACCCAGCGGGTGCCGCGGTCGACGAGCGCCATCCAGGCGATGCAGGTCCAGGAGATGGCCAGCGACAATGCCGCCATCCGGCCCTCCAGCTGCAGGAAGTTCCAGATCGAGAGCTGGTCCATCGCGCCGAAGGCCAGGAAGAAGGCCACGGTGAAGACGACCCATTTGAACTGCCAGTCGCCGCGGATGCCGGTGACGGCGAACAGCGGCAGCAGCCACAGCAGGTACCAGGGCTGGATGATCGGCGAGAGCACCACCAGCGCGGTCAGCGCCCACATCATCCGCTGGACGATGTGCTGCTCCGAGCCGCGGATCATCAGCACGATCACGATCGCCACCGAGATCAGTCGGCCGAGGAGCTTCAGCGTGTCCAGCGTCCAGTACGAGGCCAGGCCCAGCGAGTCCAGCAGCGTGCTCAGCGCCGTGTCGAGGATGCCGATCGGCGACCAGAACACGCTGCCGGTGCCGGTGCCGGCCAGCACGCTCACCCAGCCGAAGCCCGAGCCCTGCACGAACCCGACGGCGACGAGCACCACGGCGGCCAGTGCCGCGGTCATCGCCCAATACCTCAGACGTCGCGGCCAGGAGGCGCCCGGGCCGGCCCAGAGCAGCCCGATGAACGGCAGCAGCACCATGGTGATGGGCTTGATGCCGATCGAGAGCACCACCAGCAGCGTGGCGACGACGCCGCGGCCGCGGGCGGCGGCCCAGATCCCGGCGAGGGCGAGGCCGACCATCAGCGCATCATTGTGCGCAGAGGAGATGAAGCTGACAATCAGCAGCGGGTTCGCGACGGTGATCCACTGGGCGCGCCCCGGGTCGACGCCGTGCATCCGGGCCAGCGGCGGCACGCAGACCATGATCAGCACGACGCCGAGCACGCAGGCGGCCCGGAAGAGCAGGATGGCCAGGTCGACGTCGTCGCCGGTCAGTCGCATCACCCCGGCCTCCAGCCAGAGGAAGATCGGGCCGTAGGGCGTCTCGGACTCCGCCCAGAGGACGTCGGTGCCCAGCTGGAACCAGTTCGCCACCGAGGAGACGCCGGTCTCGTAGGGGTCGCGGCCGGCGAGCACCAGCCTCCCCTGGCCCAGATAGGCGAAGACGTCGCGGGAGAAGATCGGGGCCGAGACCAGCTGGGGCAGCGACCAGAGCACCGCGGCCAGCGTGACCGTGCGCAGGCTCCTCCCGCCGAAGCCCTCCAGCGCTCGCCCGAGGCGCAGCCAGGCGCGGAACATCACCCAGCAGCCCAGGGTGAGCGCCGCCGTCGAGGCGATCACCCCGGCCGGCTCGGTGCGCAGCAGGATCACCCAGTCCAGCCGCGCGGCCGCCGAGATCGAGACCAGCCAGCCGACGCCGAAGGAACCCAGCAGCACCAGCAGCGAGCCCAGCACCCCCTCCACGAGGGGTCCGCGGGGACTGCGCGGGCGGTGCTCGGTGCGGCCGAACTCCTGGATGCGGGAGAGCACCTCGCGGGACCGACCGCCGGGTCTCGGCGTCCGGGAAGCGGGATCGTCGGCGGCGGCCTGCTCGGTCATCCCCCCGAAGATACCACCGGGGCCGCACGACGCCGGGGCGCCGTGCGGGCGCGGATCCGCGTGCTGGCGGGGCTCGAGCCGGCGCCCCGGGAAGGCCGGCGACGCCCGGCGACGCAGAGTCGGTCACGGTGCCGGTCGCTGTGCCCGATACCGTGCCCGACGCCGTGCCGCCGGCTCCGACTCCTCGATAGACTCTGCCCGTGACTTCTTCAGAGACGACTCCCCCTGCGACGACCGCCGCGACGACCGAGACCGCCTCCGGAGCGGCTCCCGGCACCCGGCCGTCCGGCTCCAGCGCCGCCGGCGACTGGTCCGGGCGCATGGTCTGGATCGACTGCGAGATGACCGGACTCGATCCCGACTCCGACGTGCTGCTCGAAGTGGCCGCCCTGGTGACCGACACCGAGCTGAACATCCTCGGCGACGGCGTCGACGTCGTGATCCGCCCCGACGACGGCGCGCTGGAGGCGATGGGCGACTTCGTGCGGCGGATGCATCGCTCCTCGGGCCTGCTCGACGAGCTGGACTCCGGCACGAGTGTCGAGGAGGCTCAGCGCCGCGTGCTCGACTACGTGCGCACCTGGGTCCCGGAGGCCGGGGTCGCCCCCCTGGCCGGCAACTCGGTCCACGCGGACAAGGCGTTCCTGCGCCTGGCCATGCCGGAGCTGGTCGACCATCTGCACTACCGGATCATCGACGTCTCCACGATCAAGGAGCTGGCCTCTCGCTGGCACCCGCAGGCCCGCGAGGGCGCGCCGGAGAAGACCGGCAACCACCGCGCGCTGGGCGACATCCGGGACTCGATCGAGGAGCTGCGGCACTACCGGGCGACGGTCTTCCGCCAGGCGTGACGCCGGCCCGATGCCGGTGAGAGGGACATCACACCTGCTTCGGGCGGGTCTCGATGTCTCATCGCCGGACGGATATGTGTAGACTGTCATCTGCTGTTCGACAGCCCCGGGGTTCACCGGGGCGCTCGAAGAGCACGGATGCGGCGCAGGTCGCAGTCGTGGTGGGCGTAGCTCAGCAGGTAGAGCATCGCGTTGTGGTCGCGAGGGTCGCGGGTTCGAATCCCGTCGCTCACCCGGATGGTACGTGGGGCCCATGCTTCTGATCGGAAGCATGGGCCCCGTCGTCGTCCCGAGGCCCGCGCCGAGTCCCGGCGCCGCCGCTTCGAGCACGTCGTAACCTGAGCGTGACCTGAGCACCGCCTGAGGTCGCGCAGGGCACGACGAGCAGGTGACGAGCAGGCGAACGCCGGGTGGACGCAGGCTGTGCTGAGTGTCACACCCTGCGGTCGATGGTCGGGCAGCACCCGCCCCCGACCTCCTGACCTGGAGCGACGACGGGTCGGCCGGGACGACACCCCGCTCACATGATTTTCACAGAAAACTTGATCACAGGACGATAACGCCCCTCGATCCCCGCCATGGCGCCGATCTGGATGTTCGACACGCTCATGGAGCGAGTTGACGCAACCGTTCTGAGACCTTTTACTGGTTTGCGGACATCTTCTGTGATGTCGGCGTGATCTGAGGCGCAGCTGGTGGCAGCACCGGCCTCCGGCTTCAGCTCCTCCCGTTCCGGGCCGACCTCGCAGAAGCACAGGTGCCGGCAGGCCCCCTGACACCGTCCACACTGCCGGCTCCGGTGACCATGACCGCAATACATGTGAAAGAAGGCGGACGGTGGCATGACGACGGCCCGGGAGGGTCCGAGTGTGGGGACTTCGGAGCGAACTGCCAATGCAGACCAAGCAGACTTTCAAGAAGATCGTCGGCGGCGGAATGGCCGCCGCGACCCTGGCGGGCGTCGGCGTCGCCGCGACCGCCCCGGCCGCCAACGCCTCCGTCTGGGACCAGCTGGCTCAGTGCGAGTCCGGCGGCGACTGGAGCGCCAACACCGGCAACGGCTTCTACGGTGGACTGCAGTTCACCCCGTCCTCCTGGGCCGCCGTCGGCGGCTCGGGCATGCCGCACGAGGCCTCCAAGGCTGAGCAGATCCAGCGGGCCGAGAAGCTGCAGTCCATGCAGGGCTGGGGCGCCTGGCCGGCCTGCTCGGCGAAGCTGGGCCTCTCCGGCGACCCGGCACCCGCACCGGAGCCCGAGCCGGAGCCGGCCGACCAGGGCCCGACCGACGCGGAGCTGGAGGCCCAGCGTCAGGCTGAGGCGGAGGCCGAGCAGCAGGCCCAGGCCGAGGCTGAGGCCGAGGCCCAGCGCCAGGCCGAGCAGCAGGCCCAGGCCGAGGCTGAGCAGCAGGCTCAGGCCGAGGCTGAGGCGGAGGCCCAGCGCCAGGCCGAGCAGCAGGCCCAGGCTGAGGCCCAGGCCCAGGCCCAGGCTGAGGCTGAGCAGCAGGCTCAGGCCGAGGCTCAGCAGCAGTCCGCCGCCCAGTCGGCCGAGGTCGAGGTCTCCGGCGAGACCCACCAGGTCCAGTCCGGCGACACGCTGGCCAAGATCGCCGCCGAGCACGGCATCGAGAACTGGCGCGACCTGTTGAACGCCAACGCGGACCAGATCGAGGACCCGAACCTCATCTTCGTCGGCGACGAGCTGAAGCTGCCGGTCGCCTGAACGACCTGATCCGCGGCGGCTGACGCCGCCGCAGCCGGCTCGGTCCGCCTTGCGCGGACCGTGACCGCCCGGAAGGGGCGGGAGTCGACGGACACCGTCGGCTCCCGCCCCTTCTGTCGTGTCCGGCCCCTGCGTCTGTCCGCTCCGTCCTCCGCGACCCGGCCGAGGGATGCGCTCAGCCGCCCGTCCGCACCCGCAGGACGCCGTCGTCGAGGGAGAACGTGACCAGCCCGTGCTCGTCGGTGCGGTAGACCGTCGTCCCCGCCGCCTGCAGCGCCTGCAGGGTCACCCCGGCCGGGTGCCCGTAGTCGTTCTCCTCGCCGACGGAGATCACCGCGACTTCGGGACGGCGTCGGGTGATCAGCGCCGTGCCGCCGTCGCGGGCCCCGTGGTGCGAGACCTTCAACAGGTCGATGTCCTCGGGCAGCATGCCGGCGTCCAGCGCCTTCCGGGTCTCGGCGGCCTCCAGGTCCCCCTGCGTCAGCACATCGACGGTGCGGTCGCCGCCGTCCGTCGGGGACGACGGCGCGCCGCGGGACGACACGGCGAAGTGCACCGCCGCCGAGGCGTCGTTCGGCCTCTCCGCCTCGGCCGCGGCATGGACCACGCGCCACTCCACGGGCATCCGGCCGGCGACGCGTCCGGAGACGCCCGGCTCCGCCCGGTGCACCGGGACGCCGTCGAGCCCCAGCTCGGCGGCGGCGTCCCACGCGCGACTGCCGCCGTGCAGGACCTTCCCCACCTTCCGACCCTCGGCGACGCCGTCGACGCCTCCGACATGATCCTGATGCTCGTGGGAGAGGACCAGCACCCGCACCTGCGCGACCCCCAGCGTGTCGAGACACGCGTCGGCCGGGTCCGGAGCGGGCCCGGCGTCGACGACGATCGCCTCCTCGTCCCCGGTGCGCACCACGAGCATGTCTCCCTGGCCGACGTCGCACTGGGCGATCCGCCAGTCCTCGCCGGGTCCCGAGCCCACCGGCGTCGGCGCCAGCAGCCCGGAGAGGCCGGGCACCGCCTGCACCGGCATCACCAGGGCGAGCAGCGCCGCCGCCGCGGCGGCGAGGACCCCGGTCCCCGACCGGCTCAGACGCCGGAGGACCAGAGAGCGGACCAGACCCAGCGCGGCCAGGATATAGAGCATGCCGAGGACCGCTCCGGCGCCGCCGTCGGGCCAGTCGACCATGGCCTGCGGAAGGTCGGCAGTCTCGCGACCGACGGCGGCGATCAGCGCCGCCGGGATGCCGCAGCACCACAGCATCGCCTCGGCGAGGCCCGGCAGCCAGGCGGCCAGCACCGCCGCGGCGGTCCCCGGCACGGTGACCAGCGGAACCAGCGGCGCGGCGAGCACATTGGCCGGGATCGCATAGAGGCTCATCCCCTCGGCCAGCGGAACCAGCAGCGGGGTGACGAAGAGCTGGGCCGCGCACGCCAGTGCCAGCACGGAGGCCGCCCAGCGCGGCATCACCGTCTCCAGCAGCCGCTGCAGGGGCGTGCCGATGAGCACGATCCCGGCCGTCGCGGCCGCCGACAGCACGAAGGCCGGCTCCATGGCGAACCACGGGTCGACGACCAGCAGGGTGATCACGCAGACGCAGAGCAGCGGGAAGGCCGCCCGCCCGCGGCCGGCGAAGATCGCCAGCGCTCCGATCCCGCCCATCACTGCGGCTCGGATCACGCTCGGTTCGGGGTGGACGAGCAGCACGAAGGCACCCAGCGTGACCACGGCCGCCGGCGGCGAGCACCAGCGCGGCAGGCGCAGCAGCCGCAGCCCGGCCAGCACCGCGCCCAGGACCAGCGCACAGTTCGCCCCGCTGACTGCGGTCAGGTGGCTCAGTCCCGCCTGCTGCATCGCCGTGGTCAGTTCCTCGGACTGCTGCGAGCGGTCTCCGAGGACCATCCCCGGCAGCAGCTGCGGGGCCTCCCCCGGCGCAGACTCCGCCGCCTCCGCGGTGGCGGTCCGCATGGGCTCCACGACCCGCCAGAGGCGCGTCCAGCCGTCGGGCGGCAGCTGGTCGATCGGCTCGCCGAAGGGCGTGAGCAGCGCCGTCGCGCGGTCTCCGGGCTCAGTCGGCGTCGACTGCAGCAGCCCGCGCAGGCGTTCGCCGTGATGGATCGCCCCGGCCTCCTCGGCCTCGAGCAGCAGCACCGCCGAGGCCTCGACCTCACGCGGCTGCTCGGCCTCTCGTCGGGTGAGCACCTCGACCTCGACGATCGCCCGGGGCGTGCCGTCGAGGCCGGCTTCGGCGAGCCGCCGCGGATCCGAGATCGCACGCAGGGTGAGCTGCTGCGGCGCCCGCTCCTCGACGACCCGGTCCCATCCGCTCTCCTGATGCCCGGAGAGCTCCAGGCCCGCGGTCAGCGCCGCGGCACCGGCCAGGCTGCAGGCCAGCACCAGATGCACCGCCGTCTGCCGCAGGCGTCGCGACTGCCCGCCGTCGGAGAGCAGGCGCAGCACGGCCGCCAGCAGCACGCCCAGCAGGACGGCCCCGCCCAGCAGCACCAGCCCCAGCGCCAGCGCGCCCGCGGCGTCGAGGTGCACTGCCGCCGCGGCGGCCGCCCAGGTCCCCGCGGCCGCCGGCAGCAGCCGCAGATCCAGCGGCCGCGGGCTCACCAGGTCACCTGGCCCTCGAGGTCCTCCAGCGTGGCGGGACCGATGCCGCGCACTCCCGCCAGGTCCTCCAACGACTCGAAGGGCCCGGCCGTCTCCCGGTGCTCGAGGATCCGTTCGGCCAGCGCCGGCCCGATGCCGGTGAGGCCCTGCAGCGTCTCCGCGTCGGCCCGATTCAGGTCGATCGGCCCGGCGTCCTCGGTGCCCTCCGCGCCTCCTCCGGCTCCGCCGCTCGGCCCGGCGCCTCCGCCGCCCGGGGCGGCCGGTCCGCCCGCCGTCTCGCCGGACTCCAGCTCCTCGAGCGTGGGCACGCGCAGATAGCCGCCGTCGACGGCCTCGGCGGCCAGATTGATCCCCTCGGCGGCGGCGTCCTCCGTCAGTCCGCCGGCGGCCTCCACGGCGTCGCGGACGCGGGCGCCGGGCGGAAGCTCCACCACCCCGGGCTCGACGACGGCGCCGGCGACGTGCACGACGATCGCCGCAGGGGTCTCCGCCGTCGCCGAGGTCTCGGGAGCCTCGGAGCCCGACGGCGGGTCCGTCCTCGTGGCGTCGGCGGACTCCGGATCGCTCGCGGTCGCCTCCCCGGCGTCGGTCGTCGCCTCTCCGCCGGCTTCCGAGCCGGATGCCGAGCCGCTTCCTCCGCCCGGGCCGGGCTCGGCGCGCAGCGTGGGATCCTCGGGCGGCTGCTCCGAGGCCGAGGGGCTGCTGGTCAGCCAGGAGACCGCCAGCCAGACCAGCAGCCCGACCACCACCGTCGCCGCGGCGGTGAAGCGCAGACCCACGCGCGTCGGCGCCCGGTGAGCGGCCTCGCGCTGGACGCGCAGCCGCTCCCGTCGGGAGAGCACGGGGTCGTCGTCGAAGGGCCCCTGGTCGTCCATGCCGCCGAGGCTAGAGACTCGGCGAGCCCGGGCCGAGCCGATCGGCCGCGGCTGTGGAGGCCACGGCGTGTCCTCAGCCCGCGGAGCCGCCCTGTGCAGGAGTCTCGCGGGCCGGGGCGGCAGGATCGGTTGATCCGGCCGAGCCGTCGAGCGGGCTCAGGCAGATCCCGAGGACGCCGAGGCCCAGATGCGCCGCCAGCGAGGGCGGGACGTCGACCACCGGCACCGGCGCCGCGGAGTGCTCGTCGAGGGTCTCGGCCAATGCGAGGGCCTGCTCGGCGTTGCCGAAGCCGTGGACGGCGATCCGCGCCGGAGCACGGACCGCGGCCTCCTCGACCGCCCGGGCGGTCAGCCGTTCCACGGCCTTCTCGAGGCTGCGCGGGCGCTCCTCGAGCTGGATCGCCCCCTCGCGCAGCGCCAGCAGCGGCCGCACCGAGAGCAACGTGCCCAGCAGCCCGCTCAGCGCGGTGATCCGACCGCCGCGGCGCAGCTGTTCCAGGTTGGGCACCACGAAGAGCGCTGTGCTCGCCTCTGCGGTCTTCCGGGCCGCTGCGGCGGTCTCCGCCGCCGTGCCGCCCAGCAGCGCGCACACTGCCGCCTCCAGGACCGCATGGCCCATGGTCATCCCCGTCTGCCGGGAGTCGACGACCTCGACGGCGACGTCGACCTGCTCGGCGGCCAGCCGGGCGGCCTCGACGGTGCCGGACAGCTCGGCGGAGAGGTGCACGGAGACGATGTGGTCGACGCCCCTCCGGGCCAGCTCCGCATAGGCCTCGGCCAGCCGCCCCGGCGACGGCCGCGAGGTGACCACCCGGCTGCCCTGGGCCAGCGCCAGCGGCAGCTCCCGGGCCAGCTCCTCGCCGGACTCCGAGTGGATCTGCTCGCCGATCATCACCGGGATCGGCACCACGGTGATCGCCTCGGCCAGCGACCCGAGCGCCGGCAGCGGCAACGCCGCCGAGGAGTCGGTGACCACTGCGACGCGCGGCCGGCGGCGGCGCAGTCCGGCGCGCAGCCCCGCCGCGCGTCGGGAGCCGCGCAGTCGCCGCTGCCAGGCCGCGCCCCAGGACTCGAGGCGCTGCTCAGTCCGTGGCTCGCTCCGCTGGCCGATCCGCTGCGCATCGTCCATCGCAGGCTCTGCGCCGATCAGCCGGTCACCACGTTGACGAGCTTCGGCTCGCGGACGATGACCTTGCGGACGCCGCCGCCCTCGTCGACGTACTTCTGGATCTTCGGCAGCGCCAGCGCCTTCGCCTCCAGGTCCTCGGCGGAGATGTCGGCCGGGACCTCGAGCTTGTCGCGCAGCTTGCCCTTGACCTGCACCACGGCGGTGACGGTGTCGTCGACCAGCAGCGTCTCCTCGACGACCGGCCAGCTCGAGTTCGCCACCGAGGGCTCGCGGCCCAGGGCCGCCCACATGTCCTCGGCGGTGTACGGAGACACCAGCGAGAGGATCTGGGCGGTGATCTCGGTCGCCTCGCGCACCGCCGGATCACCCGCGCCGGCGCCGGCGTCGATCTCCTTGCGGATCGCGTTGACCAGCTCCATCAGCCGGGCGACGACCACGTTGAACTTCTGCGCCTCGACCAGCTGCTCGACCTCGGCGACGGTGCGATGCGTCGTCGCCCGCAGTCCGGCGGCACCCTCGGCCGGGTCGGCGCCGACCGCGCTGGTCACGTCCTGGGCCAGCCGCCAGGCGCGGGCCAGGAACTTCGCCGAGCCCGACGGCGAGACGTCGGCCCAGTCGACGTCGTCCTCCGGCGGCGAGGCGAAGACCATGGTCAGCCGCACCGCGTCGACGCCGTAGGCGTCGAGCTGCTCGCCCAGGTCGACGCCGTTGCCCAGCGACTTGCTCATCGCCTTGCCGCCGTTGAGCACCTGTCCCTGGTTCATCAGCGCGCTGAACGGCTCGTCGAAGTCGATCAGCCCCAGGTCGTGGATGACCTTAGTGAAGAAGCGCGCATAGAGCAGGTGCAGGATCGCGTGCTCGACGCCGCCGACGTACTGGTCCACCGGCATCCAGCGCTTCGCGGCCTCGACGTCGAAGACCTGGCTGTCGTCGTTCGGGCTCAGGAAGCGCAGGAAGTACCAGGAGGAGTCGACGAAGGTGTCCATGGTGTCGGTGTCGCGCTCGGCCGCACCGCCGCAGGACGGGCAGGTGGTGTGCACCCAGGACTCGGCGGCGGCCAGCGGGCTGCGGCCCTTCGGGGAGAGCTGCTCGCCGCGCAGGTCGTCGGGCAGCCGCACCGGCAGCTGGTCCTCCGGCACCGGGACCTCGCCGCAGGCCGCGCAGTGGACGATCGGGATCGGCGCGCCCCAGAACCGCTGGCGGGAGAGCAGCCAGTCGCGCAGCCGGTAGTTCACCGTCGCCTCGCCGACGCTCTGCTCGGCCAGCACCTCGACCGCGCGCTCGATGGCCGCGGCCTTGTCCTCGCCCTCCCAGGCCGGCGAATTGATCGCAGTGCCCTCGCCGGCGGTGGCCACACCGGTCTCGGCCGGGTCGTCCTCGCCGGTGTCGACGACGACGCGCACGTCCAGGCCCATCGCCCGGGCGAACTCCAGGTCGCGCTGGTCGTGGGCGGGCACGCCCATCACCGCGCCGGTGCCGTAGTCGGCCAGCACGTAGTCCGAGGCCCAGACGGGCAGCTTCTCCCCGGTCAGCGGGTGGACCGCGTAGCGGCCGAGGAAGACGCCGGTCCGCTCGCGCTCGGCGGACTGCCGCTCGATGTCGGAGACCGAGCCCAGCTGCTCGCGGTAGGTCTGAAGCGCCGCGCGGTGCTCGTCGGTGACCAGCTGCTCGGCCAGCTCAGCGTCGGCGGCGACCACCATGAAGGTCACCCCGTAGAGCGTGTCGGGCCGGGTGGTGAAGACCTCCACCGGCTCGACGTCGGCGCCGTCGGCGGCCGGCTCGATGGTGTAGCGCACCGAGGCGCCGGTCGAGCGGCCGATCCAGTTGCGCTGCATCGCCAGCACCCGCTCGGGCCAGCGGCCGGAGAGCTGCTCCATGTCGTCGAGCAGCCGGTCGGCGTACTCGGTGATGGCGAAGTACCACTGGTTCAGCGACTTCTTGGTGACCTCGGTGCCGCAGCGCTCGCAGGCGCCGTCGACGACCTGCTCGTTGGCCAGCACGGTCTGGTCCTTCGGGCACCAGTTGACCGGCGAGTCCTTCCGGTACGCGAGTCCGCGCTGGTGGAACTGCAGGAACAGCCACTGGGTCCAGCGGTAGTAGGCCTCGTCGGAGGTGTGCAGCCGGCGGGTCCAGTCCGCCGAGATGGCGTAGCGCTTGAAGGAGGCCGCCTGCGTGTCGATGTTGCGGTAGGTCCACTCGGCCGGATGCGCATCGTTCTTGATCGCGGCGTTCTCCGCCGGCAGCCCGAAGGAGTCCCAGCCGATCGGGTGCAGCACGTTGTAGCCGCGCAGCCGGGCGTAGCGGGCCGGGACGTCGCCGATGGCGAAGGCCTCGGCATGGCCCATGTGCAGGTCGCCGGAGGGGTACGGGAACATGTCCAGCACGTACTTGCGCTCGCGCTCGTCGTCCTCGGCGGCGACGAAGGTGCCCTCCTGCTCCCAGTACGGCAGCCACCGAGCTTCGATCGCGGCGACGTCGTACTGGTCGTGCTGCTGCTCGTGCTGGCCGGACGGCGCGGCCGGCGTCGCCGCGGAATCGCTCGCGTTGCTCACGTGTGGGGCACCTCGTGGTCGAGTGGCGTGGTCAGGGGCAGGCGGCGCGGGAGGGCCGCGCGCCGACCCGACCCAGTCTAACGGGACGCGCACGACGGCGCGGTGCCGACTCTGAGGCCGTCACCGGGCCCGCCGCGCTAGCCTGGCACGGTGACAGACCTCCGCTCCGCGATGCCCGCCGCGACCCCTGCCGCATCCGCCGACGACGGCGGCGCCTCCTGGACCGGCGCCCCGCCGCGGACCGGCGAGCCGGCGACCGTGACCGTCGACGTCGGCGGACGCGACCACCCGGTCCGCGTCTGGCGGCACGCCGCCCCGACGACGGGCTCCTCCGACGGCTCCCCCGCCCGCCGTCTGCTGCTCATCCACGGCTTCCGCGGCGACCACCACGGCATGGCGCTGCTGGCCGATGCGCTCGCGGACCACGAGGTGCTCGTCCCGGATCTGCCCGGCTTCGGCGAGACCGCCCCGGTCCCCGGACGCGAGCACGACCTGGAGACCTACGCCGCCGTCGTCGAGGGGCTGGCCGCGGCCCTGGGGCTGGGCGCCGAGGACGTGCTGGCCGGGCACTCCTTCGGCTCGCTGGTCGTCGCCGCCCATGCGGCCCGCACCCGGCGGTCCTGGGCGTCGCTGGTGCTGATCTGCCCGATCAGCGACGACATCTTCACCGGCTCGCTGCTGCCCGGCGCACTGAGCGTGGAGGCCTTCTACGCCGCCGCCCGGGCGGTGCCCGAGCCGGCGGCGCTGAGACTGCTGCGCTGCCGGCCGGTCATCGAACTGACGAACCTGACGATGCTCACCAGCCGCGACGCCCAGATCGCCGCCTACGTCCGCGACCAGCACCGGCGGCATTTCAGCGGCTTCTCCGATCGGCGCACCGTCGACGAGGCCTACCGGGCCTCCAGCCGGCACACTGTCGGCGAGTTCGCCGCCGCACTGGACCTGCCGGTGCTGCTCATCGGCGCCGCCCGGGACCAGCTCAGCACCGCCGAGGGCCGACGGCGGCTGCGCGAGGCGCTGCCGCAGGCGCGGCTGGAGGTGCTGCGCGGCGTCGGGCACCTGGTCCACTACGAGACGCCCGCCCCGGCGGCCCGGGCCATCGGTCGCTTCCTCGCCGACCTCGACGCCGGGGTGTTCTGACCGGGCCGCGACGGTGACCTGATCGCGCCCCCCGCCTCCACGGCGATTCATCGCCGGGCTGTGAGATGTCGCAACGCTATAGCCCTACGACATCTCACAGCCCTACGGCAGAACGAGCCCTTCGCCGCGGGAAGGACGACCCCTCAGAACTGCAGCGCGTCGACGTCGTCGACGGCGATCCGCACCCCGCGGCCCTCGCGGTGGGCGCTGTGCGTCCGGCGCACCCGGCGGATCTCGCCGACGACCTCCTCGGCCTGGGCATAGCTGAAGAACAGCAGCCAGCGCTGCCGCTCCTCGTCCACCGGCGCCGGGCCGATCCAGGCCAGTCCCTCGGGCAGCTGCAGCTGGCCGATCAGCTGCTCGGTCTCCTGCGCCTCGCCGGTCAGCGAGAGCATCCGGCGCGCCGGCGGCAGCCCCAGCTCGCGGCGGCGGGCCAGCTCGCGCCGCGCCCAGCCGACCGGGTCCCAGCGCACCAGCGCGGCGGTGAGCTCCTCGGCGCCGGCGGTGACCACCACCGTTCCCTCGCCGCGGGCGGCCTCACGGCGCGGGCGGACCAGCGAGGCGGCGCGGAACCAGCGGGCCAGCACCCGGCGCGGCACGTCCAGACCCTCGCGGGTGAGCTGAGCGTCGCCGTCGAGCAGCAGCGCCGCGGCGTAGCCGTCCTCGGCCACCGGCTCCACGCCCGGAGTGGAGACCACCAGGGCGGCCTGCGAGGACACCGACTCCACCGGGTGGTCACCGGTCGAGGAGACCACCGGCACCCCGGCGAAGGCCCGGCCCAGCTCATGGGCGGTGCGGTCGGCGCCGCGCGAGCCGGCGCGGAAGGCTCCGTGGCCGCAGACGGTGCACCGGTGGTCCCGGTGGTGCAGCCCGCACCAGCGGCAGCGCAGCGTGCGGGACTGGCCGTGGTGGGCCGGGATGGTCAGCGGCCCGTGGCAGCTGGGGCACTCCTGCCGGCTGCGGCAGCGTTCGCAGAGCACCGCGGGGATGAAGCCGGCCCGGCCGACCTGGATCAGCACCGGTCCGTGCTCCAGGGCTTCGCGGGAGGTGCGGTAGGCGGCCGCCGGCATCCGGGCGCGCTGGGCCGAGGGGTCGTGCTCCTGCTGGTAGGAGTCGGCGTTGGCCATCACCAGCGGCGTCGCCTCGCGGCGCAGCTGCCGATCCGGGGCGGTCTCGGTCAGCCAGCCCAGATCCACCAACCGCTGGACCTCCAGGCTGCGGGCGGTGGAGAGGAACAGCAGCGAGGCCCCCGTCTGCACAGTGCGCAGCAGCGCGGTCTCGCGGACGTGGTGATACGGCGCGCGCGGCTCGGCGTGGGACGGGTCGTCGTCGTCGAGGACGACGATCAGCCGCGGAGCGGCCACCGGGGCGAAGATCGCCGAGCGGGTGCCCACTGCGATCCGGGCCTGGCCCATCCGAAGCCGCAGGAAGGCCCGGTAGCGCGGGGTCGGGCCGACGTCGGCGGTCAGCCGGGCGACGTCCTCGGCGCCGAAGACCTCCTCCAGCCGCGTGGCGGCGCGGTCGACGTCGCGCTGGTCGGGCAGCACGACGACGGCGTCTCCCCCGGTCCCCGCGTCCGACGCCGCGGCGCCGTCCGAGCCCTCGCCGGGCTCCAGCGCCTCGCGCACCGCACTGACGATCATCTCCACCCAGCTCTGCGGCCCGTAGGAGGTCAGCGCCAGCGCGGCCCGGCGCAGTCCCGGCGTCTCGGGACGCAGCGACTCCTCGGGCGGGACCAGGCCCTCGAACTCCTTCTCCACCCGGGCGACCCGCGGCGGCACCGCCGCGCGCAGCACGTCGGAGGCCACTCCGGCGCCGCGGGCGGCGACCTGCTCGGCCAGCTGCAGGATCTGCGGGGCGAGCACCGGCGTCGAGGAGACGACTTTATGGATCAGGGACAGCCGCGAGGAGGTGCCGGCGGCCTCGGCGCGCTCGACGACGTGGCCGAGCATCTCGCGGCCGGAGAAGCGGACTTTGACCCGGCAGCCGGGCACGACTCTCTCGTCGCGGTCAGCGGGGACGACGTAGTCGAAGGGCCGGTCCAGATGCGGCACCCCGGAGTCGAGCAGCACGCGGGCGATGGGCTGCTGCGTCGCCGCCCCGGCGGGCAGGCTCGGCGCCGGCGGCGGCGCGAGGCTGTCCAGCAGCGCCGGCTGGCGCGGTGCGGACTCCTGCCGCGCGTCACCGGCCGCCTCGCCGGCGTCGCCCGCCGTCTCCGACGCCGGGCCGGAGTCCGGCCCGTCAGCGTCCCTGCCGTCCCCGTCGTCCACGCCGTGCACCGGCGCCCCTCAGGCGCCGACGAAGGACGTCAGCTCGTCCACCCGGTCCAGGCGCTCCCAGGGGAAGGTGTCGCCGTCGTGGCCGAAGTGGCCGTTGCGCGCCGACTGCCGGTAGATCGGCCGCTTGAGGTCCAGATCCTCGATGATGCCCAGCGGCCGCAGGTCGAAGACCTCGTCGACCGCCCGGGCGATCAGCTCCGGATCGACGTGCTCAGTGCCGAAGGTCTCCACGTAGACCCCGACCGGACGGGCCCGGCCGATGGCGTAGGCGACCTGGATCTCGGCGCGGTCGGCGAGCCCGGCGGCGACGACGTTCTTCGCCGCCCAGCGCATCGCGTAGGCGGCCGAACGGTCCACCTTCGAGGGATCCTTGCCGGAGAAGGCGCCGCCGCCGTGACGGGCGAAGCCGCCGTAGGTGTCGACGATGATCTTCCGGCCGGTCAGCCCGGCGTCGCCGACGGGACCGCCGACGACGAAGGGCCCGGAGGGATTGATGATCGTGTCGGTGCCGGAGACGTCCAGTCCGGAGGACTCCACCACCGGGGCGATGACCTGCTCGTTCAGCGCGGCCTGCAGCTCGGCCTGGGTGGTCTCCTCGGCGTGCTGCGAGGAGACGACCACAGTGTCCAGCGTCACCGGGCGGGCGCCGTCGAAGCCGACGGTGACCTGGGTCTTGCCGTCGGGGCGCAGGAACTCCAGCTGCCCGTTCTGCCGCACCTCGGTCAGCCGCGCGGAGAGCCGGTGGGCCAGCGCGATGGAGGTCGGCATGTAGGTGTCGGTCTCGTTGGTCGCGTAGCCGAACATGATGCCCTGGTCGCCGGCGCCCTGGGCGTCGCGCGGGTCGCGGGCGCCCGAGCGGGCCTCCAGCGAGTTGAACACCCCGGCGGAGATGTCCGGGGACTGCTGGCCGATGCTGACCGAGACGCCGCAGCGGGCGCCGTCGAAGCCGTTGGCCGAGGAGTCGTAGCCGATGTCCAGCAGCGTCTGGCGCACGATCTGCGGGATCTCCACGTAGCCGGAGGTGGTGACCTCGCCGGCCACGTGGACCAGACCGGTGGTGGTCAGCGTCTCGACGGCGACGCGCGAGTCGGGATCGACGGTGAGCATGGCGTCGAGGACCGCGTCGGAGATCTGGTCGCAGATCTTGTCCGGATGGCCGATGGTCACCGACTCGGAGGTGAACAGGCGGAGGGCGCGGTCCTGCGCCGACTGGGTTGCTGCGCGGTTGCTCGAAGTCACTGCCACATCCTACTCCCCGACCCGCCGGGCGGGACGGTCGGCGTCACACTCAGAAACGGCCGCCGGCGGCGACCAGCAGCCGCGCCGCGCGGTCGACGACGGCGTCGGCGGCCTCTCGTTTGGTGCCGACCACATGGGCCGGCTCGACGTCGCCGAGCACGCCCTGGACGCCGAAGGAGGCCAGCACGTGGATCTCGGTGCTGTCCCGGCCGAACACCAGCCCCTCGCCGACGCGATTGAGCACCAGCAGCTCGCAGCCCTTGCGCAGCAGCTTGGTCTGCGCCAGCTCCAGCGGATCGGTCGCGCCGTCGCCGGTCTCGGCGGCGAAGCCGACGATCACCGTCGGGCCGCCACGGGCGGGGCGGGCGCGCACCGTCTCGGCGAGGATGTCGGGGTTGCGGGTCAGCGTGATCGTCGGGGCGTCGACGTCGTCGGTCTTCTTGATCTTCGCCGCGGCGTAGTCGGCCGGACGGAAGTCGGCGACGGCGGCGGCCATCAGCAGCACGTCGGCGCTCGGCGCCTGCGCGGCGACGGCCTGCTGCAGCTCGCGGGCCGACTCGACATGCTCGAGGCTCAGCCGGGGTCCTGCCGCCGGCAGCTCGGTCTCGACGATGCCGGCGATCAGATGCACCTCGGCGCCGGCGGCCAGCGCGGCCTCGGCCAGCGCGACGCCCTGCCGACCCGAGGAGCGGTTGCCCAGGTAGCGCACCGGGTCCAGCGCCTCGCGGGTGCCGCCGGCGGTGACCACCACGCGGCGGCCGGCCAGCGGCCCGGCGGCCGAGGACGCCTCCTCGGCCCGGATGGGATCCGAGGCCGCGGCCGGCTCGTCCGCCGGGCGGGGGCAGGCGCCCTCACCGTCGAGCAGCGGGCGCAGATGCGCGTGGATCTCCTCCGGCTCGGGCAGCCGTCCGGGTCCGGTGTCGGCGCCGGTCAGCCGCCCGGAGGCCGGCTCGACGACGTCGACGCCGCGGTCGCGCAGCACGGCGACGTTGTCGACAGTGGCCGGGTGCCGCCACATCTCGGTGTGCATCGCCGGCACCAGCACAGTCGGCGCCTCGGTCGCCAGCAGCGTCGAGGTCAGCAGATCGTCGGCGGTGCCGGCCCGGGCGCGGGCGAGCAGATCCGCCGTCGCCGGGGCGACGACGACCAGATCGGCCTGCTGGCCCAGCCGGACATGGCGGACCTCGTCGACCGACTCGAAGACGTCGGTGGTCACCGCGCGGCCGCTGATGGCCTCCCAGGTGGGGCGGCCCACGAACTCCAGCGCGGCGCGCGTCGGCACGACGTCGACCTGGTGGCCCTCCTCGCGGAGCAGACGCAGCAGATGGACGGCCTTATAGGCGGCGATGCCTCCGCTGACTCCCAGGACGATGCGCATGCTGGCGTGCCGTGCCTCGCCGCGGATCAGGAGGCCGGGTTGCTGGCCGGGTGGTTGACCAGCAGGTCCTCGTTGATCTCGCGCAGCGCGATGGACAGCGGCTTCTCGTTCAGCTTGGTGTCCACCAGCGGGCCCACGTACTCGAACAGGCCCTCGTGCAGCTGGGCGTAGTAGGCGTTGATCTGCCGGGCGCGCTTCGCGGCGAAGAGCACCAGGGCGTACTTGGAGTCGGTCTTCTGCACCAGGGAGTCGATCGACGGGTTGATGATGCCTTCGAGCTGCTCAGTCACTGCGGGGGTGTCCTTCGGGTCTCGGGTGCTGTGTCGGATGACGTGTCGGACGGCGCTTCGGACGATGTCACGGGCGGTCCGTCGACGGCTCCGCGCCCGGCTCGGCGGGGTGCGAGTCCAGGTCGAAGCCCATGAGGGAGAGAAGTTCGGCGGCGGCGCGCTCGAGCTCGTCGTTCACCACGGTGACGTCGAACTCCGATTCCGCCGCGAGCTCCATCCTAGCGGTTTCCAGCCGTCGACGCTGTTCCTCCTCGGACTCGGTGCCCCGTCCGGTGAGGCGACTCACCATCTCCTCCCAGGAGGGCGGGGTGAGGAAGACGAACTGCGCGTCGGGCATCGTGCGCCTGACCTGGCGCGCGCCCTGCAGATCGATCTCCAGCAGCACGCTGCGGCCGGCGTCGAGCCCCTCCTGCACCGTCGAGCGCAGCGTGCCGTACCGATGCGCGCCGTGGACGGTGGCCCATTCGAGCAGCTCGTCGGCCTCGATGAGCCGGTCGAACTCCTCCGGACTGAGGAAGTGGTAGTCGACGCCGTCGACCTCTCCGGGCCGGGGCGCCCGGGTGGTGGCCGAGACCGAGAAGGTCACCTCCGGGTGATTCTCGCGGATGTGCCGGCTCATCGTGGACTTGCCCACGGAGGTGGGACCGGCCAGCACGGTGACCTGGGGTCGGCTCACAGGATGCTCCTTCTCGAGCGCGTCGACGGGCGGGATCGCAGACCATCGTACCGCCTGCCCGGCGCGTCGCGCCCGCCGGACCTCCCCGGCATCCGGCACACACCCCTCCCCGCGCTCCGGTCGGACCCGCTCCCCCGGCGGTCCGCACGCCGTCGGAGGCTCGAGGCCTCCGGCGGGGCGGCCGGTCGGTCAGAGCTGGGCCAGGTGGCGCGCCAGCGCGGTGCGCTGCTTCACGCCGAGCCCGCCGATGCGGCGGTTCTCCGAGATGCCCAGGTCTTCCAGGGTCTTCGCCGCGGTCACCTTGCCGATGCCCGGCAGCGCCTCCAGCAGCTCGACCGTCTTCAGTCGGGCCACCGCCTCGGAGCGCTCGGCCTTGTTCAGCACGTCGTCGAAGCTGACGCGTCCCTCCCCGAAGGCCTCCTTCAGCTCGGCGCGCTCGATGCGCGCCGCCAGGGCCTTCTGACGGGCGACGTCGCGTTCTTCCTTGCTCAGTTCTCGCAGGGCCACGTGATTCTCCTCATGACGAGGCGCCCGGGGTGCTCCTGCTGCTCGCAGCCTCCCTCACGCCATCCAACTCATGTCGACGAATCTAGCCCTGTTCCGTCGCCCGGGGCAATAGATCAGCGACGAGGGAATCTCCTCCCTCAGATCCGTCTTTCCCCAGGTCCGGGCACCGGGCCCAGGCCCGTCAGCCGTCGAGGTCCTCACGCGCGGCCTCCATCGCCGCGACCAGATCGCGCTCCGCGGGCCCGGCGCGCAGGATCCCGCGCGAGGCGTTCACCAGCACCTGACGCTCCCAGGCCTCGCCGAAGCCGGCGCGCATCGCCGCGACGTCGGCGCCCTGGGCTCCGTAGCCGGGCGCCAGCAGCGGCGGCCGTCCGGCGGTCAGGTCGATCCCGTGCTCGGCGGCCAGCGGAGCGGTGGTCGCGCCGACGACCAGGCCGAGATCGCCCAGCGGCGCCGGGGAGGGCTGGTCTCCGGCGGGCCGGCCGCCGGCGGCGTTGAGCTCCGCCACCCGGGCGGCGACCTCGCCGGCCACCGTCGCTCCGGCGGCCGACCGGGCGAGCTGCACGTCCTGCCCCTCGGGATTCGAGGTCAGCCCGAGGACGAACAGCCCGGCGCCGTGGGTCCGGGCGGCCTGCACCGCCGGGGCCAGCGCGCCGACGCCGAGGTACGGGCTGACGGTCAGCGCATCGGCGGCCAGCGGCGCGGCCGGGTCCAGCCAGGCCTCCGCGTAGCCGGCCATCGTCGAGCCGATGTCGCCGCGCTTGGCGTCGGCGATCACCAGCAGGCCGGCCTGCCGGGCGCTGCGCTGGACCTCGGCCAGCGCCTGCATCCCGGCCGGGCCGTGCCGCTCGAAGAACGCCACCTGCGGCTTGACCACCCCGACGACGTCGGCCGCGGCCGCGACCACCCGCTCGCCGAAGGCGCGCAGTCCCTCGGCGTCGTCGGCCAGCCCCCAGGAGGCCAGCAGCTCGGCATGCGGGTCGATGCCCACGCAGAGCCGGCCGGAGGCGGTCATCGCCGCGGCGAGCCGGTCGCCGAAGCTGAGCCGGTCGCCGACGCCGGGCCGGTCGCCGTCGCTCATCCCAGGCTCGCCAGACGCGCGTGGTGGTCCTGCAGCGAGGTCACCGACCAGCTGAACCGGCCCAGCGCCTCGATGGCCTGCACCGCGGCGCCGAACTCCGCGACAGTGGTGATCACGGGGGTGCCCACCGAGGTGGCCGCCGCGCGGATCTCGTAGCCGTCGCTGCGGGCGTCGCCGCCGGAGGGCGTGTTGACGATCAGCGAGATCTCGCCGCCCTCGACCAGGTCGAGCACGGTGCGGCCGCCGTCGACGTCGGCGATCTTGTCGACCACCTCGGTCTCGACGCCGTTGCGCCGCAGCACGTCGGCGGTGCCGCCGGTGGAGACGATCTCGAAGCCCAGGTCGACGAGGCGCTTGACCGGCATGATCACCCCCCGCTTGTCGCGGTTGGCCACCGAGACGAACACCCGGCCGCCGGTGGGCAGCGGGTTGTTGCCGGCCAGCTGGGACTTCGCGAAAGCGGTGTCGAAGTGCTTGTCGATGCCCATGACCTCGCCGGTGGACCGCATCTCCGGGCCGAGCAGCGAGTCGACCACGCGCCCCTCCGGGGTGCGGAAGCGGCTGAAGGGCAGCACGGCCTCCTTGACCGCCACCGCCGCGCCCGGAGGCAGCTGGGAGCCGTCGCCGGTCGCCGGCAGCGCCCCGGCGCTCGGGTGGCCGGAGCCGGCGCGCAGCTCGGCGATCGAGACGCCGGTGCCGATCAGCGCGGCGGCCTTGGACAGCGCGACGCCGGTGGCCTTGGAGACGAAGGGCACCGTCCGCGAGGCCCGCGGGTTGGCCTCGATGACGTGCAGCACGTCGGAGGCGACGGCGAACTGGATGTTGATCAGCCCGCGCACGCCCACGCCGCGGGCGATGACGTCGGTGGCCTGCCGGACCCGCTCGACGACGTCGGGGCCCAGGGTGATCGGCGGCAGCGCGCAGGCCGAGTCGCCGGAGTGGATGCCGGCCTCCTCGATGTGCTCCATCACGCCGCCGAGGTAGAGCTCCTCGCCGTCGAACAGCGCGTCGACGTCGACCTCGATCGCATCCTCCAGGAAGCGGTCGACCAGCACCGGGTGCTCGGCGGAGACCTCGGTGGCGTTGCTGATGTAGCGCTCCAGGCCGGCCTCGTCGTAGACGATCTCCATGCCGCGGCCGCCCAGCACGTACGACGGCCGGACCAGCACCGGGTAGCCGATCTCCTCGGCTTCGCGCTTCGCGTCGGAGAAGCTGACCGCCGTGCCGTTCTTCGGCGCGATCAGCCCGCCGCGGCGCAGCACCTGGTCGAATTCGCCGCGCTCCTCGGCCAGGTCGATGGCCTCCGGCGAGGTGCCCAGGATGGTCACGCCGGCGTCGGCGAGCTGCTGGGCGAGCTTCAGCGGCGTCTGGCCGCCGAGCTGGACGTAGACGCCGAGGACTCCCCCGGTGCGCTCCTCGGCGGCGATGACCTCCAGGACGTCCTCCAGGGTCAGCGGCTCGAAGTAGAGCCGGTCGGAGGTGTCGTAGTCGGTGGAGACCGTCTCCGGGTTGCAGTTGATCATGACCGTCTCGTGCCCGGCCTCGCGCAGCGCCATCGTCGCGTGGACGCAGGAGTAGTCGAACTCGATCCCCTGCCCGATGCGGTTCGGCCCCGAGCCCAGGATGATCACCGAGGGCTTGTCGTGGGAGGCGATCTCGTCCTCACGGTCATAGGCCGAGTAGTGATAGGGCGTGAAGGCTTCGAACTCGGCGGCACAGGTGTCCACCGTCTTGTAGACCGGGCGGATCCCCAGCGCATGGCGCACCCCGCGGACCACGGCCGGCGCCATGTGCCGCAGCGCCCCGATCTGCTCGTCGGAGAAGCCGTGGCGCTTGGCCGTCCGCAGCAGCGCGGGAGTGAGCTCGCCCGCCGCGCGCAGCGCCGCGGCGGTCTCGTTGATCAGCTGCAGCTGGTCCAGATACCAGGGGTCGATGCCGGTGATCTCCTGCACGCGCTCCAGGGCCGCGCCGGCGTGCATCGCCTGCTGGACCTGGTGGAGGCGCTCGGTGGTCGGCGTCGCCATGCCGGCCAGCAGCTCCTCGATCTGCTCGCCGGTCAGCTGCGGGAAGGCGAACTCGCTGTCGCGCTGCTCCAGCGACCGCAGGGCCTTCTGCATCGCCTCGGTGAAGCTGCGACCGATGGCCATCGCCTCGCCGACGGACTTCATCGTCGTCGTCAGCGTCGGGTCGGCGGCGGGGAACTTCTCGAAGGCGAAGCGCGGGACCTTGACCACCACGTAGTCCAGCGTCGGCTCGAAGCTCGCCGGAGTCTTCTGCGTGATGTCGTTGGGGATCTCGTCGAGGGTGTAGCCCACCGCCAGCTTGGTCGCGATCTTCGCGATCGCGAAGCCGGTGGCCTTCGAGGCCAGCGCCGAGGAGCGCGAGACCCGCGGGTTCATCTCGATGACCACCACACGGCCGGTGGCCGGGTCGACGGCGAACTGGATGTTGCAGCCGCCGGTGTCCACGCCGACCTCGCGGATGACGTTGATCGCGACGTCGCGCATCTTCTGGTATTCGCGGTCGGTGAGCGTCATCGCCGGCGCGACGGTGATCGAGTCGCCGGTGTGCACGCCGACCGGGTCGAGGTTCTCGATGGAGCAGACGACCACGACGTTGTCGTTGGCGTCGCGCATCATCTCCAGCTCGTACTCCTTCCACCCCAGGATGGACTCCTCCAGGAGCACCTCCGAGGTGGGGCTGTAGTGCAGACCGGCGCCGGCGATGCGCCGCAGGTCCTCCTCGTCGTGGGCCAGCCCCGAGCCGAGCCCGCCCATGGTGAACGAGGGGCGCACGACCATCGGATAGCCGAGGTCCTCGGCGGCGGCCAGCGCCTCGTCCATGGAATTGACGATCCGCGAGCGGGCCGACTCCGCGCCGGAGCGCTCGACGACGCCCTTGAACTTCTCGCGGTCCTCGCCCAGCTCGATGGCGTCGATGTTCGCGCCGATCAGCTCCACCCCGTGCTCGGCGAGCACGCCCTGCTTGTCCAGGGCGATGGCGGTGTTCAGCGCAGTCTGCCCACCCAGCGTGGGCAGCACTGCGTCGGGCTTCTCCTGGGCGATGATCTTGGCGACCACCTCCGGACTGATGGGCTCGACGTAGGTCGCGTCGGCGAACTCCGGGTCGGTCATGATCGTCGCCGGGTTGGAGTTGACCAGGACGACGCGGATGCCCTCCTCCTTGAGCACCCGCAGCGCCTGGGTGCCGGAGTAGTCGAACTCGGCGGCCTGGCCGATGACGATCGGCCCCGAGCCGATGACCAGGACCGACTGCAGATCGGTGCGCTTAGGCATGGGTGGTGTCTCCTCCTGTGGTCGTGGCGTCGGCGCCGGTCATCAGCTCGACGAAGCGGTCGAAGAGGTAGGCGGAGTCGTGCGGACCCGCGGCGGCCTCGGGGTGGTACTGGACGGAGAAGGCCGGCACGTCCAGGCAGCGCAGGCCCTCGACGACGTCGTCGTTGAGGCTGGAGTGGCTGACCTCGACCCGGCCGAAGCGCTCCTCGGGGGCGGTGACGACCTGCCCGATGGGCGCGTCGACGGCGAATCCGTGGTTCTGCGCGGTGATCTCGACAGTGCCGGTGGCGTGGTCCATCACCGGCTGGTTGATCCCGCGATGGCCGAAGGGCAGCTTATAGGTGCCGAAGCCCAGCGCCCGGCCGAGGATCTGGTTGCCGAAGCAGATGCCGAAGAACGGGATCCGCGCGGCGAGCACCTCGCGCAGCAGCCCGATCTGCGCGGCCGCCGTCGCCGGGTCGCCGGGCCCGTTGGAGAGGAAGACGCCGTCGGGGCGCAGCGCCTGCAGCTCGGCGAAGCTCGTCGTCGCCGGCAGCACGGTGACGCGCAGCCCCCGCTCGGCCAGCCGCACCGGAGTCATCGTCTTGATGCCCAGGTCGATCGCCGCGACGGCGGCGAGCGGCTCGCCGGCGAAGCCGTGGTCGGCGGGCTCGACGACGTAGGGCTCGGAGACGCTGACCTCCTCGGCCAGCCGGGTCCCGGCCATCGGCTCCTGGCCGCGCACGGCCTCGACCAGCTCGGCGGTCGGCCGCTCGGCCTCGGCGCCGGAGAAGATCCCGGCGCGCATCGCTCCGGCCTCGCGCAGGTGCCGGGTGATCGCGCGGGTGTCCACGCCCTGGATGCCGACGACGTCCTGGGCGATCAGCTCCTCCTCCAGCGTGCGGCGGCTGCGCCAGTTCGACGGCCGCCGGGCGGCGTCGCGGACGACGTAGCCGGCGACCCAGATGCGGCGGGACTCGGGGTCCTCGTCGTTGACCCCGGTGTTGCCGATGTGCGGGGCCGTCTGGACCACGATCTGCCGCGCGTAGGACGGGTCGGTCAGCGTCTCCTGGTATCCGGTCATGCCGGTGGAGAAGACCGCCTCGCCCAGCCGCGTGCCGCGGGCGCCGTAGGCGGTCCCCTCCTCGACGGTGCCGTCCTCGAGGACGAGGAGGGCCGGCTCGAAGGTGTTCATGGGTACTGTCGCTCCTCAGGATCGGTCGACGCCGGCTCGTCGAGCGTGGCGTCGGTGGTCGGGGTCAGGCGGTGCAGCGCCTCGAGCAGCGTGCGATGGGAGTCGGCGTGACGGGCGCGGAAGGCGGTCTCGACCCGCTGGTCGCCGAGCCGCCAGCCGACGATCAGCGCTCCGTCCCGTTCGACGAATCTACCGACGACGCCGCGATCGGTGCGCGCGTGGGTGAGGTCCTCCCGCGGAATGAGATGGTTCGGCGCGCCCGCCCGGAAGACGGCGACGCCGGACTCGTGGACCTCCAGCCGTCCGTCGGTGCGGATGCCGAGTCCGTGGACGGCGACCCGGTCCAGCGGGTCGGCGGCGTCGACGGTGCCGATGACCATGCCCTCTCCGGCGGCCAGCGGCTCCGCGCGGACGAGCTCCTCGGGCAGCGCCGCGGGCGCGGGCAGGTGCCGCTGCCGTCGTCGTCGGGCCCGCCAGCCCAGTCCGAGCAGCAGCACGAGCAGGGCGACGACGACGGCCGCTCCGGCGAACCAGAGCAGGTAGGTCGGCGTCATGGCGCGACCGTCCGGTCCGCGGTCCGTCCGGTCCGCGAGGTCGCCAGCGCGCCGTCGAGGACCACCGGGTGGCCCTCCAGGAAGGTGGCCCGCACCCGGCCCGGCAGCTCCCGGCCGGCGTACGGCGAGTTCCGGCCCTTCGTCGCGTGCTCCTGAGGCCGCACGGTGCGCCGCTCCGCCGGGTCGACGAGCACCAGGTCGGCGGTCTCGCCGACGGCGATCGGCCGGCCCAGATGCGCGTGGCGGTGGATCTGCGCCGGACGGGCCGACGTGGCCTCGGCCAGGCGTCGCCAGTCCATGGCCCCGGTCTCGATCATCGTGGCGATCAGCACCGGCAGGGCGGTCTCCAGCCCCGTCATGCCCATCGCCGCGTCCACCCACTCGCATTCCTTGGCCTGGTCGGGGTGCGGGGCATGGTCGGTGCCGACGACGTCGATCGTCCCGTCGGCCAGCGCGGCGCGCAGCGCCTCGACGTCCTCGGCGGTGCGCAGCGGCGGGTTGACCTTGTAGACCGGGTCGAAGCTGCGCACCTGCTCGTCGGTCAGCAGCAGGTGGTGCGGGGTCACCTCGGCGGTGACGTCGACGCCGCGGGACTTCGCCCAGCGGATGATCTCCACCGAGCCGCGGGTGGAGACGTGGCAGACGTGCAGCCGGGAGCCGACGTGCTCGGCCAGCAGCACGTCGCGGGCGATGATCGACTCCTCGGCGACCGCCGGCCAGCCCGGCATGCCCAGCTCCGCCGAGACGGCGCCCTCGTGCATCTGCGCTCCGGCGGTCAGCCGCGGCTCCTGGGCGTGCTGGGCGACGAAGCCGTCGACGGCCTTGACGTACTCCAGCGCCCGACGCATCAGCACCGGGTCGTGGACGCACATCCCGTCGTCGGAGAACATCCGCACCGCCGCCGAGGACTCGGCCATCGCGCCGAGCTCGGCCAGCCGCTCGCCGGCCAGTCCGACGCTGACCGCCCCGACCGGCTGCACGCGGGTCCAGCCGGCCTCGCGGCCGAGCCGGTGGACCTGCTCGACGACGCCGGCGGAGTCGGCGGCCGGGGTCGAGTTGGCCATCGCGTGCACGGCGGTGAAGCCGCCCAGGGCGGCCGCCCGGCTGCCGGTCTCGACGGTCTCGGCGTCCTCCCGGCCGGGTTCGCGCAGGTGGGTGTGCAGGTCGACCAGGCCGGGCAGGGCGATCTGGCCGGCCGCCTCGACGGCCAGCACCGGCGTCCCGTCCTCGGCCAGCTCCGCGGCCGTCGCGGCCGCCTGCGCGCCGAGGGCCGCGATGCGGCCGGCGCGCAGCAGCAGGTCGGTCGGCTCGTCGCCGTACGGCCGGGCGCCGCGGATCAGCACCGGCGCGGTCGCCTCCTCGGCGCTCGGCGCGGCGGAGTGCGGCGGCTGGGAGATGGTGCTCATGAGCGGCTCCTGTCCGTGGAGGGTTCGGCGGCGGGCGAGGCGGCCTCCGCGGCCCGGTCGGGGCCGCGGTCGCCGCTGAGCAGCAGGTGCAGCACCGCCATCCGGACCGAGACGCCGTGCGAGACCTGGTCGAGCACCCGGTTCAGCGGCGAGTCGGCCGCGGCGGAGGAGATCTCCACGCCGCGGTTCATCGGCCCGGGGTGCAGGATCATCGCCCCGGAGCCGTCGCGGGCCGGGCCCGGCAGGCGTTCGACGACGGCGAGCCGCTCGTCGGTGAGCCCCCAGCGGCGCGTGTACTCGCCGGCGCTGGGGAAGAAGGCCCCGCCCATCCGCTCGGCCTGCACGCGCAGCATCATCACCGCATCCGGCTCGGCGGCCAGCGCGACGTCGACGTCATAGTGCACGGCGGCAGGCCAGTGCTCGACGCCGACCGGCAGCAGCGTCGGCGGTGCGGCCAGGTGGACCTCGGCGCCGAGAGTGTGCAGCAGCCAGACGTTGGAGCGGGCCACCCGGGAGTGCAGGATGTCGCCGACGATCAGCACCCGCATGCCGGCCAGATCGGTGCCGCGCGGGTCCACTCCGGCGGCCGCGGCGCGTCCGCGGCGCAGGGTCAGCGCGTCCAGCAGCGCCTGGGTGGGGTGCTCGTGGGTGCCGTCGCCGGCGTTGACCACGGCACAGTCGGTCCAGTCGGCGGCGGCGAGCTGATGGGCCGCTCCGGCGGCGGCGTGGCGCATCACCACGGCGTCGGCGCCCAGGGCCTCCAGCGTCTGGACGGTGTCCTTCAGCGATTCGCCCTTGGAGACCGAGGACCCCTTGGCCGAGAAGTTCATCACATCGGCGGAGAGGCGCTTGGCCGCGGCCTCGAAGGAGACGCGGGTGCGCGTGGAGTCCTCGTGGAAGAGCGTGACCACGGTGCGGCCGCGCAGCGTGGGGAGCTTCTTGACCTCGCGGGTGGACACCGCCGACATCTCCTCGGCGGTGTCCAGGATGGCCGAGGCGTCGGCGTGCGCCAGCGAGGCGGTGGAGAGCAGATGCTTCATGCCCGCCCCCTCTCGATGAGCACGCCTTCGTCCTCGGCGGCGACCTCGTCGACGGCCGACAGCACCACCGAGACCCGCTCGTCGCGGGAGGTGGGCAGATTCTTGCCGACGTGGTCGGCGCGGATGGGCAGCTCGCGGTGGCCGCGGTCGACCATGACGGCCAGTCGCACCGTGGCGGGACGGCCCAGCGCGGAGAGCGCGTCGAGCGCCGCGCGGACGGTGCGGCCCGAGTAGAGCACGTCGTCGACGAGCACCACGGTGGTGCCGTCGACGCCGGTGCTCGGCACCCGAGTGGGCTCCGGGGTGCGGGCCGCGGCGGTGCGCAGATCGTCGCGGTGCAGCGTGATGTCCAGCGACCCGACGGCGTCCTCGGGCGAGAACCGGGGGTCGATGCGCGCCAGCCGCTCGCCGAGGCGGCGGGCCAGCGGCACCCCGCGGCGCGGGATGCCGAGCAGCACCAGACCCTCGACCCCGCGATGGGACTCGACGATCTCGTGCGCGATGCGGGTCAGTGCCCGGTCCAGATCGGACGCGGACATGACCTGGGAGGTCTCCGGGGTCTGTGCCACCAGGGGCTCCTTCCTCGCCTCACGGGACGATCCTTAAAGGAGACGGCTCCCCCGGCAGGTCGCCGGGGAGCTCGATGTGCAGTTGTCGGCGCCGTCGCCGTCGGAGAGCCGGCGCCGGGTCCCATCCTAGCGCGTCGCCGCCGACCGCGCGCGCCGCGCGTCATGGTCGGCGGAGACGCCCGGACGGGATCGGCGGCTCACTCCAGCGTGGGCTTGAGCTGCTGGAGCCGGCCGAGCAGACCGTTGACGAAGGTCGGGGACTCGTCGGTGGACATCTCCCGCACCAGGGCGACGGCCTCGGAGACGGCGACGCCGTCGGGGATCTCGTCGTTGCTGAGCAGCTCCCAGGCGCCGAGGCGCAGGGCCATCACGTCCACCCGCGGCATGCGGTCCAGCGTCCAGCCGCGGGCATAGGTGGAGATGAGCTCGTCGAGGCGATCCTGCTCCTCCGCGACGCCCTGCACAAGAGTCACGGTGTAATCGTTGACGACCATGTCGTCCCTCTCGCGGCGCCGCCGCAGCACCTCGAGCGGATCGCCGCCGCGCTGCTCGGCCTCGAAGAGGATCTCCAGCGCCCGCCGGCGCGCTTTGCTTCGTTTGGCCACTGTTCCTCGTCCGTCCTGGGGTCCGTCGTCTCGTCGCTCGTGTCGTCAGTCGTGCCCGCCGTCGTCGTCCGCGGCGGCCGGCGCCTCAGTCGGTGACGCGGCCGAGGTACTCCGAGTTCCGCGTGTCGATCTTGATGCGGGTGCCCTGCTCGACGAACAGCGGGACCTGCACCTCGTGGCCGGTCTCCACAGTGGCCGACTTGGTCGCCCCGGAGGAGCGGTCGCCCTGCAGGCCGGGCTCGGTGTAGGTGATCTCCATGACCACCGACGGCGGCATCTCGATGTAGAGCGGAGTGCCCTCGTGCAGCGCGACGGTGACCTCCTGGTTCTCCATCAGGAAGTTCGCCGCGTCGCCGACGACTCCGGCCGGCACGCCGATCTGGTCGAAGTCCCGCAGGTCCATGAAGACGTACTCGTCGCCGTCGACGTAGAGGAACTGGTAGTTCGAGCGGTCCACCACGGCGAAGTCGACCTTCGCCCCGGCGTTGAACGTGCGGTCCACGACCTTGCCGGAGGTGACGTTCTTCAGCTTGGTGCGGATGAACGCGCCGCCCTTGCCGGGCTTGACGTGCTGGAACTCCAGCGTGGTCCAGAGCTGGCCGTCCAGCTCGAGGACGGCTCCGTTCTTGATGTCGTTGGAGGAGGCCACAGACTGCCCTTCTTCGCGTGCTCGTATCGCGTGGTCATGGTCGCGACGCCGACGGCGTGTCGTCGACGTCGGCGTGCTCGGTCGGCGCACCGCGCGCGTGCTGCGAGGACGCGACGGGGGCGGCCCCGGCGGACGCCGACAGTCGATTCTACAGGCTCACCGGACCGGCCGTCTCCGGCTCGGCGATCTCCTGGTAGGTGGCGTAGAGGATCGACGCGTCGGGGATCTCGACAGTGGCCGGCTGTCCCTGGGCGGAGAGCAGCACGAAGCGCAGCTGGTCGCCGCGGTTCTTCTTGTCCCGGCGGATGCCCTCGAGCAGCTGGTTCCAGCGGTCGTCGCGGTAGGTCGTCGGCAGGCCCAGCAGCTGCAGCACCGACCGGTGCCGATCGGCGGCGGCGTCGTCCAGACGGCCCAGGCTGCGCGCCAGCTCGGCGGCGTAGACGAGCCCGACCGAGACCGCCGCGCCGTGCCGCCACTGATAGCGCTCGGCGAGCTCGATCGCGTGGGCCAGCGTGTGGCCGTAGTTCAGCGACTCCCGCAGGCCGGCCTCCTTCGGATCCCGGCCGACGACGGCGGCCTTGACCGCGATGGCCCGCTCGATGAGCTCGCGCAGCTGCGCCGAATGCGGATTCTGCGCCTGCTCCGGATGCTCCTCGATGATCTCCAGGATCCGCTCGTCGGAGATGAACCCGCACTTGACCACTTCGGCGAGCCCGGCCACCAGCTCATTGCGCGGCAGGGTCAGCAGCGTGTCCAGATCCGCCAGCACGCCGGCCGGCTGGTGGAAGGAGCCCACCAGGTTCTTGCCCTCGGCGGTGTTGATGCCGGTCTTGCCGCCGACGGCGGCGTCCACCATGCCCAGCAGCGTGGTCGGCATGTGCACCACCCGCACGCCGCGCAGCCAGGTGGCGGCGACGAAGCCGGCGACGTCGGTCACCGCTCCCCCGCCCACGGAGACCACCGCGTCGGAGCGGGTGAAGTCGTTCTGCCCCAGCACCTGCCAGCAGAAGGCCGCGACCTGGATGTGCTTGCCCTCCTCGGCGTCGGGGATCTCGGCGACGACGGCCTTGTAGCCGGCGTTCTCCAGATCCTCGCGGACGACGTCGCCGGTCGCCCGCAGCGCGCGCGGATGGATCACCAGCACCCGCTCGGGCTGCGTGCCGATCATCTCCGGCAGCCGCGCGAGCAGCCCGTTGCCGACCACGACGTCGTAGCCCAGCGCCTGGCCGCCCGATCCGCCGCCGTCGCCGACGGTGATCGTCGTCGGCTCCGGCGCCTCGCCGGCGGGCGCGGCGGCCTCGGAGGTCTGCTCGGCGCCCGTCTCCTCGCCCTGCGGGCGCTGATCGGGCTCGGGTGCGGGATCGGCCTGGTCGTTCATCGAGTCTGGTCTTCTCCTGACGGGGTGGGACGCTCAGTCGTCGGACCGGGCACGTCGGCCGCGGTCCAGCTGCGCAACGATGGTATCGACTCTCTGCTCGATCGTCCCATCGGCCGGGTCGAGCACGATGTCGGCGCTCTGCCGGTAGAGCGGCTCGCGGGCGGCGTAGGTCTCGGCCCACCGGGCCGCCGGATCCCCGCCGAGCATCGGACGGGAGGAGCCGTCGCCCAGCCGCGGCAGCGCCTGCTCCACCGTCAGGTCCAGCATCACCACCAGATGCGGACGCAGCCGCTCGCGCGTGGCGGCCGAGAGCACCGAGCCGCCGCCCAGGCTGATCACCGACGGGCGCGGCGCGTCGAGGAGCTCGGCGACGAGCCGCTCCTCCTCGGCGCGGAAGGCCTGTTCGCCGTGGCCGCGGAAGAAGTCGGCGATCGGCCCGTGGCGCGCGACGAAGAAATGGTCGCTGTCGACGTGCGGCCGCGCCAGCCGACGGGCCAGCGCCGCGCCGACGGTGGACTTGCCCGAGCCCATCGGACCGATCAGCACGATGCTGCGCGGCTCACCCTGATGCGGCTCCGGGACGGGGATCTCGCTCGTGGACACCCTGACACCCCCGTCCATGCTCACTCGTCCTGCATCGCCGCCGGAGCCTGCAGCGGGTCCCCGTCGGCGCCGGCGACGCCGGGCTCCTCGCCCAGCCGCGGCAGGTTCTGCTTATAGCCCTCCAGGTTGCGGCGCACCTCGGCGACCGAGTCTCCGCCGAACTTCTCCAGCACCGCCTGGGCGATCACCAGCGCGACCATGGCCTCGGCGACGACGCCGGCGGCCGGCACCGCGCAGACGTCCGAGCGCTGGTGGTGGGCGGTGGCGGCCTCTCCGGTGGCGGTGTCGACTGTGCGCAGCGACTTCGGCACAGTGGCGATGGGCTTCATGCCGGCCCGCACGCGCAGCGGGGTGCCGATGCTCATGCCGCCCTCGACGCCGCCGGCACGGTTGCTGCTGCGCCGGACCTCCTCGCCGTCGGGCTCCATCTCATCGTGGGCGGCCGAGCCGCGACGCCGCGTGGTGCGGAAGCCGTCGCCGAGCTCGACGCCCTTGATCGCCTGGATGCCCATGAGCGCACCGGCCAGCCGGGAGTCCAGCCGGCGGTCCCAGTGCACGTAGGAGCCCAGCCCCGGCGGCAGGCCGTCGACGACGACCTCCACGGAGCCGCCGAGCGTCTCGCCGGCCTTGTGCGCGTCGTCCACCTCGGCCACCATCCGCTCGGAGGTCGCCGGATCGGTGCAGCGCAGCGGGTCGGCGTCGAGCCGCTCGACGTCGGCGGCCGAGGGCGTCTCGACGTCCTCGGGCACCTCCACCGGGCCGACGGCGGTGGTGTGCGAGACCGTGGTGATGTCCAGCTGGGCGAGGAACTGCTGGGCCAGCGTGCCCAGCGCGACGCGCGTGGCCGTCTCGCGGGCGGAGGCGCGCTCGAGCACCGGCCGGGCCTCGGAGAAGCCGTACTTCTGCATGCCGGTGTAGTCGGCGTGGCCCGGTCGCGGACGGGTCAGCGGAGCATTCCGGGCCAGCCCCTCGAGCTCGGCGGGGTCGATCGGATCCGGGGCCATGACCTTCTCCCACTTGGGCCACTCGGTGTTGCCGACCTCGATGGTCACCGGCGCGCCGAGGGTCAGTCCGTGGCGGACGCCGGCCAGCAGGCTGACCTGGTCCTGCTCGAACTTCATCCGAGCGCCGCGACCGTAGCCCAGCCGCCGGCGGGCCAGCGCGGCCTGCACGTCCTCAGTCGAGACGGGGACTCCGGCCGGGAGGCCCTCGAGGATCCCGACGAGGGAGCGGCCGTGCGATTCTCCGGAGGTCAGCCAACGCAACATGGCTCCATCATGCCATGTCGAGGCCCCGCGCCGAGGGGGCGGGCGGGCCGGTCCCGCATCGTGGACGCGGTCCGCGCCGCCGCGCGTCAGCCGGGCAGGCCGACGGCCGCGCGCATCGCCGCGACCATCGCCGCCCGACTCTCCGGCGGCTCCTCGGCCGCCGGACGCGGCGTCGCGGCGGTGAACAGGTCGACCTGGGCGACGGCCTGGTGCAGCAGCATCGACAGCCCGCTGACCACGACGCCGCCGCGAGACTCCCAGGCCGTGGCCAGCCGCGAGGGCCAGGGATCGTAGGCGACGTCGAGCAGCGGCACCTCGGCGGTGCGCGGCGCGCCGACCTCGCCGCCTTCGCCGGCCGCGCCGCGCCCCGCCGAGGGGGCGGCGAGCTGCTCGGCGAGTCCGTCGGCGGCGGACGGCGGCAGCGTGGAGACCACGGCGGCCGGAGTCGGATGCGCGCCCCGGCCGGAGAGGTCGTCCACCAGGTCCTCCAGCGGCAGGGTGAGCAGCCGCAGCCCCAGCGTCTCGGCCACCGGGCGCAGCGCCTCGGCGCGCTCCGGCGCCCGGGCGTGGCAGCGGACGTCGACGAAGCCCAGCTCCGCGGCGGCGGCCAGCGTCGCCGCCGCCGTCGCCCCGGCGCCGACGAGGGCGAAGGGAGCTTCGGACGCTCCGCCGGCGGCCGGTCGGAGCCCCTCCGGGCGGGCCTCGCGCAGCGCGGCGACGATGCCGTCGACGTCGGTGTTCTCCCCGCGGCGCCGACCGTCCCGGTGGACGACGGTGTTCAGCACCCCGAGTCGGCGCACCCGGTCCGAGACGGCGTCCATATGCTCGACCATGGCGGCCTTCAGCGGCATGGTCACCGACCAGCCCAGCCAGGGCGGCCCCGACGGATCGGCGTCGGCGGCGGCCAGGAAGGCCTGCAGGCCGTCGACGTCGACCTCCCGGCGGGTGTACTCCGCCGCCAGCCCCAGATGGGCGTAGGCCGCGCCGTGCAGCGCCGGCGAGAGGGAGTGGCCGATGGGGCTGCCCAGCACCGCCGCGCGGGCGATCGGCGTCGCCTCCGCGGCGCCGTCCGGGGCGACGGCGTCTCCGGCTCGGTCCGGTCCGTCGATCATGGAGTTCACTCGCTGCGCGTCTCGGTGTTGGGCGCGTCGCCGTCGCCGCAGACGTCCGGGTTCTCCTCGCAGTACGCGTCGTACTCCTCCACGTACTCCTGATGCTCCGAGTAGGTCTCGGCGAACTTGGTCTCGCCGGTGGCGATATTCGTGGTCACCCAGTAGTAGTAGTCGTTGTCCTCCGGGTCGGCCGCCGCCTCGATCGCCTCCTGCGTGACCGCCTCGATCGGTCCGGGCGGCAGGCCGCGGTGAGCGTGGGTGCTGTACTCGTTCTCCGGGTCGTCCAGCTCCTCGCGGCTCAGATGCAGATCGCGCTGCTCGAGCCCGTAGTTCGCCGTCGAGTCGATCTGCAGGTATCCGTCGGTCTCCGAGTTGTCCGGCTGCAGCCGGTTCTCGATGATCCCGGCGACGGTGCGGTAGTCGTCCGGCTGCGCCTCGGCGGTGAGCAGCGAGGCCTTGGTCACCGCCTCGTACTGCTCGGTCGGATCCGTCACGCCCGCGTCCTCGAGCCAGCCCAGCGTCTCGTCGACCAGCTGCTGCAGGATCTCGGCCGCACCGGCGTCGACGGGGAATCGATGCTCGCCGGCGGCCAGGTAGCCCTCCAGGCTCTCGGCCTGCTCGGGCAGTCCGAACTCCGTCGGGTCCTCGGCGGCGTCCCGGAGCTCGTCGGCGGAGTACTCGGTGGCCTCGGCGATCGCGTCGTAGGCGGCGTCGAGGCGGGTGCCGGAGTTCAGCGCCACGTAGAGCT
This sequence comes from Nesterenkonia halobia, assembly GCF_039536005.1. Classification (NCBI taxonomy): domain Bacteria; kingdom Bacillati; phylum Actinomycetota; class Actinomycetes; order Micrococcales; family Micrococcaceae; genus Nesterenkonia; species Nesterenkonia halobia. Next base: position 242,821 of record NZ_BAAAYG010000007.1, on the reverse strand, counting down.
GGCTCTCCTGCTCGGCCGAGAGCACGCCGACGGCGTCCTCGGCGGGCATCTGCTCGTTCATCTCATAGTCGCCCACCTGCAGCGTGCCGACCTCCTCGGCGTCCTGCAGCGCCTGGTCGAAGGCCTCGGCGCTGGCGACGATGCCCTCGGAGGACAGCTTGTGGGCCACCGCTCCCCAGCCGTCGCCGCGCTCGACGGTGAAGGTCACCGACCCGCCGGCGACGGCGTCGTAGTCCTCGGGCTCGCTGAAGACTCCGCCGAAGACGGTCCGGAAGACCACCGCCAGGACCACCATCAGCGCCACCAGTCCGGCGAGCACCGAGACCAGCGTGATGTTGCGCCGCCGACGGCGCTGGCGCCGCTTGTCGAGGATGCGGCGCCCCGGGGCGCCGGCCAGCGGGGTCACCGTCTGGTAGCCGCGGCCGTAGTCGGAGGAGCTGATGAGCACCGGAGTGCCCTCGGCATCGTGCTCGATGTGCTCGTCGGCTCCCAGCAGCCGGGCGTCGAGCGAGGTCTCGGAGGGCTCCCGGTCCTGCGGATCCTCCGACGCCCCGGGGTCGGCGTCGTCGTCCGTCTCATCGTCCGTCTCGTCCTCCGGCCCGCGCTCGGGATCGCTCGAGGGCTCCACCGGGTCGCGCGAGAGCACGGCGTCCAGCGATCCGGTGCCCGCCGTCGCGGGCGACGGCGCGCCGGCGGCCGCCGTGCCGATGGGCGCCTCCGCGGGAGTCTCGGCGGACTGGGCGAGCGGCTCCGCCGAGGATTCCGGCGAGTCCGGATCGCCCCCGTCCGATGCGTCGCTGCCCGGGGGCGGCGGGCTCTGCTCGGCTCGCCGCCGCCGCGACCCGTGCTCGGGCGGCTGGTCATCGCTCACGCGGGGGTCCTCACTGGTCGTCGAAGGGCTGGCGGGCGCCGGTCCGTCGTCGGACGCCGGTGCCGCGTCGCGACGGAGTCGCCGCACGGGCGGTCCAGAACGTGGCCCGCGCACCCGCCGGCCGGTCCGGCCGGAATGCTCGTCGCCTATCGTAATCCATCCGTGATCAGCGGGGCGCGGACCGCCTCGGGACGTGCGGCGGGCGTGTCGCCGCGCTCGGCGTCCGGAGTCGACGACCGGGCCCGGAGTCGACGACGGCGCGCCCGCCGGCGGACGGCCTCACTCGCCGGCGAGCATCCGCCGCCAGCTGCGCCGGGCCTCGAGCGCCTCCTCGGCCTCCTTGATGCGTCGTTCCTCGCCGTGCTCGCGAGCCGCCGCCAGCGACTCCTCGAGCTCGCCGATGGTCTCGTCGAGCTGCGCGAGCATCGAGTCCTGCCGTGCCCGGGTCTCCGGGTCCGCCTGCCGCCACTGTGCGTCCTCGGCCTCGCGGAAGGCATCCTGGATCCGCTTCACCGCACCTTCCATGCGCTTGACGTCGCCGCGCGGCACGCGGCCGGCCTCGTCCCACCGCTCGAGCAGCGCGTGGTACTGCTCCCGGACCTGGTCGGGCTTGGTGAAGGGCATCAGCTCCTCGAGCTCGGCGAGGATCTGCTCCTTGGCCGCCAGGTTCTGCGCGTACTGCGCATCGGTCTCGGCGTTGGCCTGCTCGCGGGCGGCGAAGAAGACGTCCTGCGCCGCGCGGAACCGCGCCCACTGGGCGTCGTCGGTCTTCCGCGCCCCGCGGCCGACCGCCTTCCAGTCATCCATGAGCCGGTGGAAGGCCTTCGTCGTGGGGCCGTAGTCGGTGCTGTGCTGCAGCTCCTCGGCCCGGGCGATCAGCTCCTCCTTGGTCTGCTTGACCTCGGCGTGGTGCTGGTCGCGTCGGCTGAAGAAGGCCCGACGGTTCTTGTCGAAGGTGCTGCGGGCCGCGCGGAACCGCTTCCAGTAGGGGTCCTCCTGCGCCTTGGTGATCCGCGGCGGCTTCTTCTGTTCGGCCTTCCAGGCGTCGAAGAGCTCCTGCATGCGCTGCTGGGCGGTCTTCCAGTGCTGCTGGTCCGGGTCGGCGGCGGCCAGCCGCTCGGCCTCGGCGACGATCTCCTCGCGCGCGGCCAGGTGGGCGTCCACTGCGGCCTCGGCCTCGGCCGTCTCCTGCGCGGCGAGCCCCTCCACGCCGGCGGCGATCTCGTCGAGCACGCCGCCCAGTGCGGCGACGTCGCCGACCCACGGCCCCGACTCCAGCTCGCGACGCAGCGCCTGCATGCTCTCGCGCAGCGGTCTGGCGCCGTCGGCGGCGGACTCCACCCGGGCCTTCAGCAGCAGCGCCCGGTCGTAGAGGTCGTCGAACTTCCGGGCGAAGTACAGCAGCGCCTCGTCGGCGGTCGCCTCGGGGTACTGCCCCACATAGTCCGGAGAGCTCGCGGAGCTCTCGGAGCTCTCGGACGAAGAGGCGGCTGAGGAGGCTGAGGGGTCGGGCGCTCCGTCCCCGCCTTCGTCTCCGTCGCCGTCGGCCGTCCGCTCGGCGTCTGCCGCGGGGCCTGCCGCCTCGTCCGACCGTCGCTCGGGCTGTCCGGCGGCGAGGGCGTAGACGTGTCCTTCGTCGTCGACGCGGGCGAACTGACGCGCCTGCTCCGCCGACGTCTCGTGGTGACCGGGTTTCACTGCGGGACTCATGTCCACCAGCCTACCGGCCCGGACTCGTCGACGGTGAGCTGCGCCTCAGCCGCATCGGCCCGGCCGGGGCCGGCCGACGTCCGGCTCACCGCACGCCGTCGACGGCCGGTATGATGTCCTGCGGCCCCGGACCCGCGGTCCGGGCGCGTCCCGGCGCCGCGCCGACGCCGCGCCGCACTGCCCGCATCATCCCCACGATCACGAGGAGCGCGCACCCTCCATGGCACGTTCGACCTCCCTCTCCGGCTTCACCGAGTGGCTTCCCGACGAGCGCCTCGTGGAGCTGCATGTGCTCGACACGCTGCGGGAGGTCTTCGAGGCCCATGGGTTCGCCTCCGTGGAGGCGCGCGCGGTCGAGACCATCGACACGCTGCTGCAGAAGGGCGAGATCGACAAGGAGATCTACGGGATCTCCCGGCTGCAGGACGACGAGGCCTCCGCCGGAGACGCCCGGCTGGCGCTGCACTTCGACCTGACCGTGCCCTTCGCCCGCTACGTGGTGGAGAACGCCGGACACCTGGCCTTCCCCTTCCGCCGGTACCAGATGCAGAAGGTCTGGCGCGGCGAGCGGCCGCAGGAGGGCCGCTACCGCGAGTTCACCCAGGCCGACATCGACATCGTCGGCGACGGCGCGCTCCCCTTCCGCAGCGACGTCGAGATGGTCGTCGTCATGGCCCGCGCCCTGGAGCGTCTGCCCCTCGGCGACTTCCGGCTGCGGCTGAACAACCGCAAGCTCTCCGAAGGCTTCTACCGCTCCATCGGCCTGGAGGACACCGCCGCCGTGCTGCGGGCGATCGACAAGCTGGAGAAGATCGGCCCGGAGAAGGTCGCCGCCGAGCTGGCCGAGACCGCCGGCGCCACCGAGGAGCAGGCCGCCAAGGCGCTGAAGCTCGCCGAGATCCGCACCGACGACACCTCCTTCGTCGAGCAGGTCCGCGCGCTGGGCGGCGAGCACGAGCTGCTGGAGGAGGGGCTGGCCGAGCTGACCGAGGTCGTCGGCGAGCTGGAGCGTCGGGTCCCCGGCCGCGTCGTCGCCGATCTGTCCATCGCGCGCGGACTGGACTACTACACCGGCACGGTCTGCGAGACGGTGCTGGTGGGCCGCGAGGCGCTGGGCTCGATCTGCTCGGGCGGGCGCTACGAGTCGCTGGCCTCGACGGGGAAGCGGACCTTCCCCGGCGTCGGCCTCTCCATCGGGGTCACCCGGCTGGTCTCGCAGATCCTGAAGGACGTCGCCGCCACCCGCTCGGTGCCCAGCGCGGTCTACATGACCCTGCGCACCGACGAGGACTGGGGTGCGGCCCAGGACGTGGCCGATCAGCTGCGCGCCCGCGGCATCGCCGTCGAGGTCGCGCTGACCGCGGAGAAGTTCGGCAAGCAGATCCGCCACGCCGACCGGCGCGGCATCCCCTTCGTCTGGTTCACCGACGCCGAGGGGAACCACGAGGTCAAGGACATCCGCTCCGGCGAGCAGGCCCCCGCCGACCCGCAGACCTGGACTCCGCCGTTCGAGGACGCCGCCCCGCGCGTGGTGCCCGTCGAGTGAGCGCGGAGTGACCGCGGAGTCGCCCTCCGCGGCGCCGCGGGCGGCCGCCCGCGCCCCCGCCGACCCGCCAGTGACAGAATCATCCGGACGACCGCTCCCCCGGGCGAGCTGAGCCGATCCGGGCTCCGACCAGCCGATGCGACCGGCCCGCTCCGCGACCGACGGAGGGCCTGAAGGAAGGACGACGTGCTCCGCACACTGCACAACGGCGACGTGAACGCCGCACACATCTCCGAGACCGTGACCCTGGTGGGCTGGGTGGCCCGTCGCCGCGACCACGGCGGCGTGGCCTTCCTCGATCTGCGCGACGCCTCCGGCGTGGTGCAGGTCGTCGTCCGCGAGGAGGAGGACTTCGCCGCGCTGCGCAACGAGTTCGTCCTGCAGGTCACCGGCACCGTCGAGCGCCGGCCCGCGGGCAACGAGAACCCCGCGCTGGCCTCCGGCGAGGTCGAGGTCATCGCCTCCACGGTGACGGTGCTGAACGCCGCCGGCCCGCTGCCCTTCCAGATGGACGCCCACCAGGAGGTCGGCGAGGAGGCGCGGCTGCGCCACCGCTACCTGGACCTGCGCCGCGAGGGCCCGCAGAAGGCGCTGCGGCTGCGCTCGGAGGCGAACCGGGTGGCCCGCGAGCTGCTGCACGCCGAACGGTTCACCGAGATCGAGACTCCGACGCTGACCCGCTCGACGCCGGAGGGCGCCCGCGACTTCCTGGTGCCGGCCCGCCTGGCGCCGGGCTCCTGGTACGCGCTGCCGCAGTCGCCGCAGCTGTTCAAGCAGCTGCTGCAGGTCGGCGGCTTCGAGCGCTACTACCAGATCGCGCGCTGCTACCGCGACGAGGACTTCCGCGCCGACCGGCAGCCGGAGTTCACCCAGCTGGACATCGAGGCCAGCTTCGTCGACCAGGAGGACGTCATCGGCTGGTCCGAGGAGCTGATCCGTCGGCTCTGGGCGCTGATCGACGTGGAGATCGACACCCCCATCCCGCACATCACCTATCGCGAGGCGATGGCGCGCTACGGCACCGACAAGCCGGACCTGCGCTTCGGACTGGAGCTCACCGAGCTGACCGAGTACTTCGCCGAGACCCCGTTCCGGGTCTTCCAGTCCCCCTACGTGGGCGCGGTGGTCATGCCCGGCGGAGCCTCCCAGCCGCGGCGGACGCTGGACGCCTGGCAGGAGTGGGCCAAGCAGCGCGGCGCCAAGGGCCTGGCCTATGTGCTCGTCGGCGAGGACGGCGAGCTCTCCGGCCCGGTGGCGAAGAACATCTCCGAGTCCGAGAAGGCCGGCCTCGCCGAGGCCGTGGGCGCGAACCCCGGAGACTGCATCTTCTTCGGCGCCGGCGAGGTCACCGCCTCCCGCGGACTGCTGGGCGCGGCCCGCGTGGAGATCGCCGAGACCGTCGGGCTGATCGACCACGCCGCCTGGTCCTTCGTCTGGGTGGTCGACGCGCCGATGTTCGAGCCGGCCGACGAGGCCACCGCCGCCGGCGACGTCGCCGTGGGCTCGGGCGCCTGGACGGCCGTCCACCACGCCTTCACCGCGCCGAAGCCGGAGTTCGCCGACTCCTTCGACGTCGACCCCGGCGCCGCGCTGGCGAACGCCTACGACCTGGTCTGCAACGGCAACGAGATCGCCGGCGGCTCGCTGCGTGTGCACCGCCAGGACGTGCAGGAGCGGATCTTCGAGGTCATGGGCATCGGCGAGGAGGAGGCCCGCGAGAAGTTCGGCTTCCTGCTCGACGCCTTCCAGTTCGGCGCCCCGCCGCACGGCGGCATCGCCTTCGGCTGGGACCGTGTGGTCGCCCTGCTGGCCGGCGAGGAGTCGATCCGCGAGGTCATCGCCTTCCCCAAGTCCGGCGGCGGCTTCGACCCGCTGACCGCCGCCCCGGCGCCGATCACGACCCAGCAGCGCCGGGAGGCCGGCGTGGACGCCAAGCCGGAGCCGGCACCGGGCGAGGGCACCCAGGGCGCGGCGAAGCAGCCGGTCGACGAGTCCTGAGGCGCGGCGGCGTCCGGCGGCGGAACGCCGTCAGGCGCCGCCCCGCCGCGGGCCCCGGAGCTCGTCGGTGTCGACGACGAGCGTCACCGGCCCGTCGTTGACCAGCTCGACCTCCATGTCCGCGCCGAAGCTGCCGGTGTGCACCCACGCGCCGAGCCGGCGCAGCGCGGAGACGAAGGACTCGTAGAGCGGCTCGCTGACCGGGCCCGGGGCCGCCCGGCTCCACGAGGGGCGACGGCCGCGGCGGACGTCGGCGTGCAGGGTGAACTGGCTGACCACCAGCAGCGGAGCCGCGGCCTGGGCGCAGGAGCGCTCCCCCGCCAGGATCCGCAGCCCGACGATCTTGTCGGCCAGCAGCTCGGCCTCCTCGGCGGTGTCCTCATGGGTGACGCCGAGCAGCACGACCAGGCCCTCGCCGTCGAAGCCGCTCGCCGTCGCCCCGGGGTCGTCGTCGCCGGTCAGCCGGACATGGGCGCGGGAGACGCGTTGGATGACAGCACGCATGCGACTAGTCTGGCACGTCCCGCCGGGGGCCGCCCGGTGCTGCTCAGCGCCGTTCAGTGCTGTTCGGCGCCGCCCCGAGGCGCGGCGGCCCGTTCCGGCGCGATAGAGTCGGGGCGGATCCGGACGACGACGGCGGCGAGGAGACGACGGTGACCGATCAGCTCGGCGGGGACCTGTTCTCCAGCGCACAGTCCGACGACGGCGCGGGCGGGGCCTCCGGCACCGGACGCCACACGCCGCTGGCCGTGCGCATGCGGCCCCGGTCGCTGGACGAGATCGTCGGCCAGCAGCACCTGCTCGACGCCGGTTCGCCGCTGCGCGTGCTCGCCGAGGGCTCGCGGGGTCCGGCGGGCCCGGCGTCGGTCATCCTCTACGGCCCGCCCGGCACCGGCAAGACCACCATCGCCCACGTCATCGCCCGCGGCGACACCCGGCGCTTCGTCGAGCTCTCGGCGATCCGCGCCGGCGTGAGGGACGTCCGCAAGGTCATGGACCAGGCCCTGGAGGACCGCGACCTGCGCGGGGTGACCACAGTGCTCTTCCTCGACGAGATCCACCGCTTCAACAAGGCCCAGCAGGACGCCCTGCTGCCCGGAGTGGAGAACGGCTGGATCATCCTGGTCGCCGCGACCACGGAGAACCCGTCCTTCTCGATCATCTCCCCGCTGCTCTCCCGCTCGCTGATGCTCACCCTGCAGCCGCTGACCGAGCAGGACCTCGGCGGACTCCTCGACCGTGCGCTGACCGAGCCGCGCGGACTGGACGGCACGCTGACGCTCGACGACGACGCCCGCGGCCACATCCTGCGGATGTCCGGCGGCGACGCCCGGCGGGTGCTCACCACGCTGGAGGCCGCGGCCGCCGTCGCCGCAGGTCGCGAGGACGACGCCGAGGGCGCCGGCGTGATCACCGCCGCCGACGCCGAACAGGCGATGGACCATGCCGTGCAGCGCTATGACCGCGACGGCGATCAGCACTATGACATCATCTCGGCATTCATCAAGTCGCTGCGCGGCTCCGATCCCGATGCCGCACTGCACTGGCTGGCGCGGATGATCGTCGCCGGCGAGGACCCCCGCTTCCTCGCCCGGCGCCTGGTGATCGCCGCCGGCGAGGAGGTCGGGATGGCCGACCCCACGGCTCTGCAGACCGCCGTGGCGGCGGCCGACGCCGTCCAGCTCATCGGCATGCCCGAGGCGCGCATCCTGCTCGCCGAGGCGACGGTGCACATCGCCACCGCACCGAAGTCCAACGCCTCCTATAAGGCTCTGGACGCCGCCATCGCCGATGTGAAGGCCGGCCGGACCGGCACTGTGCCGCCCCATCTTCGCGACGCCCACTACGCCGGCGCGGCGCGCATGGGGCACGGGGCGGAATACGCCTACGCCCACGACGGGCCGCACCATGTGGTGCCGCAGCAGTACCCGCCCGACGAGCTCGTCGGCGTCGACTATTACCAGCCCAGCGGCAACGGCCAGGAACGCGCCGTCGCCGAGCGGCTGGAGAAGCTGCGGGCGATCGTGCGCGGACAGCGCTGAGCGCCCGGAGGCGTCGACGCTGACCGGCCCCGGCGGCCGTTCCCCGCCCGCTCCCCCGGACGCAGACGACGAACGGGCCCGGCCCCTCCGCGGAGGGGCCGGGCCCGTTCGTGCATCCGCCGGCGGCGGATCAGCACCGGTCGATCAGTGGTGGCCGGAGCCGATCTGCTGCTGCTCGCGAGCCTCGAGACCGCCGTCGTCATGACCGTCGTGGTGGTCATGCTCCAGCGCCTCCAGGTACTCCTGGCGGGACACCGGGGCCACCCGGTCCTCGTAGAACCAGCGGTTCAGTCCGGCCCGCAGCTTCTCGAGGCGGGTGATCCGGCCCTTCGCATCCGGCACCGGGCCCGAGGGCTCCGGCGACTCGAAGGCCACCAGCGTGTAGAGCTCGTAGTCGTCCGGCCGCCGGTGTCGCTCGGTGAACTCGCCGTGCGGCTTCATCTCGATGACGCCGGCCTCGTGGCCGTGGAGCACCGTCTCGCGGTCCTTGCGCTGCAGCGCCAGGCAGATCCGCTTGGTGACGATGAACGCGAACACCGGACCGACGAAGATCAGCACCCGCGACCAATAGGTGATGTCGTTCAGCGAGAGATCGAAATGCGTGGCGATGATGTCGTTGGCGCCCATCCCCCAGAGGATGCAGTAGAAGGTCACCGTCGCCGTGCCGAAGGCGGTGCGGGCCGGGGCGTTGCGCGGACGGTCCAGGATGTGGTGCTCGCGCTTGTCGCCGCTGATCCAGGCCTCGATCCAGGGCCAGACGAACATCCCGGCGAACATGATGCCGATCGGGATCAGCGGAACCAGCACCGGAGTGGCGACCGTGTTGCCGCCCCACGGCGTGGGGATCACGAACTCCAGCGGGATGTCCCCGATCCACCCGGGCATCATGCGCAGCACGCCCTCGAAGGGACCGATGTACCAGTCCGGCTGCGCGCCGGCCTGCACCGGCGAGGGATCGTACGGCCCGTAGTTCCACAGCGCGTTGATCTGGAAGGTGCCCGCGATCAGCGCCAGGATGCCGAAGACGATGAAGAAGAAGCCGCCGGCCTTGGCCGCATAGACCGGGCCGACCGGGTAGCCGACCACGTTGCGCTCGCTGCGCCCCGGACCCGGGTACTGCGTGTGCTTGTGCAGCACGACCATGAACAGGTGGACGACCACCAGGGCCAGGATGATCCCGGGGATGATCAGGATGTGCAGCACGTACAGCCGCGGGATGACCGCCTCGCCGGGGAACTCGCCGCCGAAGAGGAAGAAGGACATGTAGGATCCGACCACCGGCAGGGCCTTCAGGATGCCGTCGATGATGCGCAGGCCGTTGCCGGAGAGCACCTCGTCGGGCAGCGAATATCCGGTGAAGCCGGCGCCGAGGCCCAACAGCAGCAGCGAGCAGCCCACCACCCAGTTGAGCTCGCGCGGCTTGCGGAAGGCGCCGGTGAAGAACACCCGGAGCATGTGCACCGACATCGCCATCACGAAGACCAGCGCGGCCCAGTGATGGATCTGACGCATGAACAGCCCGCCGCGCACGTCGAAGGAGAGGTCCAGCGACGACGCGTAGGCCGCCGACATCTCCATGCCGTTCATCGGAGCGTACTTGCCCTCGTACTCGACCGTCGCCATGGACGGGTCGAACCAGAAGGTCAGGAAGATGCCGGAGATGATCAGGATGACGAAGCTGTACAGCGCCACCTCGCCGAACATGAACGTCCAGTGGTCCGGGAAGATCTTCCGCCCGAACTCACGGACCATGTTCGTGCCGCCCACGCGCTGGTCGACGTAGTCGGCGATGCGACCCGTGCGAGTCTCCGGCTGGAAGGCCGCCGGTCCGGCCGCCGTGGAGTCGGATGCCTGTGTGCTCATGCGTTGCCACGCTCCCAGTAGCTCGGGCCGACGGGTTCGGTGAAGTCGCTGCGCGCCACGAGGAAGCCCTCGTCGTCGACGGCGATCGGCAGCTGCGGCAGCGGACGGCCCGCGGGGCCGAAGATCACCTCGAACTCGTTGGCGGCGTCGAAGGTCGACTGGTGGCAGGGGCACAGCAGGTGGTGAGTGTGCCGCTCGTAGAGCGCCACCGGGCAGCCGACGTGGGTGCAGACCTTCGAGGCGGCGATGATGCCCTCGTAGGTCCAGTCCTCACGGCCCTCCGAGACCGTCTGGATCTCCTCGGGGTCCATGCGGATCAGCAGCACCACGGACTTGGCCTTCTCGGCGAGCTTCTCCCCGTGGTCGGTGATGTCCAGCAGCGTCTCCGGCACGATGTGCATCGCCGAGCCCACCGTCAGATCGGCCGCGCGCACCGGAGTGCCGGTGGGATCGCGGACCAGGCGGACGCCCTCGTCCCAGATGGTGTGACGCATGCGCTCCGGGCCGAAGTCCTCGGAGAGGTCGAGGTCGCGGAAGAGCACGACGGCGGGCAGCGGGGCCAGCACGGCCGCGCCGATGAGGGTGTTGCGGATCAGCGGACGACGCTTGATCCCGGACTCCTCCAGCACGTCCCCGACGATCTGCTCGGCCTCCTGCCGCTGGTCCTCGGTGCGCAGCGGCTTGCGGGCCTCGACCAGCTCGTGGTCGGGCATCAGCGTCTTCGCCCAGTGCACCACGCCCAGCCCGATGCCGAGCATGGCGAAGGCCACGCCGACGCCGAGCAGCGTGTTCTGCAGCCGCACCTCGTGGAGATCGGCGGTGTGGCCGACGACGAAGTAGCCGATGAAGAAGATCACGGTGCCGATGATCGAGACCAGGAAGAGCACCGCGACCTGGCGCTCGGAGCGCTTCGCGGTCTTCTCGTCCTCGTCTGCCAGCCGCGGGCGGTGCGGGGGCAGTCCGGGGTCGTCGATGGCGTACTGCCCCGACTCCCCGTCACCGGCATTGATGACGGCGCCCGATTCCCTCGGGTCGCCGTTACCGTGCTCGCCCATATGGTTCTCGTCCTTTGCTTGAGTGATCGTGTGCTGGGTGCGTGTGCGCGGTGCTGATGCTCACCGCCGGGCGGGGATCAGGACGACCGGGAGGTCAGCCAGACCATGGCGCCGATGAGCAGCGCCAGGCCGCCGCTCCAGACGAACAGCCCCTCCGACACCGGCCCGAGCGAGCCGAGCGCGAAGCCGCCGGGCGTGCCCTGCGACTCGTAGGTCTTCAGGAAGGCGATGATGTCCTGTTTGTCCTCGGGCGGGATATTGGCGTCGTTGAAGACCGGCATGTTCTGCGGGCCGACGAGCATGGCCTCGTAGATGTGCTTCTCCTCGACGCCGTGCAGCGAGGGGGCGAACTTCCCCTCGGTGAGCGCACCGCCGGCCGCCGCGGCGTTGTGGCACATCGCGCAGTTGATGCGGAACAGCTCGCCGCCCCGGGTGGCGTCGCCCTCCTCGGCGTCGAGGTGCTCCTCCTCCGGCACCGACGGGCCGGCGCCCAGCGAGGCCACATAGGCGGCCAGCTGCTGGGTCTGCTCGTCGTTGAACTGGGCCGGCTTGCGCTGCGCCTGCGGGCCCTGCATCTGCATGGGCATGCGGCCGGTGCCGACCTGGAAGTCCACCGAGGCCGCGCCGACGCCGATCAACGAGGGAGCGTCCTCGGTCCCCGCGGCGTTGATCCCGTGGCAGCTCGCGCAGTTGGCCGCGAAGAGCTTCTCCCCCTCGTCGATGTCCGAGGCCGAGTGCTCCTGCGCCTCGCTGCTGGCCTGCGCCTCGTTGATCGTGGTGGCGGCGGCATACAGACCTCCGGTCATCAACAGACCCAGGAGGAGCAGTGCCACGCCGGCGAACGGGTGGCGACGCTTCTGTGAGAGTGCCTTCACGTGCCGTGTCCTAACTTCTCGGTGCGGGACCTGCGCTCCGCCCGCGGAGCGCGAGTCGAGTGGACGGGTGTCGGTCGCCTGCCGGCGCCGTCGCTGCGGGTGCGTGCTAGATGACGGTCGGCAGGATGTAGACGACGCCGAACAGGGCGATCCACACGACGTCGACGAAGTGCCAGTAGTACGAGATGACGACCGCCGCGCTGGCCTCCTTATGGGTGAACTTCACGCTGAAGTAGGCCCGGGCGATCACAAAGCAGAACGCGACGAGCCCGCCGATCACGTGCAGGCCGTGGAAGCCGGTGGTGATGTAGAAGGCGGAGCCGAAGGAGTTCGTCTGGATCGTCACCCCGTGGTGGACCAGCTCGGCGAACTCGAAGGTCTGACCGGCGATGAAGACCGCGCCCATGAGGAACGACAGGATGTACCACTCGACCATCCCCCAGCCCTTGACGTTCAGCAGCGATCCGGTGCGGCGGGGCTGATGGCGCTCGGCGGCGAACACGCCGAACTGCGCGGTCACCGAGCTGGCCACCAGGATCACGGTGATCAGCGTCGCGAGCCGCAGGTCGAGCTGCGCGCTGTACTCGGACCACATCTCGGCCTGCGAGGACCGCAGGGTGAAGAACATCGCGAACAGCCCGGCGAAGAACATCAGCTCGCTGGTGAGCCACACGATGGTGCCCACCGAGACCATGTTCGGCCGGTTGGGCAGAGTGCGCGCCGGGACATTGGGGGCTTGGGTTGCAGACGTCACGAAGACATTATGGCCTGAATGCGGCGGTCTTCGCCATCTCTCGCCGGCGCGTGGCGGGCTTTCGATTCCACGTCAGCAGGCCGATCCCCCGCCAGCATCGGGGAGCGCGGCATCGACCGGCGTCGTGAATGTGACCGAAATTTCTACGATGTGTCGAACAACGAGGCGGACGGAGGGCCCGGCCGGGACCTCCGCGGGGGTCCGCGACGGGTCCCGGCCGGGGTCGCACGCCGCCCGGCGGCGACACGGGGAGAGCCGGCCGCGGTGCTGCGGGATATCCTGGCGTCGTGAGTGACGCAGCCGAGACCACCCCGCGCCCCGACGAGTCGTCCGCCTCGAGTCCCGCCCCGCTGCCGGGCGGCTGGCCCGAGCTGCTCGAGACGCTGCTCGCCGACCGCGACCTCAGCACCGCGACCGCCGCCTGGGCGATGGATCGCCTGATGAGCGGCGAGCTCGCCGACAGCGAGGTCGCGGCCTTCCTCATCGCCATGCGCGCCAAGGGCGAGACCGCCGAGGAGCTCGTGGGCCTCAGCGCCACGATGCTCGACAAGGCGGTTCCGGTGCCGGTGCCCGGCCCGACGCTGGACATCGTGGGCACCGGCGGCGACCGCCTCGGCACGGTGAACATCTCGACGATGTCCTCGCTGGCGGCCGTCGGGGCCGGAGCACGGGTGGTCAAGCACGGCAATCGAGGAGCGTCGACCACCGCCGGCGCCGCCGACGTCATCGAGGCGCTGGGCGTCGACCTCTCCCCCGCCGCCGAGACCATCGCCGGCGCCGTCGACGAGGTCGGCATCACGTTCCTCTTCGCCGGATCGGTCCACCCGGCCATGCGCCATGTGGGCCCGGTGCGTCGCCAGCTGGGCGTGCGCACCATCTTCAACTTCCTCGGACCGCTGACCAATCCCGCCCGGGTCACGGCCCAGGCGCTGGGCTGCGCCCACGAACGCCTCGCCCCGCGGATGGCCGAGGTGCTGGCCGCCCGCGGCACCCGCGGCATGGTCTTCCGCGGCCGCGACGGACGCGACAAGATCACCACCTCCGCGGCCACCGACCTGTGGGAGGTCCGCGACGGCGAGGTGGCCCACCACGAGATCGTTCCGGAGCAGTTCGGGCTGGCCCGGCGGCCGGTGGAGGCGCTGGCCGGCGGCGACGGCGCGCAGAACGCCGCCCTGGTGCGCTCGGTCCTCGCCGGCGAGCCCGGCCCGGTGCGCGAGGCGGTGCTGCTCAACGCCGCCGCGGGTCTCACCGCCCTCGACGAGGACCACGCCGCCCCGCTGCCCGAGCGGATCCAGACCAACATGGCCCGGGCGGCCGCCGCGATCGACGCCGGCGCCGCCGCCGAGGTCCTGCGCCGCTGGGTGGACTACACGACCTCCGGCCGCGCCTGAGCGTGCGTCCGAGACGGCTCTGAAGCTGCCCTGAGGCGGCTCCGACGCCGCCCGGAGATCGCCGGCGCGTCAGTCGGCCTCGCGCGGGCCGACGTCGGCGCCGCGGGGCGCGAGAGATTCCGGGGCGCCGTCGTCCTGCGCGGCGCGCGGCTCGTCCTCGGCCTCGTCGGGCTCGTCAGGGTCGTCGTGGCCGAAGGGATCCCGGTCGACGCCCGGCGTCCAGGTGTGGCCCGGAACCGTCCATCCCTCGCGCTTCAGCGCCTTCTTCCAGCGCCGCGTCCAGCGGGAGTTCAGCCGGTCCACGTAGAGCCGGCCGTCGAGATGGTCGTACTCGTGCTGCAGGATCCGCGCGAACCAGCCGGTGGCCTCGAAGGACACCGGCTCGCCGTCGGCGTCGAGCCCGCTGATCTCCACGTGGTGGCTGCGCTTCAGCGGGAAGCCGTAGCCGGGGACCGAGAGGCAGCCCTCGCTCTCCTCGTCGCGGTCGGGCTCCTCCTGCGAGACGCGGCCGATCAGCCGCAGCCGCGGATTGATGAACACCCCGCGGGCGGGCAGCCCGGGGCCGGCCGGCGGATACGTGTAGGTGAAGAGACGCAGCCCCACCCCCACCTGCGGGGCGGCCAGGCCCACGCCGTGGGCGGCGTCCATCGTCTCGTACATGTCCTCGACGAGGGTGCGGATCTCCTCGTCGACGACGCTGACCTCGGCGGCACGACGATGCAGCACCGGCTCGCCGTGGATGGTGATGGGGCGGATGCTCATGGGCACGATTCTAGCGCGCACACGACGGCGGGCCCGCCGCGGAGCGTGTCCGCGACGGGCCCGCCGTCGTGTGAGATGCGTCCTGCCGGACGCGTGCCGCGCCGCGGCTCAGTGCGCGTAGCGCTTGCGGTTGTACTCCATCACCCAGCCGGTGACGAAGAACAGCGCCGGGATGCAGCCCAGGAAGAAGAACCACCAGCCGATGGCCATGCCGAAGAACACCATGGCGCTGGAGAAGCCCAGCCCCAGCGGCCACCAGCTCCACGGGGCGAAGTCGCCGTAGACACCGGCCTGCTCGTGGATCTCGCCCTCGGGATTGTCGCCGTCCATCACGTGGTGGTGCTTGGCCGTCAGCCGCAGGTAGAACCACAGCATGAAGCCCAGCCCGGCGGTGAGCAGCAGCAGCGGGAAGCCCG
Source organism: Nesterenkonia halobia (assembly GCF_039536005.1). Lineage (NCBI taxonomy): Bacteria > Bacillati > Actinomycetota > Actinomycetes > Micrococcales > Micrococcaceae > Nesterenkonia > Nesterenkonia halobia. The sequence continues at coordinate 227,538 of NZ_BAAAYG010000007.1, read as the reverse complement.
CCAGCTCCTCGAAGCCGGTCACGAAGCCGTAGACGAAGGCGATCACCAGGGCGAAGGCGCCCAGCGAGCCGAAGAGAGTCGCGTTGATCTTCATCAGATGCCTTCCTTGTCCTTCTGATCGGCCGGGCCGAACACCGAGCCGGCCGGGGACCGCTCACTGTGCCGGTCGGAGAGCTCCGGGTGGTGCAGGTCCAGGGCCGGGCGCTCCGAGCGGATGCGCGGCAGCGAGTAGAAGTTGTGGCGCGGCGGCGGGCAGGAGGTCGCCCACTCGAGCGAGGCGCCGAAGCCCCACGGGTCGTCGACGAGGACCTTCTTGCCCTTCCGGTGCGTGACCCAGACGTTCCAGAAGAACGGGATCAGCGAGGCGCCCAGGATCATGGCGAAGACCGAGGAGAACTGGTTCATCGCGGTGAACCCGTCCTCGGGCATGTAGTCGGCGTAGCGCCGCGGCATGCCCATCACGCCGAGCCAGTGCTGGATCATGAAGGTGCCGTGGAAGCCGACGAAGAGCATCCAGAAGTTGATCTTGCCGAGCCGCTCATTGAGCATCTTGCCCGTCCACTTCGGCCACCAGAAGTAGAAGCCGGCGAACATCGCGAAGACCACGGTGCCGAAGACCACGTAGTGGAAGTGGGCGACGACGAAGTAGCTGTCCGAGATGTGGAAGTCCAGCGGCGGGGCGGCGAGGATGATGCCGGTCAGTCCGCCGAACAGGAAGGTCACCAGGAAGCCGAGGCTCCACAGCATCGGCGTCTCGAAGGTGATCGAGCCGCGCCACATGGTGCCGACCCAGTTGAAGAACTTCACCCCGGTCGGCACGGCGATGAGCATCGTCATCAGCGCGAAGAAGGGCAGCATGACCGCACCGGTGACGTACATGTGGTGGGCCCACACGGTCACCGAGAGCGCGGCGATGCTGATGGTCGCGTAGACCAGACCCTTGTACCCGAAGATCGGCTTGCGGCTGAACACCGGCAGGATCTCGGAGACGATGCCGAAGAACGGCAGCGCGATGATGTAGACCTCAGGGTGTCCGAAGAACCAGAAGAGGTGCTGCCACAGGATGGCCCCGCCCGACTCCGGGTCGAAGATGTGGCCGCCGAAGCGCCGGTCCAGGCCCAGGCCGAACAGCGCCGCGGCCAGCGGCGGGAAGGCCATCAGGATTAGGATCGCGGTGATCAGCGTGTTCCAGGTGAAGATCGGCATGCGCCACATGGTCATGCCCGGCGCACGCATCGAGATGATCGTGGTGATGAAGTTGACGCCGCCCATGATCGTCCCGAAGCCGGAGAGCGCCAGGCCGAAGACCCACAGGTCTCCGCCCACTCCCGGCGAATACGTGGTGTCGGCCAGCGGCGCATAGGCGAACCAGCCGAAGGACGCCGCGCCCTGCGGGGTCAGGAAGCCCGCGACGGCGATCAGCGAGCCGAACAGGAAGAACCAGAAGGCCAGCGCGTTCAGCCGCGGGAAGGAGACGTCGGGGGCGCCGATCTGCAGCGGCATCACCACATTGGCGAAGCCGGAGAACAGCGGCGTCGCGAACATCAGCAGCATCACCGTGCCGTGCATGGTGAACAGCTGGTTGTACTGCTCCTTCGTCTCCAGCAGCTGCATGCCCGGCTCGAAGAGCTCGGCGCGGATCAGCAGCGCCATGACGCCGCCGATGCAGAAGAAGAGGAAGGAGGCGATCAGGTACATGTACCCGATGATCTTGTGGTCCGTCGTCGACAGCCAGCTGACGACGATCTGACCCTTGGAACGCGGGACGACCGGCGCGATCTCGCGCGCGTCGTCGGCGCTGTATTCGTAGGTCGCCACGCTCAGTCCCCCTCGGTCGCGGTCACGTCGTCGTGACGGTTGGTGTTGCGATCGTACTCGTCGCCGAGGTGGCCCTCGGGCAGCGTCTCGAGGTACTCGCGGAACTCGTCCTCCTCGACGACCTCCACGTTGAACAGCATCTCCGAGTGGTACTCGCCGCAGAGCTCGGCGCACTTGCCGTCGAAGCTGCCGACCTCCTGCGGGGTCAGGTGGATCTCATTGGTGCGGCCGGGCACCATGTCCCGCTTCTGCAGGAACGCCGGGATCCAGAACGAGTGGACGACGTCGCGGGAGTTCAGCTGGAACTCCACCGGCTCGTCGACCGGCAGGTAGAGCGTGGGCAGGTCCTCCTGCGCGCCCGACTCGCCGTCGAGCTGGCCCTGGACGCCGACCGAGTAGCGCTGCTCGCCGTCGTACTCATAGTTGAAGTCCCAGGACCACTGCTTGCCGCGGACGTCGACGACGAGCGAGGGCTCCTCCTCGTCCGAGTCGACCGAGCGCTGCACCTGGTCGGTGTAGAAGAAGAGCACCCCGACCATGACCAGCGGCACGATCGTGTACATGATCTCCAGCGGGATGTTGTACGCCAGCTGGCGCGGGTAGCCGGAATCACCCTTGCGGCGACGGTAGGCCACCATGCACCACAGCATGAGACCCCAGGTCAGCAGACCCACCGCCAGAGCGGCGATCCAGGAGTTGACCCACAGATCAGTGATTTCAGCAGTATTGCTGGTGGTCTCTCGGCTTCCGGGCAGCCAGCCGCGCTGGACCTGCTCCGAACAGCCCGTCAGCACCAGTGCCGCCGCGCTGGCCAGTGCGATGCCCTTCACTGCGCGCTGGCCTCGGCTGCCGGTTCGTCTCTCCGAACTCACAGACGGCCCTTCCTCTTCCTCGGTGTGCGAACGTGCTCGACACGTGATGGGGCCGCCCCTCCCCCGCCTCAGCGGGGCAGGGCCGTCGACCCGGGCGGGTGCTCGGCAGCACCCGGCGAGCCGCGGCACGGAACGACCTTGGACGCTTCGACCACAAGATTACTACCAACTGTAGTAGTTCGCCGCCCCCGGCGGTCCGCTATGACACGGTGTGATCCGCGGAGGAGCCCGGGTGACCTGGATCGACGGCGGCCGCCTCGGGCGCCGACGTCACCCGACCGCCGCGCCGCGGCGCGGCGGGACAGGGGCCGGACGCACTGAGGCTCCGCCCGTCCGGCGCGCCACCTCGGTGACGGCCGGTCGGACGGAGCCTCGGCAGCGTGCGGATGTGGGCAGGATCTCCCGCCCGCTCCCTCCGCAGATCAGCGGATGATCAGTGGAACGAATCGCCGCAGGCGCAGGAGCCTCCGGCGTTGGGGTTGTCGATCGTGAAGCCCTGCTTGGAGATCGAGTCCTCGAAGTCGATGGTCGCGCCCTCGAGGTAGGGGGTGCTCATCTTGTCGACGATGACCTCCACCCCCTGGAAGGAACGCAGCGCGTCGCCGTCGAGCACCCGCTCGTCGAAGTACAGCTGGTAGATCAGGCCCGAGCAGCCGCCGGGCTGCACGGCGACGCGCAGGCGCAGGTCCTGGCGGCCCTCCTGCTCCAGCAGCGAGCCGACCTTCTCGGCGGCCGCGTCGGTCAGCTCGACCTGGTGGACGGGGCGGCCCTCGACCGCGCCGGGGGTCTCTGCAACTTCCTGGGTGGGCGTGCTCATCGCGTGCACCTCTCTCGTGAGGAACGTCAGTGCTGGTCATGCCGATCGGCCCCGGCCCTCGCCGGAGCCCGGCGATCGGCGCAGCACTGGTCAGTGCTGGTCCGGACGATGCGGACGGACGGATCGACCGGGAGAGGCCGGACCGCCCGAGGCGTCGGACACCTCGCATGCCCGTCCTCTTCACCGTACCAACCCGACGGCGCTCCGGTTCATTCCCGCTACACTGGCGGGGTGTTCAGACGACAGAAGACGCAGACCGACCAGGATGCCCGGGACCGCGACGCCGACGCCGCCGGCCACGACGCCGCGGCGGCCGACGACGGCGCCGACGCGCCCCGGAAGCCCCAGCCCAAGGGCCGCCCGACCCCGAAGCGCCGCGACCAGGTGGCGGCGCGGAAGCAGCCGCTCGTCGCCGGCAGCCGCGCGGAGAAGAAGGCGTCCAAGCAGGCCCAGCGCGAGAAGATGCGCGAGCTGCGCGCCAAGCAGCGCGAGGCGATGGAGACCGGCGACGAGCGCTACCTGCCCGAGCGCGACCGCGGGGCCCAGCGCCGCTTCGTGCGCGACTGGGTCGACGCGCGCACCGGCATCGCCGAGTGGATGCTCGTCGTGGTGATCGTCTTCCTGTTCATCTCGCTGATCGTCGCCGAGCAGCTGCGCATGCTGATGTCCGGCGTGCTCTGGGCGATGGTGCTGGTGGTCCTCATCGAGGCCTTCTTCGTCGCCCGCGCCGCACGCCGCCGCGTGGCGGAGAAGTTCGGCGAGCCGGAGCGCGGCATCCGCTTCTACGCGATCATGCGCACGCTGCAGATCCGCCGGCTGCGCCTGCCGAAGCCGCAGGTCAAGCGCGGCGAGCACCCGAGCTGACCCGCCGAGCGGCCAGCCCGCGGTTGATCCTCCGGACCCACAGCGGCCCCTCGTAGATGAAGGCGCTGTAGCCCTGCACCAGATCGGCGCCCAGCTGCAGACGACGGTCGACGTCGGCGGCGTCGACCACGCCGCCGACGGAGATCACGGCGGCCTCCGCCGGCAGACGCCGACGCAGGCGGACCAGCACCTCCTCGGCGCGGGCGGCCAGCACCGGACCGCTCAGCCCGCCCGCGCCGGCGGCCTCCACCTGCGCGGCGGAGGTGCGCAGCCCGTCGCGGGAGATCGTGGTGTTGGTCGCGATCACGCCGTCGAGCCCCAGGTCCGCGACCAGATCCGCCACGGCGTCGACGTCGGCGTCGGCGAGGTCCGGGGCGATCTTCACCAGCAGCGGCGCCCGCGGCCCGCCCGCTTCCTCCGTCGCCGCGTCGGCGGCCTCGCGCACTGCCTGCAGCAGCGGACGCAGCGACTCGATGTCCTGCAGCTGCCGCAGACCCGGGGTGTTGGGCGAGGAGACGTTGACGACCAGGTAGTCCGCCCAGGGCGCGAGCTGGCGCGCGGAGAAGCGGTAGTCCTCCACCGCCTCCTCCAGCGGCGTGGCCTTGGTCTTGCCGATGTTCACTCCGATGACCGGCACATGGCGTCCGGCCGCGCGCAGCCGCTCGGCGCGCCGGTGCATCGCCTGCAGCCGGCTCCGCACCTCGACCGCGCCGTCGTTGTTGAAGCCCATGCGGTTGATCAGCGCGCGATCGGCGACCAGCCGCGCCAGCCGCGGTCGCGGGTTCCCCGGCTGGGCCCGGGCCGTGACCGTGCCGATCTCGATGTGGCCGAAGCCCAGCGCCGCCAGCGGGAGCACCGCCGCGGCCCCCTTGTCGAAGCCGGCGGCCAGGCCGAAGGGCGAGGGCCAGTCGCGGCCCAGCGCCCGGGTCCGCAGACTCGGCGCGGGCCGGGTGAGCCGCGCGACGGCGGCCGAGGCGCCGAGACGGTCCGCCAGCCGCAGCCCGGCGACCACCAGCCGGTGGGCGTCCTCGGGATCCATCCGGGACAGGACGGTGCGGAAGAGCCGCGAATAGACCGGAGCGGCGGAGCGGGCGTCCGCGCGGGAGGAGATGGGGCGCGCTGTCGGCATGGCTCCATCCTAAGCGTCCGCAGTCCCGGGGCCGTCGACACCGCCCCGCGTCGTCCGGCCTCCTCCGACGGGCGGCCCGATAGCATGCCGTCATGGACGTCTCCGCCGACGACCCCTGCCGCCGCGCCGCGGCCTCATCCCTCGACGACGCCCTGCTCGGCGACACCCCGCCGGGCGCGTGGGTCTCCGACGTGCTGGACGGCTGCTCCCGCCGGACGCTGCCGCTGGCCGACGACGGCGCCGGTCCGGCCGCGGCCACGCTGGTGCGGCTGGACGAGGAGCCGGGCCGCGCTCCGGGATCCCGGCACGACGCCGCGGCCGTGCCCGCCGCCCCGGTGCTGCACGTGCACGGCTGGTCGGACTACTTCTACAACCTGCCGCTGGCCCGTCGGCTCAGCGCGGCGGGACGACGCTTCTACGCCCTGGACCTGCGGCGCTACGGCCGCAGCCTGCGCCCCTGGCAGACCCCGGGCTACATCGACGATCTGGCCCGGTACGACGAGGAGCTCGACGCGGCGCTGACGATCATCGCCGAGGAGAACCCCGGGGCTCCGGCACCGGTGATCCACGCGCACTCCACCGGCGGGCTCGTCGTCGCGCTGTGGAGCCACCGGCATCCCGGCCGCGCCTCGGCCCTGGTGCTCAACAGCCCCTGGCTGGAGATGCCCGGCGACGCCCCGGCGCGCACCGCGGTCGAGGCGCTGGCGGCCCCGCTGACCCGCCTGGATCCCGACCGGCCGCTCTCGCTGCCCCGGCTGGACCACTATTGGCGCTCGCTCTCCGTCGAGGCGCGCGGCGAATGGCGGCTGCATCCGCGCTGGCGCCCGCGGAAGTCGTTCCCGATGGCGCCGGGGTGGATGCGCGCCGTCGTCGCCGGACACCGGGCGGTGGCCGCGGGCCTGGACATCACCGTGCCGGTGCTGGTGCTGCTCTCCGAGAAGACCCGCTACCAGCGACGCTGGAGCGAGGAGCTGACCACCTCCGACGCCGTGCTCGACGTCGAGGTGCTGGCCCGCCGCGCCGTCCGGCTCGGTCCGCAGGTCACCGTGACGCGGATCGAGGGGGCGCTGCACGACGTCTTCGCCTCGCGGGCGCCGGTGCGCCGGACGGCGCTGGACGCGATGCTGCGCTGGCTGAGCGCCTACGGCCCGGAGGCTCCGGCGCCCGCGGCGCCTCCGGAGGACGCCGACGTCCCCTGAGTCGGTTCCCCCTCCTCCGGCGAGGAGGCCCCGGGCACCTGATCCACGGCGCCGCCGTAGCGGCGGTCGCGGCGGGCGTAGATGTCCAGCGCACGCCACAGCGTGGTGCGGTCGACGTCCGGCCAGAGCACGTCGAGGAAGACCATCTCGGCGTAGGCCGACTGCCAGAGCAGGAAGTTGGAGATCCGCTGCTCGCCGGAGCTGCGCAGGAAGAGGTCGACGTCGGGCAGATCGGGCTCGTCGAGGTGCGCGGCCAGGGTGGACTCGCGGATCCGCTCGGGGTCCAGCCGGCCGTCGGCGGCCTTGCGGGCGATCTCCCGGGCCGCGTCGGTGATCTCGGCCCGGCCGCCGTAGTTGACGCACATCGTCAGCGTGCAGCGGTCGTTGTCCTTGGTCAGATCCTCGGCCGCCTCGAGCTCGCGGATCACCGACTTCCACAGCCGCGGGCGCCGGCCGTTCCAGCGCACGCGCACTCCCCAGGAGTGCAGCACCTGGGCCTGGTGCCGGATCACGTCCCGCGAATAGCCCATCAGGAAGCGGACCTCCTGCGGAGATCGCTTCCAGTTCTCGGTGGAGAAGCCGAAGACGCTGACATGCGACACGCCGGCCTCCACAGCGCCGGCGATCACCTCCATCAGCGCCTGCTCGCCGGCCCGGTGGCCCTCGGTCCGCGGCAGTCCGCGCTGGTTGGCCCAGCGGCCGTTGCCGTCCATGACGACGGCGACGTGGCCGGGGATCAGCTCGGCAGGGAGCCGCGGCGGCGTCGCGCCGTCGGCGTGCGGCCACGGGTCCGCATAGCTGCGGACGGTCGAGGAGGATGCCATGGCGACCATTATGGCGCGTGTCCGCGGCCGGCGGGCACAGCGACGCGTCAGCCCGGCGAGGCCCGAGCCCACGGAGGTCTTCAGATCAGCAAGGTCTTCAGCTCAGCGAGGTCTTCAGCCCAGCGAGACGAGCCGGCGCTCCAGATGGTGCTGCAGATGGGCGACGACGACCTCGCCGGCGTCGTGGCGGCTCGTCGCGTCGACGGCCCGGGTGCCCTCCCAGTCGCCGGCCTGCAGCGCCGCCAGCAGCTCGACGGCGGCGCGGGAGGTGCTCAGCGCCCCCGGGGCGCGGCAGTCGCCGCACAGCGGGCCGCCCCACGCCGGGTGGAAGCTCTCCTGCGGGCCGGGACGTCCGCAGGAGGCGCAGGCCTCCCAGGAGATTCCCCAGCCGGCCAGGCCCATCGCCCGCAGCAGATGGGAGTGCAGCACCAGGTCCGGCGGATGCACCGAGCGGGCCAGCGCCGAGAGGGCTCCGTGGAGCAGGGCGAACTGCGCGGCGGTGCCGTCGGCGTCGGCGTCGGTGAGTCGCTCGGCCGCCTCGGCCATGATGGCCGCCGCCCGGTACTTGTCGTAGTCGGCGACGATCTGCGAGCCGTAGGTCCCGCGCGAGACGGCCTGGGTGATCAGGTCCAGGCTCCGGCCGTGGACCAGCTGCACGTCGGCGACCATGAAGGGCTCGAGGGTGGCGCCGAACTTCGACGACGTCCGCCGCACGCCCTTGGCGACGGCGCGCACCAGCCCGTTGCCGCGGGTGAGCAGGGTGATGATGCGGTCCGCCTCGCCGAGCTGCTGGGTGCGCAGCACGACGGCGGCGTCCCGATAGCTGCGCGAGGCGAAGGTCGATCCGGACACCGCCCCAGTCTACTCCCGTCTTCAGCCGCGTCCGCCCGAGTCCCCCGCCCCGCTCCCCGTCTCCGGAGGCCGCGCCGGCCGCAGCGCGGCCTCCGGGGACGACGGGGCAGGCGGGGCGGAAGGGCTCAGACGGCGGAGTCCTCCGGGTGCTCGATGCTGCGGACGGCGCGGTTGACCGCCGAGACCACGGCCTTCAGCGAGGCGGTGGTGGTGTTGTGGTCGATGCCCACGCCCCAGAGCACCCGCTCGCCGATGGCGCATTCGACGAAGGCCGCCGCCTGGGCGTCGCCGCCCTGACTCATCGCGTGCTCGCTGTAGTCCAGCACGCGGACGTCGACCCCGTCGCGGGCCAGGATCTCCAGCAGCGAGGCCACCGGGCCGTTGCCCTCGGCATGCTCCGTCGTCCGGGACCCGCCGGCCTCGAGCTCGACCTCCATGGAGAAGCCGCCGTCGGCGGTGGAGGCCGTCTGCACCTGGCCCAGCCGGTAGTAGCCCCACTGGTGCGAGGCGCTGTCCACCGGCAGGTACTCGTCGCGGAAGATCTGCCAGATCTCGTCGCCGGAGACCTCGCCGCCGCCGTCGTCGGCGCGATGCTGGACCACGGCGGAGAACTCCACCTGCGCCCGGCGGGGCAGGTCGATGCCGTGGTCGCTGTTGAGCAGGTAGGCCACGCCGCCCTTGCCCGACTGCGAGTTGACCCGGATGACGGCCTCGTAGCTGCGCCCGATGTCCTTCGGATCGATCGGCAGATACGGCACCGCCCAGGTGGTGTCGGCGACGGCGACGCCCTGCTCGGCCGCACGGCGCTCGAGGTGGTCGAAGCCCTTCTTGATGGCGTCCTGGTGGGAGCCGGAGAAGGCGGTGAAGACGAGATCGCCGGCGTAGGGCGACCGCTCCTCCACCGGCATCTGGTTGCAGTGCTCGGCGATCCGCCGGATGCGGGCCATGTCGCGGAAGTCGATCTGCGGGTCCACGCCCTGGCTGAACAGGTTCATCCCGAGGGTGATCAGGTCGACGTTGCCGGTGCGCTCTCCGTTGCCGAAGAGGCAGCCCTCGATGCGGTCTGCGCCGGCCATGTAGCCCAGCTCGGCGGCGGCGACGCCGGTGCCGCGGTCGTTGTGCGGATGCAGCGAGAGGATGATCGACTCCCGGTTGCGCAGGTTCCGGTGCATCCACTCGATGGAGTCCGCGTAGACGTCGGGCGTGGCCATCTCCACCGTCGCCGGCAGGTTGACGATGACCTTCTGCTCCGGGGTGCCGCCCAGGATGTCGACCACCTCGTCGGAGATGCGGGCGGCGAAGTCCAGCTCGGTGCCGGTGAAGGACTCCGGCGAGTACTGGTAGACGATCTCGGTGTCGACGGCGGAGCCGGCCAGCATCTGCTCCTGATGCTTCAGGCAGAGCCGGGCCCCCTGGGCGGCGATGTCGGCGATGCCGTCCTGGTCGAGGCCGAAGACGACCTCGCGCTGCAGCACCGAGGTGGAGTTGTACAGATGCACGATCGCCCGCGGCGCGCCCTGCAGCGCGGCGAAGGTGCGCTCGATGAGGTGCTCGCGGGCCTGGGTGAGCACCTGGATGTAGACGTCGTCGGGGATCTTGTCGCCCTCGATGAGCTGGCGGACGAAGTCGAAGTCGGTCTGCGAGGCCGCCGGGAAGCCGACCTCGATCTCCTTGTAGCCCATCTCGACCAGCAGGTCGAACATCCGGTGCTTGCGCTCCGCGGACATCGGGTCGATGAGCGCCTGGTTGCCGTCGCGCAGGTCGACGGCGCACCAGCGCGGGGCCTGGGTGATGGTCCGGCCCGGCCAGGTGCGGTCGGGCAGCTCGACGGTGATCTGCTCCGCGAAGGGCAGGTACCGGTGGAACGGCATGGGAGAGGGTTTCTGGAGCTGGCGCACGGGATCACGTCCTCGGGTCGTCGGGTGCGGGTCGTCGGACTGAGCCGGGGCGCGCCGCCTCACCGGCGGCGCGGGGACTCCGCAACGGGGACCGGCCTCAGGATGCCGCGACGACCGCCGGAAGCGGTGCGCGCGACAGCTCTTCCCCGCTGCGGCGGAGAAGCTCTAGTCGAGGCATCGGAACGCTGAAGTGCTGCACGGCACACAACGTAGCATGCCCTCGACGGCGGCGGCATCTGCCGGCCGACGGGTCCAGAGTGTGGACCGCGGGCGACGGACGGCCGACCCCTCGGATCGTTCAGAAGCCCAGCTTGCCGAGCTTCTTCGCGTCGCGCTGCCAATCCTTGGTGACTTTGACATGCAGGTCCAGGTAGACCGGGGTGCCCAGCAGCTTCGCGATGGATTCGCGGGCCTCGGTGCCGATCGCCTGCAGCCGGCGCCCGCCGCGGCCGATGATGATCGCCTTCTGCGAGTCGCGCTCGACGTGGATGCTGGCGTGGACGTCGACCAGCGGCCGGTCCTCCGGCCGGCCCTCGCGCGGGGCCATCTCGTCGACGACGACGGCGATGGAGTGCGGCAGCTCGTCGCGCACGTCCTCCAGCGCCGCCTCGCGGACGAGCTCGGCGACCATGATCGCCTCGGGCTCGTCGGTCAGATCGCCCTCCGGGTACAGCGGCGGCGAGAGCGGCAGCCGGCCGACCAGCTCGTCGGCGACCACCTCGACCTGGTCGTCGGCCGTCGCGGAGACCGGGATGATCGCGTCGAAGCCGTCGTCCTGGCGGCCGCGCCCGGCCAGCCGCTCGCGGCCCAGCGCCTCGACGGCCATCAGCTGCTCGGCCAGCGCATCGCGGGCCACCCGGTCGGTCTTGGTGACCAGGGCCACCACCGGCTGGTGCGGCACCTTGGTCAGCTGCTCGGCGATGAACCGGTCGCCGGGGCCGATCGCCTCGTCCGCCGGCAGGCAGAAGCCGATGACGTCGACTTCGGAGAGCGTCTCGATCACCAGATCGTTGAGCCGCTGGCCGAGCAGCGTCCGCGGGCGGTGCAGCCCCGGGGTGTCGACCAGCACCAGCTGGGAGTCCTCGCGATGGACGATCCCGCGGACGGTGTGGCGAGTCGTCTGCGGCTTCGACGAGGTGATCGCGACCTTCTCGCCGACCAGCGCGTTGGTCAGCGTGGACTTGCCGGCGTTCGGCCGCCCGACGAAGCTGGCGAAGCCGGCACGATGGTTCTCGTCGTGCTCGGCGAAGCGCACGGTCCGGGGATCGCTCTGGGGATCGCTCACTGGTGCTCCTGCTGCTCGTCGGTGCGGGGCTCGTCGGTGCTGCGGCCGTCGGCGTCGGCATCGGACGGACGCTCCATGGTCTCACGCTTCTCTCCGGAGGGGGCCGGGACGGCGAGCACATGGCTGATGCGGTTCCGCCGGCCGGAGAGTCCGTCGGCGCGCACCAGCACGCCGCGGATCTCGGCCTCGGAGCCGACGATCGGCACCTGCCCCAGCGCCTTGGCGAGCAGACCGCCGACAGTGTCGACGTCCTCCTCGTCGTCGAGGTCGATCCCGTGGAGCGCGGCGAAGTCGTCGACGCTCATCCGGGCCGAGAGCCGGCGCCGCCCGTCGCCGAGCTCCTCGACGTCGGCGGTCTCGACGTCGTACTCGTCGACGATGTCGCCGACGATCTCCTCGATGAGATCCTCCAGCGTCACCAGCCCGGCGGTGCCGCCGTACTCGTCGGCGACCACGGCTACATGCGTGGACTCGCGCTGCAGCTCGGGCAGCAGCGCCGAGACGCGCTGGGACTCGGGCACGAAGCGCGCCTCGCGCTGGACCTCGGCGGCGACGATGCCCGCGGGGTCCCGCTCGGCGAAGGCCGCCGGCGGCTCCCCGGCGTGCAGCCGGTGCTCCAGGAAGGCGACGTCCTTCAGGTAGATCATGCCGGTCACCGCATCCGCCGAGCCCTCGATGACGGGCGCCCGGGAGCAGCCGGAGCGCAGGAAGATCGACATCACCTCCCCCAGCGTCGCCGTCGCGGAGACCGAGACCATGTCGGGGCGCGGGACCATCACCGCGCGCACCCGGGTCTCCGAGAGGTCGAAGACCGACTGGATCAGCTCGGCCTCGGCGTCCTCGATGACGTCGCCCTCCGAGGCGCGCACCACGGCGTCGCGCAGCTCCTCGTCGTCGAAGAAACCCTGGTCCGGGCCGCCGGTGCCGGGCACCAGCCGCGTGCCCCCGGCGATGAGCAGCCGCGGGACGGGGCCCAGCACCGTGCGCAGCCCGCGCACCAGCCGCGCGGTGTGCGCGGCGACCAGCAGGTGGTGCTGTCGGCCCACCCGGCGCGGCGAGAGCGTGGCGAGCCCGATCCCGCCCAGCACCACCAGGCCGGCCGCGGCGAGGCCTCCGGCCAGCAGTCCGCCGGTGAGCCGCACGGCCGCCAGAGTCACCAGCAGCACGGCGACCGCCGCCCCGAGCCAGCGCCAGAGCTGCAGCGCGACAGTGTGCGCGACCGGGTCGTCCAGGATGCGGGCCACCGCGCTCGAGCCGTGCTTCTGCGCGGCCTCCTCGGCCTCGCGGCGGCTCAGCCGCATGAACGCGGACTCCGCCGTGGACAGCACGACGGCGGCCAGCGCGCAGAGCGCGGCGAGCACCAGCAGCACCATCGGCAGCATCGGCCCGTCGCCCAGGGATCCGTCGCTCATGCGTCCGTTCCGGTGGTCGGCGTCGGGGCCGGGCGACCGAGGAAGCCGCTCAGCAGCTCGGTCTGCAGGGCGAACATCCGCCGCCGCTCCTCCTCCTCGGCGTGGTCGTGGCCGAGCAGATGCAGCATCCCGTGCACGGCCAGCAGAGCGAGCTCGTCGTCGGTGCCGTGGCCGGCCTCGGCGGCCTGGCGCGCGGCGACCTCGGGGCTGATCACCACGTCGCCGAGCGTCCCGGCGACGACGGGCTCCTCCGCCGTGCCGGCGCGCAGCTCGTCCATCGGGAAGCTCATCACGTCGGTGGTGCCGGGCAGATCCAGCCAGTCCTCGTGCAGGGCGGCCATCTGCTCGTCGTCGATCAGCGTGATCACGACCTCGACGGCGGCGCCCAGGTGGAGGCGCCCCTGCACGTGGGCGGCGAGCCGGCGGAGCATCTCCGGGGACCCGGCCGCGACGCGGTCGGAGCCGGAGACGTCCTCGACGACGACGCCGGAGGTCTCGGCGGCGTCGGTCATCGCGACTCCCCCGCCCCGGCGGAGCGGCGTCCCTCGGAGCGGCGCTGCTGCCGGTCCTGATGCGCCTCGTAGGCGTCGACGATGCGCCCGACCAGCTGGTGGCGGACGACGTCGTCGGAGGTCAGCCGGGTGATCGTCACATCCTCGACGTCGGCGAGGATGTCCAGCACCGTGCGCAGCCCGGAGTCGGTGCCTCCGGGCAGGTCGACCTGGGTGATGTCGCCGGTGACCACGATCTTGGAGTTGAAGCCCAGCCGGGTCAGGAACATCTTCATCTGCTCGGCGGTGGTGTTCTGCGCCTCGTCGAGGATGATGAACGAATCGTTGAGCGTGCGGCCGCGCATATAGGCCAGCGGAGCGACCTCGATGATCCCCGACTCCATCAGATGCGGGATCGACTCGGCGTCGAGCATGTCGTGCAGCGCGTCGTAGAGCGGGCGCAGGTACGGATCGATCTTGTCGTTGAGGCTCCCCGGGAGGAATCCCAGCCGCTCGCCGGCCTCGACGGCCGGGCGGGTCAGGATGATCCGGTTGATCTCCCCGGCCTGCAGGGCCCGGACGGCCTTGGCCATGGCCAGATAGGTCTTGCCGGTGCCGGCCGGTCCGATGCCGAAGACCACGGTGGAGGTGTCGATGTCCTCCACGTAGGCCTGCTGGTTGGCGGTCTTGGGGCGGATGGTCCGGCCGCGGTGGGAGAGCACGTCGGTGCTGACCATCCGCGCGGAGTCGGCGGCCTGGTCGGCCCGGACCATGGTGGCCACCCGCTCGATGAGCTCCTCGGTGGCCGTCGTCCCGGAGACCGCCAGCGTCTTGAGCTGGGTCAGGATCTCGACGATCTGCTCGACCTCGCGCGCCGGACCGGCGGCGGTCAGCCGCTGGTCGCGCACGCCGATCGAACTGGCCGGGCTGATGCCCTGCAGGATGCGCACCGCCAGGTCCTGCGGGCCCAGCGCGCGGAACATGATGTCGGGGTCGGCGAAGTGCACAGTGCGCTCGATGCTGCCCACCGGGGCCGAGGCGGCCCCCTTGGCCAGCCCGGAGGTCGCCTCGGGCGGAGTCTGCGGTGTCTCTGTCATCGCCGCCAGTCTACTGGCCGTCGGCGCCGGGGCGGTCCCAGCGTCCCAGCAGCACCTGCACCGCCGTCAGCGCGGCCGGCCCGGCGGTCGACGAGCGCAGCACCGTCGGGCCCAGGCGCGCCGGTCCGGCACCGGCCTCGGCCAGCCGGGAGATCTCGGCCTCGGAGATGCCGCCCTCCGGCCCCACGAGCAGCAGCAGCGTCTGCGGCGTCGTGCCGTCCGCGCCCGCCGTGCCCCCGGCGGCGCCGGCCGGCGGCATCCCGAGGGAGGCCAGCGCCTCGGCGAGCGTGTGCTCCTCGGTCTCGTGGAGCACCACGGCGGCGAGGTCCGCCGAGGACGCGATGCGCTCGGCGAGCTGGGCGGTGGAGTGCAGCGACTCGACCTCCGGGATCGCGGTCCGGCGGGTCTGCTTGGCCGCCGTGCGCACGGTGGAGACCCACTCAGCATGCTTCTTCGCCTCACGGCCGGGCTTCCAGCGGGCCACCGAACGCTCGGCGCTCCACGGCACGATCCGCTCGACGCCGAGCTCGGTGGCCGACTCGATCGCCTGCACGTCGCGCCGGTCCTTGGCCAGCGCCTGGACCAGCACCAGCTGCGGGGCCGGACGCGGCTCGACGTCGACGCGGCGGACCTCCACCGTCAGCTCGCCCGAGCCGGTCGCGGCCACCACGCCCGCGGCCCGGCGGTCGCGGGTGTCCGAGAGGACGATCTCCTCCCCCGGAGCCAGCCGCATCACGGTGGCCGCGTGGTGGCCCTCGGCGCCGTCGACCAGCACCCGGGCCCCGGCCTCGACGGCGTCCAGCGCCCCCGGGGCCAGGTGGAACAGCGGAGCGGTCACAGACTGTCCCAGGCCTCGCGGAGCTTGGTGAAGACGCCGCGGTGCTCGGTGGTGGACTCGCCGGCCTCCTCGTCGCGCTCCTCGGCGAGCTCGCGGAGCAGCTCCTTCTGCCGCTCGCTGAGCTTCTGCGGGGTCTCGACCTTCAGGTGGACCTTCAGCGCCCCGCGTCCGCCGCCGCGCAGGTGCTGCACGCCGCGGTCGCGGAGGGTGAAGACCTCGCCGGACTGCGTGCCCGGCTTCACCTCGATCTGCTCCTCGCCGTCGAAGGTGTCCAGGCTGACCGTGGTGCCCAGCGCCGCGGCGGTCATCGGCACGGTGACCGTGGCGTGCAGGTCGTTGCCGCGGCGGGTGAAGACCTCGTGCGCGCGCACGTCGACCTCGATGTAGAGGTCGCCGGAGGGGCCCCCGGCCAGACCGGCCTCGCCCTCGCCGGCCAGGTGGATCCGGTTGCCCTTGTCCACGCCGGCGGGGATCTTGACCTTCAGCGTGCGCCGCTCGCGCACCCGGCCCTGGCCGTCGCACTCCTGGCAGGGGTCCTCGATGATCGAGCCGAAGCCGGAGCAGCGGGCGCAGGTCTCGGTCTGCAGCACAGTGCCCAGGATCGAGCGCATCGGCCGCTGGATCTGGCCGTGGCCGCCGCAGTCGGAGCAGGTGGTCGGCGTCGAGCCCTCGCGCGTGCAGGTGCCGTCGCAGACCGAGCAGGTCACCGCCGTCTCGACCTCGACTTCCTTGGTCGTGCCGAAGGCCGCGTCCTGCAGGTCGATGCGCACGCGGATCAGCGAGTCCTGGCCGCGCCGGGTGCGCGAGGCCGGGCCGCCTCCCCCGCCGCCGAAGAAGGTCTCGAAGATGTCGCCGAAGCCGCCGAAGCCGCCGAAGCCTCCCCCGCCGAAGGACGGGCCGCCGCGGCCGTTCTCGTCGCCGGTGGCGTCGTAGTTCCGCCGCCTCTCCTCGTCGGAGAGCACCTCGTAGGCGCGGCCGAGGACCTTGAACTTCTCCGCGGCCTCCTCCGAGGGGTTCACGTCCGGATGCAGCTTGCGGGCCTGCTTCCGGTACGCCTTCTTGATCTCCTCCGTCGACGCGTCGCGGTCGACGCCGAGCGCCTCGTAGTAGTCAGTCACTGTTCACCCTTCAGACAGGATTCGGGAAAGATAGCGTGCCATCGCGCGCACCGCCGACATCGTCGAGCCGTAGTCCATGCGCGTGGGTCCGACGACGCCCAGCTGGGCGCCGTCGTCGGCGCCGTACTCCGCGGCGACCACCGCAGTTCCGGCGAGCGAGTCGTGGCTGGTCTCGTGGCCGATGCGCACCGAGAGACCGCGCTCGTCCTGCTTCATCTCCTCCAGCAGGCGCAGCAGCACCACCTGCTCCTCGAGGGCCTCCAGGACCGGTCCGAGCGAGGGCCCGAGGTCCTGGTCGGACCTGGCGAGGTTAGCAGTGCCCGCCATGATGATGCGATCCACCCGTCCGGACTCCAGGATCGCGGCCACTGTCTGCGCGACCACCGCCATGGCCGGCTGCAGCACCGGCTCCACCGAGCCGATGAGCCGGTCCACCGGCAGCGGCAGCGCCGTCGCCGACCGGTTGTGCAGCTGCGCGACGAGCCGACGTCCGATGACGTGCAGCGACTCCTCCTCGAGGCCCTCGGCCAGCGTGACCATCCGCTGCTCGACCTTGCCGGAGGAGAGGATCACCACGACCAGCACCTTCTGCCGGCCCATGGAGAGCACCTCGACATGGCGGATCCGCGCGGTGCTGTGCTGCGGATGCTGCAGCACCGCGACCTGATTGGTCAGCATCGCCAGCAGGCGCACCGTCTGCTCCAGCATGGCCTCGTAGTCGTCGGCGGCCTCGACCAGGGCGTCCATCGCCCGCTGCTCGGCGGGACTGAGCGGCCGGATCTCGGAGATCCGGTCGACGAAGAGCCGATAGCCCCGATCGGTGGGGATGCGGCCGGCGGAGGTGTGCGGGGCCTCGATGAGCCCGTCGGCCTCCAGATGCGCCATGTCGTTGCGGATCGTCGCCGGCGAGACCTCCAGATTGTGCCGGTCCACCAGGGCCTTGGAGCCGACGGGCTCGTGGCTGTGGACATAGTCCTCCACGATGGCGCGCAGCACCTGCAGTCGTCGCGTGTCCGACATCGCTGCTCGGTCCTCCTCGTGGACGGGGCTGGCTGGTCCGGGATGCCCCGGCGGGCCGGGGCGCGGCCGTGGCGGTCTCGGGCACGCTCCGGGCACGGGCGGGGCGCGCCGCGGGCGCCCGACGGCTGGCACTCTCCGCGGGCAGGTGCTGATTCTATCGTCTCGTCCCGGCTGTTCGCCTCCCCGCAGCGCGCCTCCTCCCTGGGCGAACGCGGCCTTGCTAAGGTCTGCAGACTGTGACACCCGCTGGATTCTCCGCCGACTGGTCCGCCTGGGGCCCCACGGACCTCGCCGCCCGCCGCCGCGCCCAGCAGCGCGAGATCGACGACGTGCCGGCGGACCCGGGCACTGTGGTCGAGGAGGCCGAGAGCGGCTGGGTCGGCGCCGTCGTCGGCGTCGAGGCCGCCGGCGGCGTGCAGGCGGTGAGTCTCGAGGACCGGCGCGGCCGCACCCGGGCCTTCCCGCTGGGCCACGGCTTCCTGGTCGACGGCGAGCCGGTGCGGCTGGTCGCCCCGGCGCCGCGGACGAGCGCCCCGGCCGCCCCGCGGCGGACCGCCTCGGGCTCAGTGGCCGTCGACGGCGCCGCCGCCCGCGTCGCCCGCGCCTCGCGCATCTGGGTCGAGGGCACGCACGACGCCGAGCTGGTCGAGAAGGTCTGGGGCGAGGACCTCCGCCTGGAGGGCGTCGTCGTCGAGCCGCTGCACGGCGCCGACGACCTGGTCGGCGCACTGCGCGAGTTCTCCCCCGGCCCCGGTCGCCGCGTGGGCGTGCTGCTGGACCACCTGGTCTCCGGATCGAAGGAGTCGCGGATCGCCGCCGAGGCCATGGCGCTCTCCGGCGCCCGCGACAACGTGCTGGTCCTCGGCCATCCGTACGTCGATGTCTGGCAGGCGGTGAAGCCGCAGCTGCTCGGGCTGGACCGCTGGCCGGACATCCCGCGCGACGTCGACATCAAGATCGGCACGCTGCGCGCGCTGGGCTGGCCGCACGCCTCCCAGCGCGACGTCGCCCACGGCTGGAAGCGCATCCTCGGCACTGTGGGCAGCTACGCCGATCTGGAGCCCGCGCTGCTCGGCCGGGTGGAGGAGCTCATCGACTTCGTCACCGCCGAGCCGCAGGGCTGATGGGCCCGTCCTGCGACTTCCTGAGACCGCCTGAGACGGCCTGAGACCGCCCGACCGGGCCGACACGCCTCGACGCGGCGCCGCGGATGTCGGCGCGCATCCAGGCGCGGCGGCTAGAATGCGCGCCAGGGCACTGTTCGCCGACCGTCTCCGCGGCGGCGACGCGCCCGCGACAGACCGCCGACCCGAGTGCACGTGAAGAGAGCTGAGGTGCCGTGTCACAGCCCGACAGTTCCGCCGAGCGTCCCGAGCGCTCCCGCGCCTCCGAGCATCTGCAGGGCTCCTCGCCGGCCGCCCTGCCGCTGACCCCCGCCGAGGACCGGCGCTGGGCCACGCTCGCGCACTTCGGCGGGCTGATGGGCTGCCTGCCGTCGCTGGTGATCTATCTGGTCTTCCGCGACCGCGGGCCGTTCGTGGCCCAGGAGTCGAAGGAGGCGCTGAACTTCACGCTGCCGCTGACCGTGCTGCTGCTGGCCGCCTACATGCTGGCGCTGCTGCCGCTGATCGGCTGGATCTTCGGACTGGCGGCGGTGCTGCTCTGGGTCGTGATGACGCTGGCCGGGCTCATCGCCGGCATCGAGTGCAACAAGGGCCGTCCGTACCGCTATCGGTTGAACCTGCGCCTGGTGCACTGATCCGCCGCGGCGGCCGGAGCGCTCGGACCTGCGGGGCGCGCCGTCGGCGACGAGCCGCCGCGATCAGTCCGCGAGCCGGCGGGTGACCGCGTCGGCCAGCAGCCGGCCCTGCAGGGTGAGCACCAGTCGGCCGACGGGATGCTCCGCATCCGGCACCAGCGGCTCCTCCTCCACCAGCCCCTCGGCGACGAGCCGGGAGGTGGTCTCGGCGGTGATCGGCTCCGCGGCCTCCAGCGCGGCGTGCGCGGCGAGATCCAGCCCGTCGGCGATGCGCAGCCGCAGCATCAGATGCTCCAGGGCGACCGCCTCCGCGTCGAGCACTTCACGGCCGTGGCCCGGGCTGATGCCGGCGGCCAGCCGCTGCGCGTAGGCCGCGGGATGCTTCACGTTCCACCAGCGCAGGCCGGCCAGATGCGAATGCGCTCCGGGGCCGGCGCCCCACCAGTCGGTGTCCTGCCAATAGTGCAGATTGTGCCGCGACCGCATCCCCGGCCCGCGGGAGAAGTTCGACACCTCGTACCAGGAGTAGCCCGCCTCGGCGAGGATCCGGTCGGCCAGCAGATACTTGTCGGCGTGGTCGTCGCCGTCGACGTCGGCCAGCCGCCCGCGCCGGATCTGCGCGGCCATGGCGGTGCCCTCCTCGATGATCAGCGAGTACGCCGAGAGGTGATCGGGATCCATCGCCACGGCGTCGCGCAGGCTCGTCTCCCAGTCGGCCAGGCTCTCGCCGGGAGTGCCGTAGATGAGGTCCAGGCTGACCTCCATGCCGGCGCCGCGGACCGCCGCGACCGCGCGCGAGACGTTGGCCGGGTCATGGGTGCGGTCCAGCGTGGCCAGCACATGCGGCACCGCCGACTGCATCCCGATGCTGACCCGGGTGAAGCCGGCCGCGGCCAGCGTGGCCGCCGCGGCGTCGTCGAGCGTGTCCGGATTCGCCTCCGTGGTGACCTCCGCGCCCTCGACGAAGCCGAAGAGCTCCCGGGCGCGGGTCAGGATGCGGGCGAGCTCCTCGGCGGGCAGCAGCGTCGGCGTGCCGCCGCCGAAGAACACCGTCGACAGCCGGCGGGCGGGCGCCGCGGCGGCGTCGAGGACGCCGGCGGCGAACTCCAGCTCGGCGATCAGCGTGTCCGGGTAGCTCTCCCGCGAGGCGCCCTCGCCGAGATCCGCGGCGGTGTAGGTGTTGAAGTCGCAGTACCCGCAGCGGACCGAGCAGAACGGGATGTGGACGTAGAGCCCCAGCGGCCGGTCGGCGCGGGCGGGCAGCGCCGCGCGGACGGCGGGCGGCGGGGATCCGTCGCTCGGGACGGGGTCGCCGGGCGGCAGGGCGGCCGGCACCGGGTCAGTCCTTGCCCTCGCCGTCCTCGTCGGAGGACAGCGCGGCGATGAAGGCCTCCTGCGGGACGTCGACGGTGCCGACGGTCTTCATCCGCTTCTTGCCCTCCTTCTGCTTCTCCAGCAGCTTGCGCTTGCGCGAGATGTCGCCGCCGTAGCATTTCGAGAGCACGTCCTTGCGGATCGCACGGATGGTCTCGCGGGCGATGATGCGCGAGCCGACGGCGGCCTGCACCGGCACCTCGAACTGCTGGCGCGGGATCAGGTCCTTGAGTCGCTTGGCCATCTTCACGCCGTAGGAGTAGGCGTGGTCGCGGTGGGTGATCGCCGAGAACGCGTCGACCTTGTCGCCCTGCAGCAGGATGTCGACCTTGACCAGGTCGGCCGCCTGGTCGCCGGTCCCCTGCCAGTTGAGCGAGGCATAGCCCTTGGTGCGCGACTTCAGCTGGTCGAAGAAGTCGAAGACGATCTCGGCCAGCGGCAGCGTGTAGCGCAGCTCGACCCGCTCCTCGGAGAGGTAGTCCATCCCCTGCATGGTGCCGCGCCTCGACTGGCAGAGCTCCATGACCGGACCGACGTACTCGGCGGGGACGATGACGGTGGCGTCCACGATGGGCTCGCGGATCTCGGTCGGCTTGCCGTCGGGGAACTCGCTGGGGTTGGTGACCTCGTGGAGCTCCCCGTCCTCGGTGGTGACGTGGTAGATCACGTTCGGCGCGGTGGAGATCAGGTCCAGGTCGTACTCGGCCTCGAGACGCTGCCGGGTGATCTCCAGGTGCAGCAGGCCGAGGAAGCCGACGCGGAACCCGAAGCCCAGCGCCGCCGAGGTCTCCGGCTCGAAGCTCAGCGCGGCATCGTTGAGCTGCAGCTTCTCCAGCGCCTCGCGCAGCACCGGGAACTCGGAGCCGTCGATCGGGAACAGCCCGGAGAAGACCATCGGCCGCGGCTCCTGGTACCCGCCGATCCGCTCTGCGGCCGGGCGGTCCCGGGCGGTGACGGTGTCGCCGACCTTGGACTGGCGGACGTCCTTCACCCCGGTGATCAGGTAGCCGACTTCGCCGACGCCGAGCCCTTCGGTGGCCTGCGGCTCCGGCTGCGAGACGCCGATCTCCAGCAGCGAGTGGGTCGCGTCGGTGGACATCATCCGGATCTGCTCACGCCGGGACAGATGGCCGTCGACGACGCGGACGAAGGTCACCACGCCGCGGTAGGTGTCGTAGACGGAGTCGAAGATCATCGCCCGGGCCGGCGCGTCGGCGTCGCCGGTGGGCGCCGGGACCTCGACGACCAGCCGGTCCAGCAGCTCCTCGACGCCCGCGCCGGTCTTGCCGGAGACGCGCAGCACGTCGTCGGGGTCGCCGCCGATCAGATGCGCGATCTCCTCGGCGTACTTGTCCGGCTCCGCCGCGGGCAGGTCGATCTTGTTGAGCACCGGGATGATCACCAGGTCGTGCTCCATGGCCAGATAGAGGTTGGCCAGCGTCTGCGCCTCGATGCCCTGGGCGGCGTCGACGAGCAGCACCGCGCCCTCGCAGGCGTCCAGCGAGCGGGAGACCTCGTAGGAGAAGTCCACGTGCCCGGGCGTGTCGATCATGTGGAAGGCGAAGCTCTCGCCCTCGAACTCCCAGGGCATCCGCACCGCCTGGGACTTGATCGTGATGCCGCGCTCCCGCTCGATGTCCATCCGATCCAGGTACTGGTCCTTCATCTCCCGCGGCTGGACGACGCCGGTGAGCTGGAGCATGCGGTCGGCCAGCGTGGACTTGCCGTGGTCGATGTGCGCGATGATGCAGAAGTTCCGGATGAGGCTCGGATCCGTCGCAGCGGGCACCTGCGGGGTGCGGGCCTTCGGTGACACGTGTCGGACATCCTTCTCTGGGCGTCGGGGCGGGCGGACGGATCCATTCTTCCATGGATCCGCGCGCGGGTATGCCGAAGGCCCCGGCGCAACGAGCTGCGCGGGGGCCTTCGGGTGGCCCGCCGTCGTGCGGCGGGCGGAGGTTCGCATCGCGCCGCGGCGGGTCCGCGGTCAGTGCGGACCGATCAGAGGGAGTTCACCTTCGCGGCCAGGCCGGCCTTGCGGTTGGCGGCCTGGTTCTTGTGGATGACGCGCTTGGAGGCGGCCTTGTCCAGCTTGCGGGCCGCGACGCGCTGCGCGGCGAGCGCCGTGTCCTTGTCGCCGGCGGAGACGGCCTTCCGGACCTTCTTGATCGAGGTCTTCAGGTCCGACTTGACGGCCTGGTTGCGCTGGCGAGCCTTCTCGTTGGTGAGGACGCGCTTCTTCTGAGACTTGATGTTAGCCACGTGATGTCTTCCTGTCTGGGGTTCACTGCGTACGTGAGGGCTGCATCCCTGCGTGGCGGCAGAAGACAGACTGAGTGGCGTGGGGGGCCATGGCGATCACGCGGCTCGTCAGGCAGAGGGACCTCGAACCGCGCAGAGGGATCTCTGCCGCAGGGGGTGCCGACCCGTGACGGGCCGTGAGCACTGCGTCGCCATGTTACCAGAGACCGAGCGCTCGGACCCGGCGGGCGGCGGGGAGGCGCTCCGAGTCAGCGCCCCACGCCGGCGGCGACGACGGCCAGCGCATGTTCGACGGCATACTCCGGAGTGCGCGAGGCCCCCTTCGCCTCGGCGTCGGCCCGGGCGACCGCCTCCACGGCCGCTCCGGCCCGTGCGGACTGCCAGCGGCGCGCGGTGTCCTGCGCCTGGCGCAGCTGCCAGGGCGCGGCGCCCAGTGTGGAGGCCAGCGCGTCGGGGCTGCCGCGATGGTCGACCAGCGCGGCGATCTGCCGTCCCTTGCGGGCCAGCGCGGCGGTGACCGCGATGGGCGAGACGCCGGTGGAGATGGCGTGGCGGTAGAGGCGCACCGCGTCGGCGCCGCGTCCCTCGAAGGCGGCGTCGGCGACTTTGAAGGCCGTGGCCTCGACGCGCCCGCCGTGGTACCGGTCGACGTGCTCCTCGGTGACCTCGCCGTCGATGTCCCGGATGAGCTGCCGGCACGCCCCGCCGAGGTCGGAGAGCGACGAGCCGGCCGCGGCGACCAGCGCGCGGGCGGCGTCGGGCTGGATCTCCCGGCCGGCGGCGCGGAACTCGCGGCGCAGGAAGTCCAGCTTGTCGGCGTCGGTCTTCGCCGCCGAGCAGTCGACGACGACGGCGCGTTTCGCCAGCACGTCCAGCAGCTTCTTGCCCCGGTTGCCGCCGGTGTGGCGAAAGACCAGCGTGACGTCGTCGGCGACCTCGTCGAGGTAGGACAGCGCCTCCTGCAGGAAGGCGTCCGAGGTCTGGGCCAGGTCCTCGGCGAGGATGAGCCGGGCCTCGCCGAACAGCGAGGGCGAGGCCAGCGTGGCCAGCGCGCCGGAGGCCGCGGAGCTGACGTCCAGCCGGGTGTACTCCAGATCCGGGTGCTGGACGCGCAGCTGCTCCTTGACGCGGTCCGTCGCCCGGGTCGCCGCGTAGTCCTCGGGCCCCTTGAGCAGCATCAGCGGCGCCGGCTCGACGGTGCGGAAGTCGACGCCGGCCGAGCCGGAGGTTCGGCGGGAGGACCCGCGCTGCGCTGCTGCCATGCTCCCCATCCTACGAGGAACCTCCCGCGCCGGTCCTGCCGCCCTCCCCCGCGGCGATGACTCGGCGGAAACTGTGGGAATGCGTCGGCGTTCCCACAGTTTCCGCCGAGTCATCGCTCCGGCACACGGCACACGGCACACCGCACACCGCACACGGCACTCGCCGCAGGCCGCGGGGCGCGGGCGTCAGTCGTGCTCGGGCAGCTGCAGCTCGCCGTGGAAGTGTCGACGACGGCGGCGCGCGTCCCAGCCGGTGATCCGCGTCCGCCCGGCGCCCAGATCCTCGACGGCGACGGCGACCTGCGCCGGCAGCCGGATCGGCGCCTCGAAGGTGATGCGCCAGCGGTGCCCGGCCTCCTGCGGCTCGCGCCCCTCGAGCATCTTCGCGGCGGCGTGCATCCCGTGGGCGATGGCGCTCGGCATGCCCAGCGCCTTCGCGGTGAGCGCCGAGAGATGGATCGGGTTGCAGTCCCCCGAGACGGCCGCCCAGGAGCGCCCGGCGTCGGCGCCGAACCTCCACGACGCCGTCCGCGACGGCAGGGCGACGGCGTCGCCGGCCCGCCGGCCCGATTCCTCGGACGATCCGGCCGCCGGCTCGTCCGGCAGCCGCAGCCCGCGGGCGAGGTAGGTCGAGGTCCCGGTCCAGAGCACGTCCTGCTCCGCCGGGGCTGCGGGATCGGCCTGCTCCCGCAGCACCTCGGTGACGATGTCGACCTGCACGCCCCGTCGGTGCTCGCGCAGATTCTCCGCCCGTGCACGGATCTGCAGCGGCTGCTCGACGCCGATCGGCCGCCGGTGCTCGACGGCGTTGGACAGGTGGACCAGTCCCATCAGCGGCAGCGGGAACCGGCGGTCGGCCATCAGCGCCACCTGCACCGGGAAGCCCAGCACGTGGACCAGCACCGAGGGCAGCGACCAGCGGTGCACGCCGTCGAAGGCCTCACCGCCGACGAGCCGCCGGTAGGCCTCCGCCGTCGCCGTGGTCGCCCCGGCGGAGCGAGCCGCGAGCGCCTGGCCGGGCAGTGCGCCCACTTCGCCGGAGCCGCGCACCGCCCGGCCGGCGGCCTCGGCGGCGGCGCGGGCGTAGAGGCCGGCCAGCGACGGCATCTCGATCCGCCGGAGGTCGGCGACGGCGGGCGTCGGGGAGAACGTCTCGGACATCGGGGACCTCCTCAGGCGCCGATCAGGTTCTGGCCGCAGACGCGCAGCGTCATCCCGCTGGTGCCGCCGGCGGCCGGCGAGGCCAGGAAGGCCACCGTCTCGGCGACGTCCTCGGGCAGCCCGCCCTGGCTGAGCGAATTCAGCCGACGGGCGACCTCGCGGGCGATCGTCGGCATCTTCGCGGTCATCTCGGTCTCGATGAAGCCCGGGGCCACCGCGTTGATCGTGCCGTGCCGGGACTCGAGCTCGGGCGCCGAGGCCGCGACCATGCCCATCACGCCGGCCTTCGAGGCCGCATAGTTGGTCTGCCCCCGATTGCCCGCGATCCCCGAGGTCGAGGCCAGCGAGACGATCCGCGGCGCGTGCGAGAACAGCTCGGAGGCCAGCAGGCGACGATTGATGCGCAGTTGGGCCTCGAGGTTCACCGCGATCACCGAGCTCCACCGCGAGGCGTCCATGTGGGCCAGCAGCTTGTCCCGGGTGATGCCGGCGTTGTGGATCACGACGTCGAGCCGGCCGTGCCGCTGCTCGGCGTGCTCGAGGATCCGGTCGCCGGCGTCCTCGGCGGTGATGTCCAGCTGCAGCGCCGTGCCGCCGACCTCGTTCGCCACGGACGCCAGAGCCTCGCCGGCGGCCGGGACGTCGACGGCGATCACCTGTGCGCCGTCGCGGCGCAGGGTGCGGGCGATGGCCGCCCCGATCCCCCGGGCCGCGCCGGTGACGACGGCGACCTGGCCGGCCAGCGGGCGGTCCCAGTCCTCGGGCAGCGTGCCGTTGACGCTGTCCACGGAGAGGAACTGCCCGGAGACGAAGGCCGAGCGCCCGGAGAGCAGGAAGCGCAGCACTCCGGCCACGCCCGGCGCCGCCGCGTCCAGCGACTCCTGCAGCACCACGCCGTTGGCCGTGGCTCCGGCGCGCATCTCGCGGCCGAGCGAGCGGGTCAGTCCTTCGACGGCGCGGCGGGCCGCGCGCACCGAGGGGTCGCGCGCCTCCTGGGGATCGCGCAGCACGGTGATCACCCGGCCCGACGGAGCGATCTGCCGCTGCACGCCGGCCAGGCGCAGCACCGTCTCCTGCAGGTCCCCCGGCGCCGAGACGGCGTCGAAGCAGGCCACGACGCCGGACAGCCGCTCCTCGCCGCCGATGTGCCGGCGCACGTCCAGCCCCCAGCGCAGCAGCAGCTGGGCGATGTCCTCGGCGACGGAGGTCTCGCCGAGCACCAGCACCGGGCCGTCGGCGAGCGCCGCTCCCGGCGTGTGCCGGCGCAGCGGCGCCGGACGCGGCAGGCCCAGCGCGCGGCCGATGCGCCGGCCGAGCTCCGTGTTGACCAGGGCGGTGTAGGCGTCGGTCGGCCGTGGCTGCGCCGCCGGCCGAGACTGCGGGCTCCGCTGGGTCATCGTCGGCTCACCGTCCTTCCAGGATCGCGGTGATGCCCTGGCCGCCGGCGGCGCAGACCGAGATGAAGCCCAGCTTCCCCGGCTTGCCGTGCAGCCGCTTGGCCAGCGAGGCCACGATGCGCCCGCCGGTGGCCGCGAACGGGTGGCCGGCGGCCAGCGACGAGCCGTCGACGTTGAGCCGGCTGCGGTCGATGCGGCCCAGCGCGCCGTCGAGGCCGAGGTGCTCGCGGCAGTACTCCGCGTCCTCCCAGGCCTTCATCTGGGCCAGCACTGTGGAGGCGAAGGCCTCGTGGATCTCGACGTACTCGAAGTCGTCGAAGGTCAGCCCGTGGCGGGTGAGCATCCGCGCCGCCGCCCGCGTGGGCGCCATGAGCAGCCCCTCGGCGCCGTCGACGAAGTCGGTGGCGGCGAGCTCGTGGTCGACGAAGGTCGCCAGCTGCGGCAGGTCGCGGGACTCGGCGAACTCCTCGCTGCCCAGCAGCACCGTCGCCGCGCCGTCGGTCAGCGCAGTGGAGTTCGCCGCCGTCATCGTCGCCTCCTCGCCGAGGTCCCTGCCGAAGACCGGCGAGAGCGTCGAGAGCTTCTCCAGCGTCGAGTCGGGTCGCAGATTGTCGTCCTTCGCGACGCGACGGAACGGGGTGACGAGGTCGTCGAAGAATCCGCGGTCCCAGGCGGCGGCCAGGTTCTGGTGGCTGGCCAGGGCCAGCTCGTCCTGCTCGGCCCGGGTGATCCCCCACCGGTGGGCGGTGACGGCCATGTGCTCGCCCATCGACATGCCGGTGCGCGGCTCGTCCACGCCCGGCGCCTGCGGCGCGAGGTGCCCCGGGCGGATCCTCGCCAGCGCCTTGAGCCGCTGGCCGGGGGTCTTGGCCCGGTTGGCCTCCATCAGGATGCCGCGCAGCGCGTCGCTGACCACCAGCGGCGCGTCGGAGATCGAGTCCACTCCCCCGCCGACGGCCGAATCGATGCGGCCCAGCCGGATCTTGTCGGCCAGCGATCCGATGGCCTCCATGCCGGTGGCGCAGGCCATCTGCACGTCGTGGGCGGGGGTCCGCGGATCCAGCGGGGTGCCCAGCAGCGACTCGCGGACGAGGTTGAAGTTCTTCGGGTGCTTCAGCACCGCCCCGCCGGCGACGGCGCCGAGCTGCTCGCCCTGCAGGGCGAAGCGGGCGACGAGCCCGTTCAGCGCCGAGGTCAGCATGTCCTGGGTGGACGCGCCCGCATACGCCTTATGGGCGCGGGCGAAGGGGATCCGATTGCCCCCGATGATCACGGCGTCTCGGGGGGCGTCGACGGTGTGCATGCGGCACTCTCCTCTGGCTCGGGGGTTCGAGCAGTCGGGACGTGGATTTATTACTGATCAGTATCTTAGACTACCTGTGGTGACTGTCACTGTCACCCGGGCCCCGCCGGCGTCGACCGCCCGCGGCCCGGGACGCGGGCAGGACCCCGTCGCCCGCCCTGGTCAGCCCCTCCGGCGATCGGCCGCACGGGGCGTCGACCAGGCCGAGGACCGGCCCGCCGGATCAGCACATCAAAGGAGCGCACCATGAGCCAGACCGCCCGCCCGACCGCCGCCCGCGATGCCGCCGCAGGCACTGCCGGCGCTGCCGGCGCTGCCGGCGCCGCACGCACTGCCGACACTGCCGACGACGCCGGAAGCCGCCCCGCTCCGGACGGCGCCGTGCTGCAGGAGCTGCTGCTGGGCCGCTGGGCCGAGACCCGCCGCGAGGCCCGCGCCGTCGCCGCCGACCCGCGGTTCCACCGCGTCGGGGGGCTGTCCACCGCCGAGCACCGCGAGCGCGTCTTCGCCCAGCTCGCCGGACTCGTCGAGGAGGGCGCGGTCCAGCGCGCCTTCCCGCGCGAGTACGGCGGCCAGGACGCCCACGGGGCGAACATCGCCGCCTTCGAGGAGCTCGTCGTCGCCGATCCCTCGCTGCAGATCAAGGCCGGGGTGCAGTGGGGACTCTTCGGCGCGGCGGTGATGCACCTGGGCACCGAGGAGCACCACCGGCGCCTGCTGCCGCCCATCGTCGACCTGCGGGTCCCGGGGGCCTTCGCGATGACCGAGATCGGCCACGGCTCCGACGTCGCCTCCATCGGCACCACCGCCGAGTACGACCCGGAGTCCGAGGAGTTCGTCCTGCACACGCCGTTCACCGGCGCCACCAAGCGATACCTGGGCAACGCCGCCGTCCACGGCCGCGACGCGGTGGTCTTCGCGCAGCTGATCACGAACGGCGTGAACCACGGGGTGCACTGCTTCTACTGCCGGATCCGCGAGGACGACGGCTCGGCGCGTGAGGGGGTCACCATCTCCGACGACGGCGAGAAGGGCGGGCTGAACGGCGTCGACAACGGCCGGCTGAGCTTCGACCGCGTCCGGGTGCCGCGCGTCGACCTGCTGGACCGCTACGGCGCCGTCGCCGCCGACGGCGCCTACAGCTCCTCCATCGAGAGTCCGGGCCGGCGCTTCTTCACCATGCTGGGCACGCTGGTGCAGGGCCGCGTCTCGCTGACCGGCGCCTCCATCGCCGCCTCGAAGATCGCGCTGCAGGGCGCGATCACCTACGGCGAGCAGCGGCGGCAGTTCCACGCCTCCTCCACCACGGAGGAGGAGGTGCTGATGGACTACCAGCTGCATCAGCGGCGGCTGATCCCGAAGCTGGCCACCACAGTGGCCGCCGGGTTCGCCCATGAGAAGCTGCTGACCAAGCTCGACGACGTCTTCTCCGGCGCCGACGACTCCGACGAGAACCGCCAGGAGCTGGAGACGCTGGCCGCCGCGCTGAAGCCGACGGCGACCTGGCACGCGCTGGACACTCTGCAGGAGGCCCGCGAGGCCTGCGGCGGCGCCGGATTCATGGCCGAGAACCGCTTCGCGACGCTGCGCGCCGACCTCGACGTCTATGCGACCTTCGAGGGCGACAACAACGTGCTGCTGCAGCTGGTGGCCAAGCGGCTGCTCAGCGACTACGCCGCCGAGTTCCGCCAGGCCGACGTCGGCGCCCTCTCGCGCTATGTGGTCTCCCAGGCGCAGTCGACGGTGCTGCACCGCTTCGGCCTGCGCCGGGCGCTACAGAACGTGCAGGACACCGGCGACGAGCGACGCAGCGCCAACTGGTTCAAGCAGACCGAGGTGCAGCGCAGCCTGCTCTCCGACCGGGTGCGGCAGATGGTCGCCGACGTCGCCTCCGCGCTGCGCAGCACCGCCAAGCTCGGACCGGCGGAGAAGGCCGAGGCGTTCAACGAGCACCAGCACGAGATCATCGCCGCCGCGTCCGCGCACGCCGATCTGCTGCTCTGGGAGTCCTTCACCGAGGCGCTGGAGACTGTCGAGCATGAGGACACCCGGACGGTGCTGACCTGGCTGCGCGACATCCATGCGCTGTCGACGATCGAGCAGCACCTGGACTGGCATCTGCTCCACGGGCGGATCTCCGCCCAGCGGGCGCGGACGCTGACGCCGTATCTCAACCGGCTGCTGGCGCGGGTGCGTCCCTACGCCCGGCAGATCGCCGAGTCCTTCGGCTACACCGCCGACCACCTGCGCATGGAGGTCGCCTCCGGCGCCGAGGCCGAGCGGCAGGCCGAGGCCGCCGAGTACCATCGCCGCCGGCGCGCCTCGGGGGACTCTCCGGTGGACGAGAAGACGCTGCGCCGGAGCTGACCGGCCGAGCCGCGGCCGGCGGCCGGCTCCCCGGGGGCGGGGGTCGGCCGCCGGCCCGGGCTCCTGGTCCGCGGCGGGACCCCGGTCCTATCCTGAGGGCGAGGACGACCGACGTTCCCCGGTGGTGAGAGCCCGATGCGCGACGAAGAGCCCCAGTCCCCCGACCCGACGATCGACCCCACGGCCGACGACCCGCCCTCCTCGACGACGGCCTCGCCCCCGACGCCGCGGAGCCATCCAGCCCATGACGCCGTCGCAGGCCTGGGCTCGGCGGCCCCCTCCGAGGCGGTCGACGCCGCGCCGCCGCCCGCCGAGCACGCCGGACACGCCGAGGGGTCCGCCCCCGAGCCGGCGGCCCCGAGCACCGCGCCGGCCGGACAGAGCTCCCGCCTGCGGCACGGGCTGTGCCCGAGCTGCTTCATCGAGCTGCCGCTCTCCGGACTCTGCGACACCTGCGACTGACGGCTTCCGCGTTGCGGGCGGGCCGGCGGAGGGCTTGAATGAGAGGCATGCCCATGACATCGTCCGCATCCCCCGTCCCCTCGTCCGCTCCGGCGCCGGCGCCGCCCGTCGACCGGTCCGACGTCGAGAACCTCACCCGGGAGGAGGCCGCCGCCCGGGCCGGGCACCTGCAGGTCACCTCCTGCGCCGTCGACGTCGACCTGCGCGACGCCGCCGCCGAGGGGCAGACCACCTACCCGGTGCGCACCCGGATCTCCTTCACCTCCTCGACGCCCGGCGCCGAGACCTTCCTGGACTACCTGGGGTCCTCGGTCGAGTCGGTGGTGCTCAACGGCGAGACGCTCGACGTCGCCGAGCACGCCGGCGCCGCCCGCATCCGCCTGCCGCGGCTGCAGGAGCAGAACGAGATCGAGCTGCACACCACCTCGGTCTACTCACGCTCCGGCGAGGGGCTGCACCGCTTCGTCGACCCGACCGACGGGCAGGTCTACCTCTACACCCAGTACGAGCCGGCCGACTCCCGCCGCGTCTTCCCGGTCTTCGAGCAGCCGGATCTGAAGACCCGCTTCCGGATCAGCATCACCGGCCCGGACACCTGGCAGCTGCGCTCCAACGGCGCCGCCGTCTCGCGCACCCCGGTCGAGGGCGCCGCAGGAGGCCTCGACGCCGGGCTGGTCCGCGTCGAGTTCGCCGAGACCCCGGTGATGTCCAGCTACATCACCGCGCTGCTGGCCGGCCCGTACCACTGCGTCGAGTCGACCTGGCGCGGCGGCGTCGCCGACGGCGAGGAGTTCGACATCCCGCTGGCGCTGCTCTGCCGGGCCTCGCTGGCCGAGCACCTCGACGCCGAGGAGCTCTTCGACCTCACCCGCCGCGGTCTGGACTTCTTCCACGCCGAGTTCGCCCACCCCTACCCCTGGGGCGCCTATGACCAGGCCTTCGTCCCCGAGTACAACCTCGGCGCCATGGAGAACCCGGGCCTGGTGACCTTCACCGAGAAGCACGTCTTCGACACCGCCGCCACCGACGCCCAGCACGAGACCCGGGCGAACACGCTGATGCACGAGATGGCCCACATGTGGTTCGGCGACCTGGTCACCCCGCAGTGGTGGGACGACCTCTGGCTCAAGGAGTCCTTCGCCGACTACATGGGCGCGCTGGCGGTCGACGAGGCCACCGGCTTCACCACCTCGTGGATCTCCTTCGCCAACGGCCGCAAGGCCTGGGCCTACGTGCAGGACCAGCTGCCGACCACCCATCCGATCGTCGCCGACATCGCCGATCTGGAGGCCGCCGACCAGAACTTCGACGGCATCACCTACGCGAAGGGCGCCAGCGTGCTCAAGCAGCTCGCCGCCACCGTCGGCCGCGAGGCCTTCCGCACCGCCGCCCGCCGGTACTTCTCCCGGCACGCCTTCGGCAACGCCACGCTGCAGGACTTCCTGGCGGTGCTCGAGGAAGTCTCGGGCGAGGACATGGGCCGGTGGGCGCAGGCCTGGCTGCAGACCGCCGGTGTGCCGGAGCTGGCCGCCGACGTCGAAGGCTCCGGCACGCCGCAGCGGCACGTGCTGGTGACCCAGACCGGCCTCGATCCGGCCACCGAGCGACCGGTCTCCCGGCCGCACCGCATCCGCTGCGCCGTCCACGCCCTCGATGCGGCCTCCGGAGAGCTGCGCCGCGCCGACGTCGCCGACGTCCGGCTGTCCCCCGAGGACCCGGCCGGGCGCGTCGTCGTCGAGGATCTGCAGCTGCCGGCCGAGGGCACCCCGCGGCTGCTGCTGCCCAACGAGGACGACCTGACCTACGCGAAGCTGCGGCTCGACGCCGAGTCCACCGCCGCCGTGCTCACCCACCCGGTGGCCGATCCGCTGGCCCGGGCGACGGTCTGGGCGGCACTGTGGTCGATGGTCCGCGACGGCGAGCTGCCCGCCCGCCGCTTCGTCGAGGCGGTGATGGAGCTCGGCCTGCAGATCACCGAGGTCAGCGTGGTCCAGAGCCTGCTGCGTCAGGCCGACCGGGCGCTGCAGGCCTATGTCCCGCCCGAGGAGCGCGAGGCTCTGCAGGCCCGCTTCGCCGACCGGCTGGCCGGCCATCTGGCCGAGGAGGCCGGGGGCGACCGCCAGCGCGCCGCCGCGCGCACGCTGGCGACGGTCTCCCGGCGGACGGACGCGCAGCTGGACCTGCTGGCCGCGCTGCTCGACGGCGACGCCGTCGGCCGCGGGATCGAGGGCCTGGAGGTCGACGAGGAGCTGCGCTGGGCCTTCCTGCAGGCGCTGACGGTCCACGGGCGCACCGAGGCCGCGCAGCTGGACGCCGAGCTGGAGTCCCGCACCACGGCTCGCGGCCGCGTCGCCCACCGGCTGGCGCTGTCCGCCCGCCCGCACGCAGTGGTCAAGGAGAACGCGCTGGAGCAGGCGATCAGCGGCATCGACGAGGACGGCGAGGAGCTCTCCAACGACCACCTCACCGCCACTGTGGACGGCTTCTGCTGCGGCCCGCAGTCGCTGATCGAGGTCCACGACGCGACGTACTTCGCCGCGCTGGAGGACGTCTGGCGGCGGATGAGCCAGGGGCAGGCCACCCGGGTGGTCTCCGGGCTCTTCCCCGGGGCCCGGGATCTGGCCGAGGGCCAGCAGCCCGAGGAGCATCCCGCGGCCCGGCAGGTCGCGGCCTGGCTGGAGGAGCATCCGCAGGCCCCGGCGGCGCTGCGCCGCATCCTGCGCGAGGAGCAGGACCACCTGCTGCGCGGGCTGCGCGCTCAGCAGGCCGCCCGCGGCTGAGCCCGCCGCACGGATGACTCCGCGGCATGGGTGGGAATGCGGTCGTATTCCCACCCATGCCGCGGAGTCATCCCCGGTGCCGGCAGGTCAGGTCAGACCTCGCCGGGGTCGTCGATGAGCGCCTCGTTGGCCTGCTCCCGCTCCTGGTCGCGACGCGCCCGGCGCCTGTCGTTGAGCAGGCAGAGCACGATGGCCACGGCGAAGAGCACCACCAGCGGCCCGGCGATGAAGAACATCGACACCGCGTCGCCGCCGGGCGCGGCCAGCGCCGACATCAGCGCGATGAGCATCAGCGTGCCGCGCCAGCTCTGCAGCACCCGCTTGCCGCTGACCAGGCCCATCATGTTCACCCCGACCAGCACGACCGGGATGATCATCGCCACGCCGAAGGCCAGGAAGAGGTGGATGACGAAGGTGAAGTACACGTCCGGGGCGATGATGTTCGACGTGCCCTCGGGGTTCAGCGTGAAGAAGAAGCGGATCGCCCGCGGCAGCACCACATAGGCCAGCCAGATGCCGCCCAGGAACAGCGGCACCGAGATGGCCAGGAAGCTCAGCGCATAGCGCTTCTCGCGCTTCTTCAGCCCGGGCATGATGAACGCCCAGATCTGGTAGAGCCACATCGGCGCCGAGATCACGATCCCGACGAACAGCGAGATGCGGATCATCAGGTCGAGCGGCTGCCCGACAGTGTTGAAGGCGATCTCCGTGGTGCGGTCGACGTCGTCATAGCCGAGCACCGGGGCGGTGAGGACCTGGAAGATCTGGTCGTACAGGATGATGCCCGCGACCGCGCCCAGCACGATGCCGGCGGCGGCGAGGACGAGCCGCTTCCGGAGCTCGCGCAGATGCTCCTTCAGCGGCATCCGTCCCTCGGGGTCGCGGCGGCGCGGCCGACGACGGCCGGTGGAGCGGGGATCGCCGGTCTGCGTCCTCGCCATCGGCGTCAGCTGCGGTCTCGCCGCTGCTCGGCGCCCTCACCGCTGCGCTGAGCGGCCGGATCCTCCGTGTTCACCACGCGGCCCTCCACGGCGGGCTTCTCCCCCTCCTCCGCGGACTCCTGCGACGAGTCCTTCGAGCTCGACTCGCCGCTCATCGTCTGCACCTCCGATTTGAAGATGCGCATCGACTGCCCCACGGACTTGGCCAGCTGCGGCAGCTTCGGCGCGCCGAACAGCAGGATGATCAGCAGGGCGATGATGGCGATCTGCCAGGGACCGAGACTCATACCAGTACGTCCTTTCGTCTTCTCTCCAGGATACTCCACCGGACGACGGTCGCGGTCACGCCGCGGAGCTCAGCGCGCGACGTCGCCGTCGAGCCGGGCGAGCCCCTCGGCGGCGCGGCGTCGGATCTCCGCGGCGACGTCGGCGGGTCGCAGCACCACCACGTCGCCGGCCGAGCGCAGCCCCAGGTCGGTCAACCAGGCGTCGCTGCGGTAGCTGATCTCCACCGTCCGGGCGCCGTCGTCGTCGACGCGGTGCCGCAGCGGGGCGTGCTCCTCCGCGGCGCCGGCCGCCGGCGGGGAGAAGCGCAGCACCGCCGTCGGGTCGCCGGCGCGGTGCGGCACCCGCGGCCGCGTCGCCGTCGTCGCCGCCACGGCGGCGGCCTCCGCGCCGATCGGCGAGCCGGGCAGCAGCTCGAGCCCCAGCAGGCGGGAGAGCAGGAAGTAGCGCTCCCCGCGGGAGCTGCGGCACCAGGCGCGCAGGTAGGTGCGCCCGACGTCGTGGACCAGGTCGACCGGCTCGACCTCGCGCACTGTGCGCACGCCGTCGGACTTCTCATAGTCCAGGCGCACCGCGTGCTCGTCGCGGATCGCCGTCCGCAGCGCGGCCTGGTGCTCGTAGGGGTCGGTCCGGGCCCAGGAGATCCGGGCGGCCGAGGCCGACTCGACCACCTCCGCCGGCGCGAGGCCCCGGACCTTCTCGCGCAGCGCGCGGGCCGGCTCCTGGAGTCCCACGTCCTCCGGCGCGTCCGAGGCGATCAGCCCCTCCAGGGCGATGAGCAGCGAGAGCGCCCCGCCGGCGGAGAGCCCCAGCGGCCGGCCGAGCGTCTCGGCGCTGCGCCCGGCGGGCAGCTCGAGGCTCAGCGTGACGTCGGGCTCGACGATCTCCTCGACGAACCCGCGCCGGGTCAGCGGGATCGTCGGGCGGACCGTCACGAAGTCGGCGTACTCGGCGGCGTCGTAGCTGCCGGCCTGTTCGACGGTGACCAGCAGCTGGTGCAGCGCCTCGACGCTGATGCCGGTGCGGTCCAGCACCTGGCTCACCGGCGCGCCGCCGCCGGCGTGCAGGAAGGGCAGCACCTCCATGGCTCGGCTGATCTGCCAGCGGCTGCTGGTGCTGCTCTCGCCGCGGTCGGCGAGCCGCTTCAGCCGACCGACGGCGGTGTCGCGATGCTCCTCGTGGGCGGTGGAGACCGCCTGCAGGTGCGAGCGGATCTTGCCGATCAGGCGCGGACCGTCCGCGCGCCGCACCTCCGGCAGCCGGACGGCGAGATCGGCGACGACCGAGTCGTGCAGCGTGGTCTCCAGCGTCAGCCGCACCGCTCCGTCGTCGAGCTCCTCCACGCTGCCGGGCACGGCCAGCGGGCGGTGGACGGCGGCGGCGGAGCCGGTCAGCTCCAGCTCGACGGTCTCGCCCGCCTCGACCGGCCCGAGGTCGGCCAGCTGCTCGGTCGTCACCGCGCAGGCGTCGACGACGCCGGCCTCCAGGTCGCCGCGCAGCCGGGACAGCCGCTCGGCGGCCTCGCCGTCCAGGACGGAGGCCTCGGCCGGCTCGACGGCCCCGTGGATGCGGTCCAGCCGGAAGACCCGCACCCCGTCGCGGGCCAGGTCATGGCCGACCAGATACCAGCGTCCGCGCATTCCCCAGCCGAAGGGGACCACAGTGCGCCGCGCCGGACGCTGCCGGCCGCGCGCAGTGTAGTCGAAGGTCACCGGTGCCCGGTCGGGCAGCCGGACCAGCGTCTCCAGGTGCTCCAGATCCGCATCGCCGCCGACGCCGAGCCGGTACTCGCCCGGCCGGCGCCCGACCAGCGCCTCGAGCCCGGCGGCCGGCAGCTCGCCGTCGGCGGACTCGGCGTCCGCGGCGTCGAGGCGGCCGGCGTCGGTGAGCGCGCCGACGGCCCGCCGGATGCTGCGCTGGGCCCCGGTGCCGGTCCAGGCCAGCTGGGCACGGTCCAGGGCCAGCGCCTCGGCGGCGGTGATGCGCATCGGGGGCAGGCCCTGCCGGCGGTGGTCGATGACGTAACGATGGTCCTGCTGGCCGGCGGAGACCGCGCCGTCGGGCTCCTCCTCGGCGTCCTGCGGAGCGCGGCCGAGGCGGGCGGCGTCGGTGACGACGAAGCCGAGCTGCCCCAGCAGCCGCTTGTCGCGGTTCAGCATCCGGTCGAAGGTGCGGTCGGACTGCTCGCGATAGTCCTCGATCCGGCTCTTGATCTGCCACTTGGTCAGCCCGACGGACCCTTCGTCGGCGATCGTCGCCGCCAGCGAGAGTGCGCGGCTGACGGCGCGCTCGGCGCTGACGTCCTGCTCGTGCCGCTCATCGTGCGCGGCGGTGAAGTCCGCCTCCTCGCCGCGGGCCAGGTCGACGGCGTCGCCGGAAGGGCTGGTGGCCTGCTGGGCGGCGGAGCGCGATCCTCCGCGGTACTGGTAGCCGGCCACAGTCGCTCACTCCGCCCGACGCACGCCGACGAGGTCGACGACGAAGATCAGCGTCTCGTCCGGCCCGATGGCCGACCCGGCGCCCTGCTCCCCGTAGGCCAGGTGCGGCGGGATCTCGAAGCGCCGCCGGGAGCCTTCCTGCATGCCGATCAGTCCCTGGTCCCATCCCTGGATGACCTGGCCGATGCCGGCGGTGAAGTCCAGCGGCTTCCCGCGGTTCCAGGAGGCGTCGAACTCCTCCCCGGTGGACCAGGAGACGCCGACGTAGTGACAGGAGACCTGGTCGCCGGGCTCCACGGCGGTTCCGCCGCCCGGGATGAGCTCCTCGATCACCAGATCCTGCGGCGGCGTCTCGCCGGGGAAGTCGACCTCGGGTCGGGTGCGGTCGTAGCTGCGCTGGCCGAAGGACATGGTCCGGGATTCCTCTCGAGTCACGGGCGGGGTCGACCGGCGGGCCGTCAGCCGGACCGGTCCTGCGTCACATCGGCCAGCCTATCCTGGCGCGGCGCGCCGACGAACCGCACCGGACGATCGTGTCATTCCTCGCCGCGCACCCGGAGGAGCCCGAGTTACTGGCCCTGCTGGCCCTGCTGGCCCTGCTGACCCTGCTGACCCTGCTGACCCTGCTGACCCTGCTGGAGATCCTCCTGCGGCACTGCGGCCACGAGGTCGACGACGAAGATCAGATCCTCGCCGGCCATCTCATGCTCGCTGTCCTCGGGGTACGCCTCCGCGGCCGGGACCACCATGAGGACCCGGTCACCGACATGCTTGCCGGTCAGC
The DNA here is from genome assembly GCF_039536005.1 of Nesterenkonia halobia. Lineage (NCBI taxonomy): Bacteria > Bacillati > Actinomycetota > Actinomycetes > Micrococcales > Micrococcaceae > Nesterenkonia > Nesterenkonia halobia. Next base: position 189,430 of record NZ_BAAAYG010000007.1, on the reverse strand, counting down.
GCCTCCTCCCATCCGGTGATCGAGGTGTCCCAGGTGAACTGGTACGGGCGCTGCGGGGTCTCCTCCCCGGAGTCCTCCGCGGCGGAGGCGGACGGCGACTCGCCCTCGGAGCCGCCCTCGGACTCTTCCTCCGACGACGCCGAGACGCCCGGCCAGCTCGAGTCGAAGACCTCGCCGTCGGACCACGTCCAGCCGGTGTAGCGGGCGAGCATCACCTGGTCGTCGGCGATCTCCTCGCCGTCGCCCTGGATGAGCACCTCGCTCTGCGTGCTCTCCGGCACCTCGGCGTCCTCGCCGGGCGCCTCGACCAGCTCCGGCGCCTCGCCTTCAGTCGACTCGACGGCCGGCAGGTCGCCCGACTGCTCGACCTCCTCGCCGGAGGCGTGGTCGGGGAAGGTGTCCTCGACGCGCAGCACCGACAGCTGATCGGTCGGCTGCTGCATCATCTGCTGCTGTCCGCCGCTCTGCGCCTCGGCCGGCACGTACAGGGCGATCTCTCCGCCGACCTTCAGCCCGGTCTCGGTCAGCGACTTGTAGGAGAACTCGTCGCCGGCCTTCAGCTCGGGCAGGTACAGCATGCCCGGCGCGCCGGAGGAGAAGTTCTCCTGCTGCACCGACCCGGAGCTCGGGTCCACCGAGGCCTGGGAGAACTCGATGAGGTGATCGCCCTCGACCTCCGCGCCGTCGCCGGCGTCGAGCACGAGCGAGGACCGCTCCTCGGTCTCGATCGCGTCCTTGACGACGACCTCCGGGGCGCCCTCCTCAGTCATGTGCACGTCGAGGCCCTCCAGGGCCGACGAGTCGCCGATGCCGTCTCCTCCGCCGCAGCCCGCCAGCAGCAGGACGGCGGGCAGGGACAGGGCGAGATGCTTTCTGCTCACGAGGGAGGACCTCCAGAGTCGGGACGACGGGGCGCGGATGCAGGGTCACGGATGCGGGGTCACGGCGAGGCCTCGGGAGACGATCCCCGCCGGGGAGCACTGTACCTGCGGAATCTGGACTCGCCGCACACGGAACCTCCGGCGCGGCGCCGGCTCAGATCAACGGCGGGTCCGGCGGCGGCGCGTCGCGGACGCGGTACCGCTCGCTCAGCGCCAGCGGACCCGGTTGCGCGGCGCGCTGCTCGATGTCCAGCTCCTGCAGCCGGGCGGCCCGGTCGCCGAGCTTGTCGAGCAGCGACTCCAGGCGCGGCTCCTCCACGGCGAGGGGGTCCTTGAGCATCAGCGCCTCCAGCGGCCGCTCCACGAGCTTGTGCTGGACCCAGTCGACCTGGTGCTCGACGCCGAACGCCCGCGCGGTGGACAGGAAGCGGCCGCGCAGGCTCGCCCGCGTGGTCGCCGGCGGATCCACCGTCGCACGGCGGACGGCGTCGTCGTCGACCAGCCGGGTGGCGCGCCCGCGCCGCTCGAGCATGCGGAAGAGGCCCCGCTCGGGATGGACGTCGTGGTAGGCCATGTCGACCTGGGTCAGCCGTGGCGCGTCCAGCGGCAGACCGCCGCGGGCGGCGACGTCCTCGACGGTGCGCTTCTTGATCGCCCAGTCGATGTCGGCCTCGATCAGCGTGTGGTCGCCCGAGGAGACCGCCTGCAGCGTGCGCTCCCAGAGTTCGAGCACGGCGTCGACGTGCTCGTGGTGGGCCCCGTGCTCGGCGACGAAGCGGCGGGAGCGGTCCAGCAGCGCCGACTGCACGTCGACGGCGGTGACCCGCCGGCCGTCGCGCGTCGGCACTGTCGCGGTGCCGGTGAGGTCATGGCTGATCGTGCGGATGGCGGCGATCGGGTCCTCGAGCTCGAAGTCCCCCAGCGGGACGCCGGCCTCGATCATCCGCAGCACCAGGTCGGTGGACCCGAAGCGCAGCAGCTGCGTGGTCTCGGACATGTTCGAGTCGCCGACGATGACGTGCAGCCGCCGGTGCACGCCGGCGTCGGCGTGCGGCTCGTCGCGGGTGTTGATGATCGGCCGCGCACGAGTGGTGGCCGAGGAGATGCCCTCCCACATGTGGTCGGCGCGCTGGGAGAAGGCCCAGTGCGCGCCGCGGCCGTCGGCCGCCGGCACGATGCGCCCGGCCCCGGCCAGCAGCTGGCGGGTGACCAGGAACGGCAGCAGGATCGTCGACAGCCGCCGGAAATGCGTGGTGCGCGGGATCAGATAGTTCTCATGGGAGCCGTAGGAGTTGCCCTGCGAGTCGATGTTGTTCTTCAGCAGGTACAGCGTGCCGGCATAGCCGTCGGCGGCCATCGTCTGCTCCGCCCGGAGGGCGAGGTCGTGCATGATCAGCTCGCCGGCCCGGTCCGAGGCGATCAGGTCGGTCAGCCGGTCGCATTCGGCGGTGGCGTACTCGGGGTGCGAGCCCACGTCGAGGTACAGCCGGGAGCCGTTCGGGATGAAGACGTTGGAGCTGCGCCCCCAGTCCAGCACCGGCCGGAAGAGGTAGCGGGCGGCCTCCTCGGGAGGCAGCCCTCGCCGCTCCCCGCCGCGGTGGGCCAGACCGAACTCGGTCTCGACGCCGACGACGCGACGATCCATGCCGCTACTGTCCGCCCTTCTGCACGAAGCCGCGGACGAACTCCTCGGCGTTGGACTCCAGCACCGAGTCGATCTCGTCGAGCAGCCCGTCGAGCTCCTCGGCCTGCTGTCGAGCCTGGGGGCTGCCGCCCGCCGCGCCGGCGTCGCCCGCACCGGGTCCGCCGTCGCCGGACTCCTCCTGCCGGGCGTCCTGCGGACGGCGCTCGGCGCCGCCCTGAGTGTGTGGGGCCATGGAGATCACCTTCTGCCGACGTGTCGTGCTGTCGATGCCGATCCCTCGGCGGGAGCGTCGAGGGATCCGTCCTGCGAGTCTACGTCCTCCGCCGCGAGGAGGCGGCCGAGGGGCTCGGACCGGTCGACGGCGCCGAGCCCGGACCGCCGTCCTGCCAGGAGACCTGCTCGAGCATCCGGCGCAGCCCGCTGATCATCGCCCGCGGGTCCTTCGCCGCGAGCAGCACCGGCTCGGCCTCGGCGCGGGCGCCGGTGGTGGGCTCGGGCATGCTCAGCCGCTCGGGCGGCGACGCCGGATCCGGACGCAGCAGGATCTGGTCCCAGCTCGCCCCGGCGAGCAGCTCGGGATGCTCGGCGACGAGCTGACCGCGCAGCCAGGCCCGCGTCTCCTCCGGGGCGTGGGCGGCCGACCAGCGCACGGCGTCGTCGGTGAACAGCCGGCGCATCCGTCCGGCCCGGACCAGCCGGTGGTGCAGCCCCTTCTCCGGTCGGATGTCGTGGTACTGCAGGTCGACCATCGCCAGCACCGGCGCATCCCAGTCCAGCCCGTCGCGCCGGCGGTAGGACTCGAGCAGCTGGCGCTTGGCCACCCAGTCGACACGGTCGGCCGCGGAGTCGACGTCCTCGGCGAGGTCGTCGAGCAGCTGCTCCCAGGCATCCAGCACCTCGGCGGTCTCGGTGTCGGGCGCATGGCGGGCGGCCTTGGGGCCGGACTTCTCGGCGGCGCGGGAGACGGCGGCGCGCAGATACAGCCGCTGGATCTGCAGCGCGGTCATCTCGCCGCGGTTGGTGCGCACCGCCGTCTGCAGCGTCGGGTCGTGGGAGATCGCCTTCAGCGCGCCGACCGGATCCCGCAGCCGCAGCTGCGGGGCGCGGCCCGATTCGATGAGGTCGAGGACCAGCGCCGTGGTGCCCACCCGCATCCAGGACGAGTACTCGCTCATGTTCGCGTCGCCGATGATCACGTGCAGCCGGCGGTGCCGATCGGCGTCGGCATGCGGCTCGTCGCGGGTGTTGATCAGCGGTCGCCGGATCGTGGTCTCCAGCCCGACCTCCTCGAAGAAGAAGTCGGCGCGCTGCGAGATCTGATACCCCGGCTCCGGGTGCTCGGCGCCGATCCCCACGCGTCCGGCGCCGCAGAGGATCTGCCGGGTGACGAAGAACGGGATCAGACCGGCGGCGAGCTCGTCGAAGGGCAGCTCGCGCGGCACCAGGTAGTTCTCGTGCGCCCCGTAGGAGGCCGACTTGCCGTCGGTGTTGTTCTTGTAGAGCAGCACCTGCGGGCTGCCCTCCTCGGCGGCCAGCCGCTCCGCGGCGCGGCGGACCACCAGATCGCCGGCGACGTCGTGCAGCACCGCCCGCTTGGCCCCGACGGTCTCCGGGGCCGAGTACTCCGGATGGGCGTGGTCGACGTAGAGCCGCGCCCCGTTGGACAGCACCAGGTTGGTCAGCAGATGCGGCTGGTCCTCGCGCATCCGGAAGAAGTCTCCGCGCCAGCCGGCGGCTCCGGCCTGCTGGAACTCGACGTCGGCGCGGCCCGCGGCCGCTCCCCCGGCGCCTTCGGCGACGTCGGCCGGGCTGGGGTCCGGGCCGCCGACCCCGGTCAGCGGCTCGACGCCGGCGCCGGCTGAGCCATCGCCGGCGTCGGCTGCTTCGGAGCTGTCGGTCAGCTGGCTCGGATGCGCCGCGGAGCGCGGCAGCACCCAGCCGCGGGCATCCACCAGCGGCGACTCGGACTGATAATCCCATTCGGCACCGGCGACCTGTCCTCCGGCCTCGGTGACGGCGGCGGCGTAGGCGTTGACCAGCTCGATGGACAGCGCCACGTGGCTGGCCCGGGGATTGCTCGGCGCATGGACCCCGTACTCGGTCTCCATGCCGATCAGCCGTCGCACGCTCATGCCCGTCCTCCGTTCCGCTCGGTGGCGCGCTCGCTCGTCCGGTCGCCGGTCGCGGCCAGCCGCTCGACGGCGACCACCGGCGTCGGCGCCGAGCCGAGCACGCGGGCCCACTCCTGCGGGTCCGCCGTGCTGAGCAGGTCCTGCTGGTCGGCCAGCTCGTCGTCGACGGCGACGCGCAGGTGCTCGGCCGTCACGCCCTTGGTCTCCGGATCCCGTCCGGCGCCGAGGTGCTCCTTGATCGCGGCCTTCTTCGCCCGGTCGACGATGCTGCCCAGCACCGCGCCCGAGACGACCTCCGCGGCGGCCAGGTCCGTGATCCCGCCGTCGGCATGACGCAGGCGCAGCCACGCCCGACCGTCGGCCGGGAAGAGCCGCGAGACCACGGTCTCCACCAGCTGCTGGACCGCCTCGTCACGACCGCCGCGCGCGGCCACCTGATCGGCCCGCAGCGGCACTCCGGCGCCCAGGTGGATGCGCAGGATCTCGCGGGCGCCGTCGACGGCGGGGCGCCGCACCCGGATCTTCACGTCCAGCCGCCCCGGACGCAGGATCGCCGGGTCGATCATGTCTTCACGGTTCGACGCGCCGATGACGATGACGTTGTCCAGCGTCTCGACACCGTCGATCTCGGCCAGCAGCTGCGGCACGATCGTCGTCTCCACGTCGGAGGAGACCCCCGATCCGCGGGTGCGGAACAGCGCCTCCATCTCGTCGAAGAAGACCACCACCGGATGGCCGGCGTCGGCGCGCTCCCGGGCGCGGGAGAAGATCACCCGGATATGGCGCTCCGTCTCACCGACGTACTTGTTCAACAGCTCCGGGCCCTTGATGTTCAGGAAGAACGGCGAGCGCACCCCGCCCGCGGCGCCGGGCCCCTCCTCGGCCAGCGAGGAGGCGACCGCCTTGGCGATCATCGTCTTGCCGCAGCCCGGCGGCCCGTAGAGCAGGATGCCCTTCGGCGCCGAGAGTCCGTGCTCGCGGAAGAGGTCGGCGTGCTGGAAGGGCAGTTCGACGGCGTCGCGGATCTGGGTGATCTGCTCGCCCAGTCCGCCGATGTCGGCGTAGCTGACGTCGGGGGTCTCCTCCAGCACGACGTCCTCGACCTCGGAGAGCGGGACGATCTCGGTGGCGGTGCCGGTGCGCAGGTCCACGGTGACCGCGTCGCCGACGCGCACCGGCTGGTCGGCGCGGCGGCTCGCCGCCGGGGACAGCCGGACCACCCGTTCGTCCTCGCCGCGGGAGAGGATCACCAGACGGTCGTCGGGCAGCACCTCCTTGACCCGCGCGATCTCCCCGGTGGTCTCCGGCTCGAGCACGGCGACGACGGCCAGGTGCTCGTTCAGCAGGACCTCCGCGCCGGGCTCCAGCTCCTCGGGGTCCAGCAGCGGCGAGAGGCTCACCCGCATCCGGCGCCCGGCATGGAGCACGTCGACGCCGGGACCGGCGGCCGCCTCGATCTCGCGCCCCTCGACGACTTCGTGCCGCGGGCGGTAGGCGATGACCGTGGCGAAGGAGAAGGGCGCCTGACCGTCGGCGTGCAGCGCCTCGCGCAGCTCCTCGATGCGCCCGCGGGCGGCCGTCAGCGTCTCGGCCAGCTGGGTGTTCTGCCGCCCGGCGGTGCGCGCCTCCTCCTCGAGCTCCCGAGTCCTCCGGCGCATGGAGTCCAGCTGCCGGCGGGTCTGCTCGAGTCGGCCGCGCAGCTGCTCGGCGTCGTCCTGCCGCACGTCATCCTGTCGCGCGTGGTCCTGCCGGGCCTCGTCCTGCTGCGGGTGGTCCTGACTCACTGGTCCTCCTCTCGATCCCCCTCGGCGACGGCGGCGCCCGTGCCGCCCGGCTCGCCGGCGGGGCCGACGTCGGGGTCGTCGAGCTCGCCGTCGACGGCCCCGCGGGCGGCATCGGCGAGCTTCTGCGCGTGGGCGGCGGCCTTGCGGGCCTTCTTGCCGGTGACCGGGCGCTTCTTGAAGGCCTGCTCGTCCCAGGGCTGCTGGACGTCGTCGGGCAGCCAGGCCGCCAGGTCCTCGGCACTGACCTCGGACTGCTTCTCACGCTTCTTCAGCGTCAGCGGCGTCTCCTCGTCGGCGAGCCGCCGAGCGGCCAGCAGGAAGCCGGTGTGGGCGATCATCCGGTGATCCGGCCGCACCGCCAGCCCGTCGAGGTGCCACGTGCGCACCATGGTCTCGTGCGCCTCGGGCTCGGTGAAGCCCTCGGACTCCCGGATGGCCTCGGCCAGCCGGGAGAGCTGGGTCACTGTGGCCACGTAGCTGACCCACACTCCGCCCGGGGCCATGATCTGCTTCACCGCGTCCAGGCACTCCCAGGGGGCGAGCATGTCCAGCACCACGCGATCCACCGAGCCGGGCTCCTCGACCTCGAGGACCTTCTCCTGCATATCGCCGACATGGACCGCCCAGCCGGGGTGCTCCTCGCCGAAGAAGGCCGCGACGTTGCCGCGGGCGATCTCGGCGAAGTCCGCTCGCCGCTCATAGGAGTGCAGCACGCCCTGGTCGCCGACCGCGCGCAGCAGCGAGAGCGACAGCGCGCCCGAGCCGACCCCGGCCTCGACGACCCGCGCGCCCGGGAAGACGTCGGCGACCTGCACGATCTGCGCGGAGTCCTTCGGATAGACCACCGTCGCCCCGCGCGGCATGGAGAGGACGAAGTCGTTCAGCAGCGGACGCAGCACCTGGTACTCGTACCCGGCCTCGTTGGCCACCACGATCCCCTCGGACCGGCCGATGAGCGTGTCATGCCGCAGCACGCCCTGGTGCGTGTGCCACTCGCCGCCGTGCTGCAGCGTGATGGTGCTCGGCTTGCCCTTGCGATCGGTCAGCTGGACGCGCTGGCCGGCACGCAGCGGGCCGGTGCGCATCCGGGCGCCGACGGGGCCGGTGCTCTGGCCGTCGGGCTGGGTGGTGGTCACGGGGGATCGTCCTCCTCGAGGGGTCGGTCATCAGGCGGGGCCGGTCCGCCGGCGCGGGCGGGCCGGTCTCGTCGGGCGGCACTGCGAGCCTATCGTCCCCGCCCCTCGCCGCGCTCTCGCCGCAGACCGGCGCGGGCGGCGGCGACAGTGTCCGAGGCGCCCTGCCACAGGACGAAGCTCACCATCGCGGCGACGACCACGACCACCAGATTCGTGCCGCCGCCGTCGGCGATCAGCAGCCACACCGCCGCGAGGACGAGGCCGGCGACGACGACGCGTCCGGCCCATCCGGCGGCCAGCGCGCCGCGGAGCCGGCTGCCGGTGGCCGCCCAGACCGTCGACTCGACGAGCCGGCCGCCGTCCAGCGGCAGACCCGGCAGCAGGTTGAACACGCCCACCAGGAAGTTCATCAGCACGGTCACCGAGGCGAGCATGCCGAGGACTCCGACCGGCGTGAACGTCTCGATCAGCCACCAGCCGACCCCGGCGATCACCAGATTCGCCGCCGGCCCGGCGAGCGAGACCGCCAACGACTTCGTGGGCGTGGAGTCGCCGGCGAGGAACTCGGTGTGCCCGCCCCACAGGTTGAGTTCGATCTCGGTCGGCGGCCAGCCGAAGGCCCGCGCGCTGAGCGCGTGGGCGAGCTCATGGGCCAGCACCGAGACCAGCAGCAGCCCCGCATAGGCCAGCGCCACCGCGTAGGCCGCGATGCCCAGGTCGAAGATGCGGTCGACCTGCGGGCCGAAGATCATCACGATGGCCGCGGCGACGATCAGCCAGGAGGCGCGCAGCCGCAGCGGGATGCCGAGGATGCGGATCCGCGCCGCGGATCCCCCGCGCCGGCGGGTCATCAGCCGGCCGCCGAGGCGTCCGGGACCGCGCCGAGGGACGGGGCGAGCGGCGACGGCGCCCCGGGGCCGACCATCCGGTCCAGGGCGGGGACGTCGAGGCCCTCCAGGCTCTCGCGCAGGTGCCAGCGGTCGTCCTCGGGCAGCGGGCTGAAGTGCGGCACCGCCAGCGTGGGCAGTCCGGAGGCGGCCGCGGCGGCGGTGCCGGGCACCGAGTCCTCCACCGCCAGGCAGCGCGCCGGGTCGAGCGGCTCGCCGGAGACGGCGGCATGGTCGGCGGCCATCCGCTCCACCGCCTGGTGGTAGGCCTCCGGATCGGGCTTGCCGGCGGCGACCATGTCCCCGGAGACGATGAACTCGAGGTGTCCGGCCGGCAGGGCGGCGACGACCGTCTCGGCCAGCAGCGACTCCGACATCGTCACCAGCGCGCAGCGCACCCCGGCGGCGTGCAGATCGGCCAGCAGCTCGCGCGCCCCTGGACGCCACGGCATGTTCTCCCGGGCCCGGGCGGCGACCCGGGTGATCATCCAGTCGATGATCTCGCGGGAGGTCATCCGCACCCCGGCCTCCTGGAGGACGGCGGCGCTGTGCGTCAGCGCCTGGCCGACCAGCGCATGGGCCTGCTCCTGGGACCACGTGCCGCCGTAGGAGGCGACGAGCTCGTACTCGGCCTCGATCCAGTGCGGCTCAGTGTCGACCAGCGTGCCGTCCATGTCCCAGAACACCGCCTGCAGGCGCTGATCCGGGCGGCCCGCCGCCGACGCGTCGGCGGCGGAGGGGCGGGCGGCGGACGAGGGGGCGGGGACGCGGGAGACCATGGAGCCCATTCTAAGAGGTCGTGCCGGGTCGCGCCGTCGAGCAGATCACAGCCGGAGGCGACGCTGACCTGGGTGCTTTCCCCGCGCAGGCCCCGGGGCTAGTGTGAGGACCGTGGACGAGACGACGCAGCCGCCGGACCAGCCGGCCGAGGAGCCCGGTCGCGCCGCCCGCTTCGCCGCGCATCTGCGCGAGGTGGGCGACGGCACGACCGCGCGCCCGACGGTGATGGTGCTGGCCTTCGAAGGGTGGAACGACGCCGGAGGCGCGGCGTCCGCGGCGGTGCGCTCGATCGGCTCCGCCGCCGACGCCGAGCTCGTCGAGCGCCTCGAGGACGAGGACTACTACGACTACCAGTTCACCCGCCCGAAGGTCCGCCGCACCGGCTCCCATCGGGAGATCATCTGGCCCTCGACGCGGATCTTCCGGGCTCGTCCCCGGCGGGCCGAGATGGACCTGCTGCTGGTCCACGGCGTGGAGCCCAGCTTCCGCTGGCAGGGGTTCACCGCAGACCTGCTGACCCGCGCGGCCGAGCATCACGTCGACGCGATCGTGCTGGTGGGCTCGCTGCTGGCCGATGTGCCGCACACGCGTCCGATCCCCGCGGCGCTGTCCACCGAGGACGAGCAGCTGCAGGACCGGCTCGACGTCGACGAGCCGACCTACGAGGGCCCCACCGGCATCGTCGGCGTCCTCTCGCACACCGCCTTCCAGGCCGGGATCCCCGCGGTCTCGCTGTGGTCGGCGGTGCCGCACTACGTGGGCCAGGCGCCCTCGCCGAAGGCGCAGCTGGCGCTGATGCGCGAGCTCGAGGACCTGCTGGGGATCGCCCTCGACGTCGAGGACGTCGCCGAGGACGCCGCGGCCTGGGAGCGCGGCGTCGACGACCTCGCCCAGGAGGACGAGGAGATCGCCGAGTACGTCAAGCGTCTCGAGGAGGCCACCGACACCTCGGACCTCCCCGAGGCCAGCGGGGAGGCCATCGCCCGCGAGTTCGAGCGTTACCTGCGCCGTCGGCGCCCGCCGGACGGCGGCTTCGGCTCCGGGGGCGGCCGCGGCTGATCCGCCGCCTCCGGCGCCGGCCGGTTCCGCCGGCCGCTCCCGGTCAGGCGCGCAGGTCGATGCCGAGCAGCGCCTGCACGACGTCGGCGGCGCGCGCGGCGTCGGTGCCGGCGGCCAGCTGGCCCGCCGCCCAGCGGTCCAGCTGCTCGAGCGCCGCCGGCGCGTTGAGGTCCTGGGAGAGCGTCGAGTGCAGCGCGTGCTGCAGGTCCTCGGGCTCCTGATCGGCGTCGCCGCCGCGCGCCGACTGCGGAGCCCGGGCCAGGGCTTCCTTCCAGCGCTGCAGCCGCTCGCCCGAGGCGGCGAGCTCCTCGTCGGTGAAGCTCCAGTCGGAGCGGTGGTGATGGCTGAGCAGCAGCACCCGCACCGCCTGCGGGTCGACGCCGTCCGCGCGCAGCGCGGAGACCAGCACCAGGTTCCCCTGGGACTTCGACATCTTCTCGCCGCGCAGCCCGACCATGCCGGTGTGCACGTAGGTCTCGGCCAGCGGCACTCCGTCGGCGGCCGTGGCATGCGCGGCGGAGAACTCGTGGTGCGGGAAACGCAGGTCCGAGCCGCCGCCCTGCACGGCGAACGGGGCCGGCAGGTGACGCCGGGAGATCACCGAACACTCGATGTGCCAGCCGGGCCGGCCGGGTCCGAGCGCGCCGCCCTCCCACCAGGGCTCCCCCGCGCGCCGCGCGCTCCACAGCAGCGGATCCAGTGCGTCGCGCTTGCCGGCACGCTGCGGGTCGCCGCCGCGCTCGGGGAAGAGCTCCTCCATCGCGGCGCGGTCGTAGGCGCCGATCGAGCCCAGCCGCCAGTCGGTGGCGGACTCGGCGGCGGCGATGTCGAAGTAGACGTCGTCGCCGTCGGCGGCGTCGACGCGCTCGGACTCCGGCACCGGCACCCGATAGCCGATCCCGGCCTCCACGAGCCGCTCGACGTCGGCGACGACCTCGGGCACCGACTCCGCCGCGCCGCGGAAGACGTCCGGAGCGATCACGCCCAGGGCGGCCATGTCGCGGCGGAAGAGCTCGGTCTGCTCCTCCCCCAGCTCGCGCCAGTCGATGCCGGTGGCGGCGGCGCGCTCGAAGAGCGGATCGTCGACGTCGGTGACGTTCTGCACGTACTGCACCTCGAGCCCGCAGGCGCGCCAGTAGCGCACCAGCAGGTCGAAGTTCACATAGGTGTTCGCATGCCCCAGATGCGTGGCGTCGTAGGGCGTGATGCCGCAGACGTAGAGCGAGCCCACGCCGTCGCGGGGCTCGACGTCGGCCAGTCGGCCCGTCGCCGTGTCATGCAGCCGCAGCGTCGGCGGCAGCGCCGGGATGCTCGGCACGGTCGGGGAGGTCCACGATTCCACGCAGTCGGTCCTTTCCTCCCCGTCGCACGCGGCACGGGGGCATCTGGGCTGGGGCGTCCGATCACTGGCCAACAGCCCGACGCCCGTCGGTATTTCCGCGCTCCGGCCCGGGCCGAGGAGATCAGGCGTTGATGATGCCGAGGCCGAGCAGCACGAAGACCGCCAGCCCCGCCAGGATCCGGTAGATCACGAAGACGGTGTAGGAGTGGCTCGAGATGAACTTCATGAACCAGCCGATGATCACATAGGCGATCAGGAAGCCGACCACGGTCGCCAGCGCCGTCTGCGGCAGCGAATACGGCCCGGAGGCCTCGTCGACGGACTGGATGAGCATGTAGAAGCCCGAGCCGAAGACGGCCGGGATGGCCAGCAGGAAGGAGTACCGCGCCGCGGCCTCGCGGGTATAGCCCATCAGCAGGCCCGCGGTGATCGTGCCGCCCGAGCGCGAGACCCCGGGCACCAGCGCCAGCGACTGCGCGAGGCCGAAGAGGATGCCGTCGCGGACGGTGAGCTGGTCCAGCGGCTTGCGCTGCCGGCTCTTCAGATCGGCGATCGAGAGGATCAGACCGAAGATGATGAGCATGGCGGCGACGAGCCAGAGCGAGCGGAACACGCTCTCGATCTGGTCCTCGAAGAGCAGCCCGAGCACCACGATGGGCACGGAGCCGACGATGATCAGCCAGCCCATGCGCACGTCGGGATCCCGATGCGGGCGCTTCCCCGCGATCGCCAGGCACCAGGCGCCGATGATGCGCACGATGTCACGCCAGAAGAACGTGACCACCGCCGCCTCGGTGCCGAGCTGGGTGATCGCGGTGAAGGCCGCCCCCGGGTCGGTGCCTCCCGGCAGGAACTCCCCCACGATGCGCAGATGCGCCGAGGAGGAGACCGGGAGAAACTCCGTCAGACCCTGGACCAGCCCCAGGATGATCGCTTCAATCCATTGCACACCGTGAGCGTATTCCATCAGCCCGCCGACGTGGTGAACCTGGCGCTGTGTGCCGCGGGCGGCGTCGGTGACATCGCCCACCCCGCACCGGGCGCACCGCGCCTCGGGTCACCGCCGGTGCTGCGCACTCCGGACGGGACGCCGCGCCGGGACGCGGGCGGGCTCTGCCTCCGGATCAGGCGCCGGGTCAGACGCCGCGGGCGGAGGCGGGCTGGTCCTCCTCCGCAGCGTCCTCGTCGTCGCCCTCGTCCTCGTCGTCCTCGTCGTCCTCGTCGTCTTCGTCCTCGTCCTCGTCATCTTCGTCCTCGTCGAAGTCGTCCTCGTCGTCGCCCTCCTCCTCGTAGAGGTCGAGCGGCGTGACTTCGCCGGTGGCCGCGAACAGCGCGTCCTCATAGGCCTCGAAGGCGTCGGCTACGCCGTAGAAGGCCGACTCGACTGCAGGGTCCTCCTCGCCGCGACGGTTGAGGGAGGCAGAAAGGTGCTCCTCGAGAGCGTTCGTCAGCGTGCTCAGTGCGACGCGGGGATCCATGTTCATGGCATCACGGTACCAATGCGGGGCCCCGACGGTAAGACGTCGGCGGAGGAATCCTCGGCCGGATCCGATGCGGCGGCACCCCGAGACGGCGCGCGCCAGGCGACCTCCCCCGCCGGTGCCGACCGCCGCCGGCGGTGCGCTAGGGTGTGGCCCCGAGGGCCAGGCCGCGCCGGTCGGCCCTGCCGGAAGGACCGCAGCAGAGAGCGAGCGTGACGATGGCCGAGCACTTCTCCGGATCCGCCTCCGCGGTGGCGGCGCACTACACCGACGACTCCGGACCGGGCTCCGCCTGGGAGTACCTGGTGATCCGCTGCGAGCCGCGCGAGTCCCTCGCCGAGGTCCGACGCCGGGTCGTCGAGCACGCCGAGCAGGGGCGCTGGGAGCTGCGCCGCAGCCGGATCTACTCCGGCGGATTCCGCAAGTACTGGCTGCGCCGGCGCATCATGAAGGTCCGGCGCACGCTCTGAGCGCCCCACCCTCCCGGCGGAGTCAGTCCTCCAGAGGCCCGAGCAGCTGGGCGGCCAGCGTCCGGTGCGCCGAGGCGTCGTCGGAGGGATGGTGGATGCCGGCCAGCACGTCCCGGTGCAGCCGGGACAGCTCGCTCGTCCGGGCATACTGCCCTCCCCCGCCGACCTGCAGCGCGGCGTCGACGGCGGCCCGGGCGGTGCGCGTGGCCCGCGTGCGCAGCGAGACCAGACGCGGGAACCAGATCTCGCCGTGGTCGACGCCGGACTCCAGATCGGTCAGCGTCCCGCGCAGCTGGGCGTCGAGGGCCAGCTGATCGAGCTGGGCCTCGGCCAGCCGATAGCGCACGTCGGGGTCCTGCGCGAGCGCCCGCCCGGTGGTCAGCGCCGTGCGTGCGGCGGCGTGCTCGGCGCCGAGCTCGAGCGCCCGGTCGCCGAGTCCGGTGTAGACCGCCGAGAGCAGCCCGAGGAAGCTGGAGAAGATCGCGAAGATCAGCGGATCCCGGTTCGGGCCGGCGGGCAGCCGGCGCACCACCCGCTCGGCGGGCACGGTCGCGTCGTCCAGCGCCGTGGCGAAGGAGCCCGAGGCGCGCATCCCCAGGGCATCCCACTCCCCGGCGGGCGACCATCCCTCGGCCGAGCGCGGCAGGAACCCGACCACCAGCGGCGTCTCGCCGCCGTCGACGTCGCGGCCGAGCAGCCCCAGCCGGGTCCAGACCGGGGTGAGCGAGGTGAAGATCTTCAGCCCGGTGAACGACGCCGAGCCGTCGGCGTCGGTGCGCACGTCGGTGGTGGAGTCGAAGAGCACCGCGTCGTTGCCCGGCTCGGAGATCCCGAAGGCGAAGATCTCGCCGGCGGCGGCCTCGTCGAGGACCTGGGCGAACTCCGCATGGCCGCCGGCGACCATCCGCCGGGCGGCGGCGACCCAGACCTGGTGCATGTTCACCGCCAGCGCGGTGGCCGGAGCATGGGCGGCCAGCAGCCGCTGGGCGGCCGCGGCGGTCGGCAGGTCCCAGCCCAGGCCGCCGTGCTCGACCGGGACCAGGGCCCGCAGCAGCCCGGCGGCGGCGAGCTCCTCGACGTCCTCGTGGCAGAAGGCGTTGCGCACGTCGAAGTCGGCGGCGCGTTCCCGGATGCGGCCCAGCAGCGCCGGGTCCAGCACCTCGGCGACCCCGGCGCCCGCCGCCGGCCCCGTCACTGCGCCTCCAGGAAGCGGTGCAGCACGCGGACGCCGAACTGCAGCGCATCCACCGGCACCCGCTCGTCGACGCCGTGGAACATCCCGGTGAAGTCCAGCTCGGCGGGCAGGCGCAGCGGGGCGAAGCCGTAGCCGGAGATGCCGAGCGCGGCCAGATGCTTGTTGTCGGTGCCGCCGCCGAGCATATACGGCAGCACCACGGCCTCGGGGTCCTCGGCGCGCAGGCTGGAGACCATGCCCTCGACCAGCGCTCCGGAGAACGGCACCTCCAGCGAGGGGCCGCCGTTCTGCAGCTCGAAGCGCACCTTCTCGCCGGCCAGCTCGGCCAGCGTGGCGGCGACCTTCGCGTCCTGCTCCGGCAGCGTGCGCGCGTCGACCAGCGCCTCGGCGGATCCGGGGACCACATTGTGCTTATAGCCGGCGTCGAGCGCCGTCGGATTGGAGGTGTTCTGCAGCGTCGCGGCGACGAACTTCGCCGTGGACCCGGTGGCCTCCAGCAGCGGCGCGGGGTCCTCCTCGTCGAAGGGGATCCCGGTGAGCTCGGAGAGCTGCTCCATCAGCGCGCGCGTGGTCTTGGTGTACTCGATCGGCCAGCGGTGCGCGCCGATCGCGGCGACGGCCTCCCCCAGGGTGACCACCGGGTTGTCGCGCTGCACGGCCGAGCCGTGGCCGGCGGTCCCCTCGGCGATCATCTTCGTCCAGTGCAGGCCCTTCTCTCCGGTCTGGATCAGGTAGGCCCGCCGGCCGGCGATGTCGGCGGAGAACCCGCCGACCTCGCTGATCGCCTCGGTCGCGCCGGCGAAGAGCTCGGGCCGGTCGGCGACGATCCGCCCCGCGCCCCAGCGGCCGTTGTCCTCCTCGTCGGCGAAGAAGGCGATGATGAGATCACGTCGGGGACGGCGCCCCTCGCGGCTCATGCGCAGCACGGCGGCGAGGATCATCGCGTCCATGTCCTTCATGTCCACGGCGCCGCGGCCCCAGATCATGCCGTCGACGATCTCGGCGGAGAACGGGTCCACCTGCCAGTCGGCCGCCTGGGCGGGGACCACGTCGAGGTGACCGTGGACCACCAGCGCGCCCGCCTCCGGATCGGTGCCGGCCATCCGCGCCACCACCGAGGTCCGGCCCGGCGCCGTCTCGACGAGCTCGGGCTCGAGGCCGGACTGCCGCAGGATCGCCGCACAGTACTCGGCCGCCTCGCGTTCGCCGGAAGCCTCCCCGCCGCCCCAGTTCTGCGTGTCCATGCGGATCAGGTCGCGGCAGAACGCGACGACGTCGGCCTCGGCCTGCGCCGCGGGATCGACGATGTCGGCATCGGTGGGGGTCATCAGCGCCTCCTGCAGACGGTGGGGTGGTCTCGCCGATGTCCAGCCTATCGCGGGGCCCGGGGCCGGAGCCCTCCGCCGACGAAGAAGGCCCCCGTCGACCAGGAGGAGCTCCTGGTCGACGGGGGCCTGCTCACCGGGCGGTCGAGCGTCACTCACCGGACTCCGGCGACGGCGTGCCGGGCTCCTGGCGCGGCTGGTCGCCGTCGGCCGCGGAGGACGCGGCCGACGCCCCGGCAGATCCGCCGACGTCGCGGCGGCCGGACTCGGAGATCGCGGTGCCGACGGCCTCGCCCTGGACCTTCGCCTGCAGGATCGACCCCAGGTCGATGCCGGTGGCGGCCTCGACGCGCTTGAAGACCCCGGCCAGGGCCACGGAGGACTCTCCGTCGAAGTGCTCGGAGGCTCCCGACTCGCCGGATCCGCCGATCAGCGTCATCGAGCCGACGTTGGCATAGCCGGCGGCGAAGGAGTCCATCAGCTGGGGCAGCACGGCCAGCGCCTCACGGGCCAGCACCGCTTCCTGGTTCTCGCGCAGCGCCTCAGCCTCTGCGCGGATGGCCGCGGCCTTGGCCTCGCCCTCCTCGCGGATCGCGGCGGCCTCGGCCTCGGAGCGCTGCCGGCGCGCGCGGGCCTCCGACTCGGCGACCAGGGCTTCGGCCTCGGCGGCCTTGGTGCGCTCATAGGCTTCGGCGTCGGCGCTCTTCTGCTGCTTGTAGAGGTCGGCGTCGGCGACGCGCTTGACCTCGGCGTCCAGCTCGGACTGTCGGTTCTCCGCCTGCTGGCCGAGCACCTGCTGGCGAGCCTTCTCCCCGGCCAGGGCCTCCGCCTGCTCCGCCTCGGCTCGTGCCTGTCCCACGCGCGACGTGGCAGCAGCCTGGTTCGAGTCGTACTCGGTCTCCTCGATGAGGTTCTGCTCGTTGTTCGCGATCCGCTCCTTGGCGATGGCGCGCTCGGCGTTGGTCGCGGCGATCTCCGCCGCCTGGCGCTTCGCCTCGATCTCCGGGGCGCCCAGCGAGGAGATGTAGCCCGAGTCGTCGGTGATCTCGCGGATCTGGAAGGAGTCCAGCAGCAGACCCTGGGTCCGCAGCTCCGGGGAGATCGACCGGGAGATCTCCTCGGAGAACTTCTGCCGGTCCCGCATCAGCTGGATGACCGTCTGCTGGGCCATCAGGCCGCGCAGTGCGCCTTCGAGCTGGTCCTGGGTGTATTCGACCACGGCCTCGTCCTGGGAGGCGAAGCGCTCGGAGGCCGCCTTGACGTCCTCGACCCCGCTGCCGATCTTCACCAGTGCCACGGCCTCGGCGTTGATGGTCACGTTGTCATGGCTCTGCGCGGTGACGGTCATCGAGACCTGTCGGGAGCGCAGCGAGATGATCTCGTGCCGCTGGCGGATCGGGTTGACGATCGCCCGTCCGTTGACGATGACCTGTTTGGGCCGCGTCTCCGGCGCGTCGGACTTCGAGGACTTGCCGGTGACCACCAGGGCCTCGTCCGCACGGGCGACCTTCGTCCAGGCGCGCATGATGATCAGCCCGACGATCCCGGCGAGCACGACCGCCACGACCAGGATGATCAGGATCGCGATCGCGCCGCCTGTTGTCAGAATATCCACGTGTTCTTCCCTCCATGAGGTGCGGTGCTGTGACTGCCGTCCTGAGCGGCCGGTCCCCCATCGGGCTCGCGCCGCGAGCTCGGTGCGTCAGGGATCCGGCGCATGACGGTGTGGACGGTCACCGGGACGAGCGCCGCCGTGGGCCGATCGCCGCAGGACCTATGCGCCGATGGTACGTGTCATGGCTGGTTGATATCGACAGGGCTCTCGGGCGTGCTGGGAACTGCCGCCGATCCGGCCGGCTCGGCGCTCCGGGCCGCCGGAGCGCCGCCGCGCACGAACGAAGCCCCGGGCCGATCCGCTGGGGATCGATCCGGGGCTTCCGTCATTCGTGCGCGAGACGGGACTTGAACCCGTACCCTCTAATACGAGGACTAGCACCTCAAGCTAGCGCGTCTACCTATTCCGCCACCCGCGCAGGTGCCGTGCACCGCCGACGCCGTCGGCGGCACCAGAAAACTTTAGCACGGCCCGGCCGCCGCCCACCAATCGGCCCCTCGAGTCACCAGGACCTCCTCGACTCCCCGGCGCCGCTCGGCGCATCCGGCACACCGCCGCGTCCGTCCCGCCGGCCGGCTCAGGGCACCCGGGCGGTCCACTCCTCGGTGCCGAACTTCTCCTCCACCAGACGCCGGGCCCGGTCCATCTCATGCTCGCGGATCTCGGCGACCTCGGCGCCGTGGCGCCGGGCGAAGACCTCCACGAACGTGTCCAGGATGTCCTCGCGGGCCATGCCCGTCTGGCTGCGCAGCGGATCCACGCGCTTCACCGCCGAGCGGATCCCCTTGTCGGAGATCTTCTCGCGCCCGATGCGCAGCACCTGCATCATCCGCTCGGCGTCCATGTCGTAGCTCATCGTCACGTGGTGCACCATCGCGCCGCCGGCCAGCCGCTTCTGCGCCGCGCCGCCGATCTTGCCCTGCGGGGAGACGACGTCGTTGAGCGGCTGATACTCCGCCTCCACGCCGACCTCGCGCAGCGCCTCCATCATCCAGGAGTCGAGGAAGGGGTAGGAATCGGCGAAGCTCATCCCGTCGACCAGCGACGTCGGCAGCGACAGCGAGTAGGTCACGCAGTTGCCCGGCTCCATGAACATCGCCCCGCCGCCGGAGATGCGGCGGACGACGGTGGTGTCCTGGGCGGCGGCGGCCTCGGCGTCGACCTCGTTGGCCAGCGACTGGAAGGAGCCGATCACCACGGCCCGCTCGTTCCAGTCCCAGAGCCGCATCAGCGGCGGACGGTTCCCCGCGGCGACTTCTTCGGTGAGCACCTGGTCGAGGGCCGCATGCAGCGCGATGGGCAGCTTCTGCGCCGGCAGCACCTCCCAGCGGTGATCCTGCCAGCGGGTGGCGTGGCCCAGCGCCCGGCGCACGGCGATGCCCACCGCCTCGGGGTCGAAGCCGAACAGCTCGGCCTCGGCGCGCAGCCCGGAGCGGACGGCCTCGGCGATCGTCGCCCGGGAGGCGTCGGTCGGCAGCCCCACCAGCGCGTGGTTGATGTCGGCCAGAGCCTCGTCCGGCTCCAGGAAGAAGTCACCGTTGACCGAGGCGTCGCCGATGACGTTTCGATCCGGGTCGACGGTCACGTCGACGACGACCAGCTTGCCGCCGGGAACCTTGTACTCGCCGTGGGGGACGTCCTCGTCGCGGTGGGCGCGCTCGACAGCACTCATGACCCCCATCCTACGCTCGGCGCCGCCGCCGGCGCGCACGACGAAGGGGGCCCCGACCGCAGTCGAGACCCCCTTCGTGCGACGGACCGTCGTCGGTCAGCGGCTCACTGGCCGCCGCCGAAGCCCTTGAAGCGCTTGTTGAACTTGTCCACACGGCCGGCGGAGTCCATGATCCGCTGCTTGCCGGTGTAGAACGGGTGCGACGCGGCGGAGATCTCGACGTCGATCACCGGGTAGGTGTTGCCGTCCTCCCACTCCATGGTCTTCTCGGAGGTGGCGGTGGAGCGGGTCAGGACCTTCTCGCCGGAGGCCAGGTCGTTGAAGATGACCGGCGCGTAGGCGGGGTGGATGTCAGACTGCATAGGTTCACGTGTCCTTCGTGTCTGCCGCTGGTTTTTGCCAGAAGCGCGTGGATCGTCTCAGTCCATGGTGGACCAACATGACATGTTAACCCAGACCGGGTCGCCGGCCCAACTCGCAGCAGGCCGCCGCCGCGGCCGAGGCTCCGGGCCGCAGGTCGACGCCGTCCAGCCGGATCACCGGATCCGGCACGGCCTCCGCCGCCGACGTCGCGGGCAGGTCGTTCATCCGACCACCAGATCGCGGACCATGACGCCCAGCGCCACCAGCCCCAGCACGACGATCACCCCGCGCAGCACCCCGGGACTGAGCCGCCGTCCCACCCAGGCGCCGGCGAAGCCGCCGATCGTCGAGCCCACGGCGACGATGAGCACCACCGGCCAGGCGATGCGGTCGAAGGCCAGCAGCAGGTAGCTCGCCGCCGCCGTCAGGTTCACGGTGAGCACCAGGGCGTTCTTCACCGCGTTGGCGTGCTGCATGGTGCCGGCCAGGAAGACTCCGAGGATGCCGACCAGCAGCACGCCCTGGGCGGCGACGAAGTAGCCGCCGTAGACGCCGGCGCCGAAGACCAGCGCCGTCAGCGCGGCCGAGGGGCGCGGGTCGGGGTCGACCGGCCGGCCGGCCGGCTGCTCGTCCCGGGCCCGGGCGGCACGCGAGGCGACCCATTTCTTCAGCCGCGGCTGGCCGAGGACGAAGCCCAGCGCGACGACGATGAGCAGCGGAGCGACGGTCTCGAAGACCTGCTCCGGCAGCGTGAGCAGCAGCAGCGCGCCGACGACGCCGCCGACCAGCGAGGCCGGCACCAGGCGCAGCAGCGTGGTGCGCACCTGGGCGATCTCGCGGCGATACCCCAGGGTGCCGGTGACGTTGCCGGCGATGAGCCCCATCGCGTTGGAGATCGTCGCAGTCACCGGAGGGAAGCCGACGGCGACCAGCACCGGGAAGGTCACCAGCGTGCCGGAGCCGACGACGACGTTGATCGCCCCGGCCCAGATCGCCGCCAGGGCGATGATCAGGATCTGGTCGAGGCCGAGCCCCAGCAGCTCCATCAGGAGGCGGCGAAGGCCGAGAACCGTCCGTCGCGGCGGTGCAGCTCGAGCGGCATGTCGAAGGTCTCGGAGAGCGTCTCCGCGGTCAGCGTCTCGTCGATCGGCCCGGAGGCGACGGTCCGGCCGTCGCGCAGCATCAGCACATGGGTGAAGCCCGGCGGGATCTCCTCGAGGTGGTGGGTGACCAGCACCGTCGCCGGGGCGTCCTCGGCGCCGATCAGCCGCGAGGTGCGCTGGACCAGCCGCTCGCGGCCGGCCAGGTCCAGGCCGGCCCCGGGCTCGTCGAGGAGCAGCAGCTCGGGGTCGGTCATCAGCGCCCGGGCGATCTGCACCCGTTTGCGCTCGCCCTCGCTGAGGCTGCTGAACGGGCGGTCGAAGGCCGTGCTCACGCCCCAGGCGTCGAGCAGCTCGAAGGCCCGGCGCTCGTCGAGGCGCTCGTACTCCTCGCGCCAGCGGCCGGTGACGCCGTAGGCGGCGGTGACCACGGCGTTGAGCGCGGTCTCGCGCTCCGGCAGCGAGCCCGCCACCGCGTTGGAGCACAGGCCGATGCGCGGACGCAGCTCGAAGACGTCGACGGCGCCGAGGGTCTCGTCGAGGATCTGCACCGCGCCGCTGGTCGGGTGCAGGCGGGCGGCGGCGACCTGCAGCAGCGTGGTCTTGCCGGCGCCGTTGGGGCCCAGCACCACCCACCGCTCGTCCTCGCCGACCGACCAGGACACGTCGTCGAGCAGATGCGTGCGGCCGCGGCGGACGCTGACGTCTTGGAGATCGAGGACTGGACTCATGCGCCCCACACTATCGAAACCGTGCCGGGCGCACGGCGGCCGCGTCATGACGACGCTAGTCTGGAGCCATCATGACTGAGTCCACGCCCGCCGCCTCCTCCAGCTCCTCGTCAGCGGCCTCCGCCGACCGCCCCGCCGACGCTCCCGCCGACCTGCCCGCCGGCACAGTGGCGATGCTCGCCGCCGAGACGCTGCCCGCTCCGCTGCTGCGCGCCCTCACTGCGGAGATGCGCCGCCGCGGCACCGTCCACGCGGCGGAGGTCCATGACGTCCCGGTCCGCGCAGTCGGCGCGGCCGAGCCGACGACGGTGCGCGCGGCCCGCTGGTCGACGACGCTGACCGACTCCGACGACGGCCACGGCCACCAGCTGCTGGTCTCGCTGCTCGAGGACGCCGCCGCGCAGCTCGACGCGCCGCAGGAGGCCACCGTCACCGTGCTTCCGGCGGCGCTCCGCCCCGCGGATCCGGGGATGCTGATCATGGATGTCGACTCCACGCTCATCGACCAGGAGGTCATCGAGCTGCTGGCCGCCCACGCCGGCCGCGAGGCGGAGGTCGCGGAGGTCACCGAGCGGGCGATGCGCGGCGAGCTGGACTTCGCCGCCTCGCTACACGAGCGGGTCGCGGCCCTGGCCGGACTGCCGACCTCGGTGATCGCCTCCACCGTCGAGTCGGTCTCCCCCACCTGCGGAGCCGCGGAGCTGATCGCCGCCTGCAGCCGCCGCGGCTGGCCCGTCCACGCGGTCTCGGGCGGCTTCCTGCAGGTGCTCGACCCGCTGGCGGCACGGCTGGGGCTGAGCGAGGTCGACGCCAACGACCTCGCCGTGGCCGAGGACGCGCTCACCGGAGCGGTCGCCGGGCCGGTCGTCGACCGGGCGGCGAAGGCCGCCCGGCTGCACGAGTGGGCGGCGGCCGCGGGCCTCCCGTCCTCCTCGGTGGTCGCGATCGGCGACGGCGCCAACGACCTGGACATGGTCACCGCCGCCGGCGTCGGCGTCGCCTTCTGCCCGAAGCCGGCGCTGGCCGACCAGGCGGACCTGGTGATCCGCCATCGATCGCTGGACCTGGTCCGGCTGGCGCTCGGGCTGGGCTGAACCGGCGCCGGAACCGCCGCCGTCGTCGGACGTCATCCTCCGCACGATCCGGTCCGCCCGATCTGCTCATCTGAGCGCTGCTGACCCGCGGCGCCGGGCGGGCGGGTCCCGCGTTCCGGGCCGTCCCCCAGCACCCTCCCCTGGCGCGCGACGGCGGCGAGGAGGAGGATGGGGACCGAGGGTCCGACGCCCGCCGGAGGCTCCGACCTCAGGGGGATGATGCGCTCTCGTGAGCATTCGACGATCCCCACATGATGCGAGACACAGAGGCTGTGCGGCGGTACTCTGGACGGGCGCGGCACGACGATGTGCGGCCTCTCTTCGTCATCCGTAGACACCTTGGAGGAACTTCAGTGACCGATACAGCCGTGAACGACTCCGCCGTCTTCACCGATCTCGACCGGCGGGCCGTGGACACGCTGCGCGTGCTCTCCGCCGACGCGGTGGAGAACAGCCCCGGCGCCGGCCACCCGGGCACGGCCATGTCGCTGGCCCCGGCCGCTTATCTGCTCTTCCAGCGCGCGATGAAGCACGACCCCGAGGACCCGGAGTGGATCGGCCGCGACCGCTTCATCCTCTCGGCCGGGCACAGCTCGCTGACGCTGTACCTGCAGCTCTACTTCTCCGGCTACGGCCTGCAGCTCGACGACGTCGCGGCGCTGCGCACCTGGGGCTCGCTGACCCCGGGCCACCCGGAGTACGGCCACACCGACGGCGTGGAGATGACCACCGGCCCGCTGGGCCAGGGCCTGGCCTCCTCCGTCGGCTTCGCCTACGGCCAGCGCCGCATGCGCGGCCTGCTGGACCCCGAGGCCCCGGCCGGCGAGTCCCCGTTCGACCACAGCGTCTTCGTCATCGCCTCCGACGGCGACCTCGAGGAGGGCGTGACCTCCGAGGCCTCCTCGCTGGCCGGCCACCAGGAGCTCGGCAACCTCGTGGTGATCTGGGACGACAACCGGATCTCCATCGAGGACGACACCGAGATCGCCTTCACCGAGGACGTCGAGGCCCGCTACGCGGCCTACGGATGGCACGTGCAGCGCGTCGACTGGACGAAGACCGGCGACTACGTCGAGGACATCGCCGAACTGGACCGCGCGATCGCCGAGGCCAAGGCCGCCACCGACAAGCCCTCGCTGATCGCGCTGCGCACGATCATCGGCTGGCCGGCGCCGACCAAGCAGAACACCGGCGCGATCCACGGCGCCAAGCTCGGCGGCGAGGAGGTCCAGAGCGTCAAGACGGTCCTGGGCTTCGACCCGGAGCAGAACTTCGTCGTCGAGGACGAGGTCCTCGCCCACGCCCGTCAGGTCACCGACCGCGGCGCGGCGGCGCGCCGCGAGTGGGACACCGCCTACCAGGCCTGGCGCGAGGCCAACCCGGAGAACGCGCAGCTGCTCGACCGGCTGCAGGCCGGCGAGCTGCCGGAGGACTGGGAGCAGGCGCTGCCGGAGTTCCCGGCCGGCGACGCGCTGGCCACCCGTGCCGCCTCGGGCAAGGTCCTCAACGCCATCGGCGAGGTGCTGCCGGAGCTGTGGGGCGGCTCGGCCGACCTCGCCGGCTCCAACAACACGCTGATCACCGAGTCGCCGTCGTTCGTCCCGGAGAGCCGCTCGACCTCGAAGTTCGCCGGCAACCACTATGGACGGAACCTGCACTTCGGCGTCCGCGAGCACGCCGCGGCGGCGATCACCAACGGCATCTCGCTGTCGACGCCGCTGCGCACCTACGCCGGCACCTTCCTGATCTTCAGCGACTACCAGCGTCCGGCCGTCCGGCTGGCGGCGCTGATGGGCGCGGGCTCGATCTTCGTCTGGACCCATGACTCCATCGGCCTCGGCGAGGACGGCCCGACCCACCAGCCGGTCGAGCAGCTCGCCAGCCTGCGGGCCATCCCCGGCCTGGACGTCGTCCGGCCGGGTGACCCGAACGAGGTCGCCGTCGCCTGGCGCGAGGTCCTCAAGCGCGCGGACCGGCCGGCCGGCCTGGCGCTGACCCGCCAGGGCATCCCGACCTTCGAGCGCGGCGCCGGCGAGGCCACCGCCGAGGCCTTCGGCTCGGTGGAGGGCGCCGCGAAGGGCGCCTACGTGCTGGCCGAGGCCGTCCGCGACGGCGTCGTGGTCACTCCGGACGTGCTGCTGATCGGCACCGGCTCCGAGGTCCACCTGGCCGTGGAGGCCCGCGAGCAGCTGGCCTCGACGGGCGTCGCCGCCCGCGTGATCTCCATGCCCTCGCAGGAGTGGTTCGCCGAGCAGACCGCGGAGTACCGCGAGCAGGTGCTGCCGGCCGCGGTGAAGGCCCGCGTCTCGGTCGAGGCCGCCCACCCGCAGGGCTGGCGCGAGATCGTCGGCGACGCCGGTCGGATCGTCGGTCTGGACCACTTCGGCGCCTCCGCCGACTACAAGACGCTCTACCGCGAGTTCGGCATCACCACGGAGGCCGTCGCCGCGGCCGCCGAGGAGTCCATCGCCGCCGCGTCGAGCTGAGCCGCGTCGCCCGGATCCGCCTCCGGATCGTCCGCGTCCCGGCCCCGCGCCGGGGCGCGGAGGGCATCGGGAACAGCCCACCGACTGCACAGCGTTCATACCGGGGAGACGTCCGCTGACGCCGCCCCGCCGACAGGAGACATTCCATGACTGCGAATCCTGAGACCACCACTGCGAACCCGAACACCCAGGCCCTCTCCGACCTCGGGGTCTCGATCTGGCTGGACGACCTCTCCCGCGAGCGGCTCAACGCGGGCGAGCTGCCCACGCTCATCGCCGGGCGGAACGTGGTCGGCGTGACCACCAACCCGACCATCTTCGAGAACGCCCTGAAGAACGGCGAGGCCTACGAGCAGCAGCTCGCCGAGCTGGCCTCCGCAGGCGCCGACGCCGAGAAGGCCGTCTACGAGATCACCACCGACGACGTCCGCCAGGCCTGCGACGTCTTCGCCGACGTGCACTCGGCCACCGACGGCGTCGACGGCCGGGTCTCCATCGAGGTCGACCCGCGTCTGGCCCGCGACACCGAGGGCACCATCGCCCAGGCGCGGCAGCTGTACGAGGCCGTCGGCCGCGAGAACGTGATGATCAAGATCCCGGCCACCGTCGAGGGCCTCGAGGCCATCTCGACCGTGCTGGCCGACGGCATCAGCGTCAACGTCACGCTGGTCTTCTCGCTGGAGCGCTACCGCGCGGTGATCAACGCCTTCATGCTGGGGCTGGAGAAGGCGCTGGAGAACGGCCACGACATCTCCCGCATCCATTCGGTGGCCTCGTTCTTCGTCTCCCGCGTGGACGCCGAGGTCGACAAGCGGCTGGAGCTCGCCGCCGAGGAGGGCAAGCAGGACGCCGCGTCGCTGCGCAGCCAGGCCGCCATCGCCAACGCGCGGCTGGCCCACCAGATCGCCGGGGAGTCCTTCGGCTCCGAGCGCTGGCAGGCCCTCGCCGACCGCGGCGGCCACCCGCAGCGCCTGCTGCTGGCCTCCACCGGCACCAAGGACCCGAACCTCTCGGACACGCTCTACGTGACCGAGCTGGCCGGCGCCGGAGTGGTCAACACCATGCCGGAGAAGACGCTGGAGGCGCTGGCCGACCACGGCACCGTCGACGGCGACACCCTCTCCGACACGTATGTGGAGGCCAACCGCGTCCTCGACGGCATCTCCGCGATGGGCATCTCCTACCGCGACGTCGTCGACACGCTCGAGGCCGAGGGCGTCGAGAAGTTCGAGAAGTCCTGGGAGGGGCTGCTCGACACCATCACCGAGGGTCTGCGGCGCAACAGCTGAGACCCTGCTGAGGAGGTCCTGCCGGTGCGCCTCGGACGCGCACCGGCAGGACCTCGCAGGAAAGCGCATTCCATCCCACTGTCCCGGGGACGGCCGGCCGGCCCCGGACCGACCCGGCCTGCGCGGAGCCGCGGGACCGGACCCGCATCGGACACCGCCCTCCCCCACCCCGCCGCCTGCGGCGGACCCGCCCCGGACGATCCGGTCCGTCCCCGCACCGACCGGCCCCGCTTCGAAAGGATGCACACCATGAGTTCGCTCTCCCTGTCCCTGCGCGGCGCCGCGCGGGAGGCCGTCGACGCCGAGGTCCCCGGCCTCGTCGACCACGAGTTCGCCTCCCGTCTGGTCGCGAAGGACCACACCCTGTGGGGCCGCGCCGCGGAGGACGAGGCCGCGAAGCGTCTCGGCTGGGTCGCGCTCTTCGACGACTCCCGCGCGCTGCTGCCGCGGCTCGAGCAGCTCCGCGCCGAACTCGCCGAGGAGGGGGTGACCCGGGTCGTGCTGGCCGGCATGGGCGGCTCCTCGCTCGCCCCGGAGGTCATCTGCGCCACTGAGGGCGTGGAGCTGACCGTGCTGGACTCCACCGACCCGCAGCACGTCGCCGCAGTGGTCGCCGAGGACATCGACTCCACGGTGCTGGTCGTCTCCTCGAAGTCCGGCTCCACTGTGGAGACCGACTCGCAGCGGCGCATCGTCCAGCAGGCGATGACCGCCGCCGGCGTCGATCCGCTGCGCCGGACCGTCGTCGTCACCGACCCCGGGTCCCCGCTGGCCGAGCAGTCGGCTGCCGAGGGCGTGCGCGCCGTCTTCGAGGCCGACGCGACGGTGGGCGGACGCTACTCGGCGCTCACCGCCTTCGGCCTGGTCCCCTCGGGGCTCGCCGGCGCCGACGTCGCGCAGCTGCTCGACGACGCCGAGGAGGCCGCCGGCGTGCTGGCCGCCGACGACGCCACCAACCAGGGCCTGCAGCTCGGTGCCGCCGTCGGCGGCACCCGGCCGCTGCGCGACAAGGTGGTCCTCGTCGACGCCGGCTCCCCGCTGGTCGGCCTGGGAGCCTGGATCGAGCAGCTGCTCGCCGAGTCCACCGGCAAGGAGGGCACCGGCCTGCTGCCGGTCCTCGTCGCCGACGGCGAGCCCGAGCTGGCCCGCGACGCCGACGACGTGCTCGTCGTCCAGATCGTCGACCCCGACGCCGAGGACGGCACCTCCGTCGACGGCGACCTCGGCGACACCGTGGCCTCGCCGCACGTGGTGCGCACCGGGGGCAGCCTGGGCGCCCAGTTCGTGCTCTGGGAGGTCGCCACGGCGGTGGCGGGCTCGCTGCTGGGCATCAATCCCTTCGACCAGCCGGACGTGGAATCCGCCAAGGCCGCCGCGCGCGGCCTGCTGGACTCGCCGGCGCCGCAGGCCGGCGACGCCGTCGTCGACGGCGCCGTGGAGATCCGCGTCTCCGGCGACGCCGCGGAGGCCGCCGCGGCGACCACCGTCTCCGGCGCGCTCGAGGCGCTGGTCGGGGAGATCCCGGAGGCCGGATACCTGGCCGTGATGGCCTATCTGGACCGCACCTCGGAGACCGCGCTGGAGGAGATCCGCCCGGAGCTGGCCCAGCGCGCCCACCGCCCGGTGACCTTCGGCTGGGGCCCGCGCTTCCTGCACTCCACCGGCCAGTTCCACAAGGGCGGCCCGCATGTGGGAGTGTTCCTGCAGATCACCAGCACCGCCGCCGAGGACGTGGAGGTCCCCGACCGCCCGTTCACGCTGCAGCAGCTCATCGCCGCCCAGGCGGCGGGCGACGCCCAGGTGCTCGCCGATCACGGCATGCCCGTGGTGCAGCTGCATCTGACCGACCGCGCCGCCGGTCTGCAGCAGATCCTCGACGCCGTCCACTCGCCGTCCTGACCAGGAGATCCCGATGACTACCACGCTTCGGCCCGACGGCCGGGAGCCCGCCGCCCGCCCCGGGGCCTCGAGCTCCGGCGGGAACAATCCGCTGCGCGACGTCCGCGACCGGCGGCTGAGCCGCATCGCCGGCCCCAGCGCGATGGTGATGTTCGGCGTCACCGGAGACCTGGCCCGGAAGAAGCTGCTGCCGGCGCTCTATGACCTCGCCAACCGCGGCCTGCTGCCGCCGAGCTTCTCGCTGGTCGGCTTCGGCCGTCGCGACTGGAGCCACGAGCAGTTCGTCGCCGAGGTCCGCGGCCACGTCGAAGCCTCGGCGCGCACCGCCTTCGACGAGACCGTCTGGGAGCAGCTCGCCGCCGGCCTGCGCTTCGTGCCCTCGGAGGGCTTCGACGACGACGACGCCTACCGGCGGCTCGACGAGACCCTCGAGGAGCTGCGCGTCGC
Organism: Nesterenkonia halobia; assembly: GCF_039536005.1. Classification (NCBI taxonomy): domain Bacteria; kingdom Bacillati; phylum Actinomycetota; class Actinomycetes; order Micrococcales; family Micrococcaceae; genus Nesterenkonia; species Nesterenkonia halobia. The sequence goes on along the minus strand of NZ_BAAAYG010000007.1, from coordinate 160,617 downwards.
GCGCGGGACGCAGGGCAACCACGCCTTCTACCTGTCGATCCCGCCGAACTCCTTCGAGACCGTCTGCCAGAAGCTCTCCTCGCACGGTCTGGCCTCCCGCGACGACGTCGTCGACGCCGGCGCGGCGGCGGGCTCGGAGACCGGCGCCGGCCGCGCCGAGGCGCCGTGGAGCCGCGTGGTCATCGAGAAGCCCTTCGGCCACGACCTGGCCTCGGCCCGGGAGCTCAACCGCGTCGTCGAGCAGGTCTTCCGCCCCGACTCGGTCTTCCGCATCGACCACTACCTGGGCAAGGAGACGGTGCAGAACCTGCTGGCGCTGCGCTTCGCCAACCAGCTCTTCGAGCCGCTGTGGAACGCCCAGCACGTCGACCACGTGCAGATCACCATGGCCGAGGACATCGGCATCGGCGGCCGCGCCAGTTACTACGACGGCGTCGGCGCGGCCCGCGACGTGATCCAGAACCACCTGCTGCAGCTGCTGGCGCTGACGGCGATGGAGGAGCCGATCTCCTTCGACGCCGACGACCTGCGCACGGAGAAGGAGAAGGTCCTCGCCGCCGTCCAGATCCCGGAGGACCTCGACGCCGCCTCGGCCCGCGGGCAGTACACCTCCGGCTGGCAGGGCGGCGAGCAGGTCGTCGGATTCCTCGACGAGGAGGGCTTCAACCCCGCGTCGAAGACGGAGACCTTCGCGGCGCTGAAGCTGGACATCAACACCCGCCGCTGGTCCGGGGTGCCCTTCTACCTCCGGGCCGGCAAGCGCCTCGGCCGGCGGGTCACCGAGATCGCCGTGGTCTTCAAGCGGGCTCCCAACCTGCTCTTCCGCGACCACGACGACTCCGAGTTCGGGCAGAACGCGGTGGTCATCCGCATCCAGCCCGACGAGGGCGCCACGATCCGCTTCGCCTCCAAAGTGCCCGGCACCCAGATGGAGGTCCGCGATGTGACGATGGACTTCGGCTACGGCCATGCGTTCACCGAGGACAGCCCCGAGGCCTACGAGCGGCTCATCCTGGACGTGCTGCTCGGCGAGCCGCCGCTGTTCCCCCGGCATCAGGAGGTCGAGCTCTCCTGGAAGATCCTCGACCCGTTCGAGGACCACTGGGCGTCCCTGGATGCTCAGCCCGAGCCCTACTCCCCCGGCAGCTGGGGCCCCGGCTCGGCCCATGAGCTGCTGGCCCGCGACGGACGCACCTGGCGCCGGCCGTAGGCGCAGACCCTAGGAGACAGCCGTGATCGTAGACATCCCCGACACCACCACCTCCAAGGTCGCCAAGCAGCTGAACCAGCTGCGCGAGGCCGGAGGCGTCGTCGCCCTGACCCGTGTGCTGACGCTGGTGATCCTCACCTCCGAGGACAACGCCGAGCCGGCCATCGAGGCGGCCAATCTGGCCTCCCGCGAGCATCCCTGCCGGATCATCGTGCTGGCCACCGGCGACGCCTCGCAGCCGACCCGTCTGGACGCGCAGATCCGCGTCGGCGGCGACGCCGGCGCCTCCGAGGTCATCGTGCTGCGCGGCTCCGGCGAGCTCGCCGAGCACAGCGAGGCCATGGTCTCGGCGCTGCTGCTGCCGGACGCGCCGATCGTCGCCTGGTGGGCCGACGACATCCCGCCGAAGGTCAGCGAGACCTCCATCGGTCGGCTGGCCCACCGGCGCATCACCGACACGGCGAAGGACCCGCGCCCGCTGCAGGCGCTGCGCACGCTCGCCGCGACCTACACCGACGGCGACTCGGACCTCGCCTGGACGCGGCTCACCGGCTGGCGCGTGCAGCTGGCCAGCATCCTGGACACGCTCGACCCCGCCTCGGTCACCGAGGTCACCGTCGAGACCGCCCCGGAGCTGCCCAGCGCGGCGCTGCTGGCCTCCTGGCTGCAGCGCTCCCTGCGGGTGCCGGTGACCCTGCACCGCGACGACGTCGGACGCTTCCAGGCGCTCTCCGCAGTGCGGCTGCACACCGCCGACGGCGACGTCGTCCTCTCCCGGCCGCAGGGCGACATCGCCGACCTGCACCTGCCCGAGGTGCCGGTGCAGCGGGTGCCGCTGCCGCTGCGCACGCTGGAGGACTGCCTGGCCGAGGAGCTCCGCCGGCTCGACGCCGACGAGGTCTTCGGCGAGGTGCTCACCCGAGGGCTGGCCCACACCGACCTGGGAGACTGCCTCGAGCAGTCTCCGCCGTCCGCCGGCTGACCCGTCCGGTCGTCCCCCGCCGGCACTCGCCGACCTTCGCCGATCCCGAACAGGAATGACTGCATGACGATCGAGGGCCACACCGACCTGCCCGCGCCCCGGACCGAGATCTTCGCCGACAAGGATGCGCTCTGCGCGTCCGTGGCCGAGCGGCTGGTCGCGCTGCTGCGCAGCACCGTCGCGGCCGACGGCGTCGCGCATGTCGCGCTGACCGGCGGCGGCGCCGGCATCGGCACGCTCGCGGCGGTCTCCGAGCTGCTCCGCGGCGACGCCTCCGCCGCCCCCGACTGGCGGGCGGTCCACATCTGGTGGGGCGACGAGCGGCTGCTGCCGGCCGATGACGCCGAGCGCAACGCCCAGCAGGCGCGCGAGGCGCTGCTGGACGAGCTGGTCCGCGACCACGGGCTGCCGGAGGCGAACATCCACCCGATGGCCGCGACCGAGCAGACCGATTCCCCGGACGAGGGCGCCGAGCGCTACGCCGCCGAGCTGGCCTCCCACGCCGCCGCCGGCGCGGCGCTGCCGAGTTTCGCCGTCGTGCTGCTCGGCGTCGGCCCCGACGGTCACGTGGCCAGCCTCTTCCCCGGGCGGGAGGCGCTGGCGGCGACCGGACGGAGCACCGTCGGCGAGCACGACTCCCCCAAGCCGCCGCCGGCGCGGGTCTCGCTGACCTTCGACGCGATCCGCTCCGCGCGCCGGGTGTGGACCGTCGTCGCCGGCGCCGACAAGGCCGAGGCCGTCGGCCGCGCCTTCGAGGGCGCGACGCCGGTCGAGGAGATCCCCGCGAAGAACGCCCGCGGCGCCGAGGAGACGGTCTGGCACGTCGACGCGGCGGCCGCCGCACACCTCTGACTCCGGCGGCCGGGTCGCCGCCCGGACACGACGAGGGCCCTCCCGCTCCAGGCGGAGCGGGAGGGCCCTCGTCGTGTCCGGGCGACGGTCTCGAGGCCGGCGCCGGCCGATCAGCGGCTCAGGCGTCGGCGGTCACGCCGATGAGCAGCCCCAGGGTGAGGATGATCACTCCCCAGAGCACGCCCAGGGTGATCGTCAGCCGGTTCAGGTTGCGCTCCGCGACGCCGGAGGCTCCCAGCGAGGACGTCACGCCGCCGCCGAACATGTCGGACATGCCCCCGCCGCGTCCCTTGTGCAGCAGGATCAGCATGATCAGCAGCACGCTGATGACGGCCAGGGAGACCTGGAGTGCGATGGTCAGGAGAGACACGGCGACCTTTCGTCGACGGCGGGCAGGTCAACAGATACCAGGATAATCCTAGTCGGTCACCAGATGCTTCTCGAACGTGGCGATCTTGGCGAACTCCTCGGCGTCCAGGCTCGCCCCGCCGACCAGCGCGCCGTCGACGTCGGCCCCGGCCAGGATCGAGGCGACGTTCTTCGACTTCACCGAGCCGCCGTAGAGCAGCCGGACGCCGTCGGCGAACTCGGCCGAGTACGTCGCCGCCAGGTGCTTCCGGATCGCCTCGGCCATCTCCTGGGCGTCCTCCGGGCCGGCGACCTCGCCGGTGCCGATGGCCCAGACCGGCTCGTAGGCGACGACCAGCTCGCCCAGCTCCTCGGCGGAGAGGCCCTCCAGGGCGCCGTCCACCTGCGCCAGCGTGTGGGCGACGTGCTCGCCGGCCGTGCGGACGTCGAGGCCCTCCCCGACGCAGAGCACCGGGGCCAGCCCGTGGCGCAGCGCCGCTCGGATCTTGCTGTTGACCGTCGCATCCGTCTCGCCGTGGATCTCGCGCCGCTCGGAGTGGCCGATCAGCACCTGCGAGCAGCCCAGCTTGTCCAGGAACTGCCCGGAGATGTCACCGGTGAAGGCGCCGGAGTCCTGGTCGGAGAGGTCCTGGGCGCCGTACTCCACGGCGAGCTTGTCCCCGGCGACCAGCGTCTGGACGCCGCGCAGGTCGGTGAACGGCGGGAAGACCGAGACCTGGACCCGCTCGTAGTCGTGGCCGGCGTCGTCGAGCGTCCACGCCAGCTTCTGGACCAGGGCGATCGCCTGCATGTGGTCCATGCTCATCTTCCAGTTGCCCGCGATCAGCGGGCGGCGGACGAACTGTCCGTCCTTCTGTGCAGTCATGGGGTCTGCCGTTCCTTCCGTGGGGTTCCGTCAGCCGGCCAGGGCGTCGACGCCCGGCAGCTCCTTGCCTTCCAGGTACTCCAGCGAGGCGCCGCCGCCGGTGGAGATGTGGCCGAAGGCGGCCTCGTCGAAGCCGAGTCCGCGCACTGCGGCCGCGGAGTCGCCGCCGCCGACGACGGTGAAGCCCTCGGTCTCGGTCAGCGCCTGCGCCACCGTCGCGGTGCCGGCGGCGAAGGCCTCCATCTCGAAGACGCCCATCGGGCCGTTCCAGAAGACGGTGTTCGACGCCGCGATCTCGGCGGCGAAGGCCGCGGCCGAGGCCGGGCCGACGTCCAGTCCGAGGGCGCCCTCGCCGTGGGCGCCGGACTCCAGCGCGTCGACGGCCAGCACCTCGTGCTCGGCGTCGGGGGCGAAGGCCGCGGCCATCACGATGTCAGTGGGCAGCAAGATCCGGCAGTCCAGGCGCTCGGCCGCGGCGAGGAAGCCCCGCACCGTCTCCAGCTGGCCGTCCTCGACCATCGAGGAGCCGATGCCGTAGCCCTGGGCCTTGAGGAAGGTGAAGACCATGCCGCCGCCGATCAGCAGCGTGTCCGCCCGGCTCATCAGGTTCTCGATGACCGCCAGCTTGTCCGAGACCTTGGACCCGCCGAGGACCACGGTGTAGGGCCGCTGCGGCTCCTCGGTCAGCCGCTTGAGCACCACGAGCTCGTCGCGGACCAGATCGCCCTGGTAGCTGGGCAGCTCGGCGGTGATGTCGACGACGGAGGCGTGCCGGCGATGCACCGCGCCGAAGGCGTCGCCGACGTAGGCGCCGTCCTCGCCGACCAGGCCGGCGAGCTCACCGGCCAGGGCGGCGCGCTCGGCGTCGTCCTTCGACGTCTCGCGCGGGTCGAAGCGCACGTTCTCCAGCACCAGGATCTCGCCGTCGGCGAGGTCCGCGGCCTGGCTGCGGGCGCTCTCGCCGACCAGGTCGTGGGCCCGGCGCACCGGCGACTCGGTCAGCTCGGCCATCCGGTCGGCGACCGGCCCGAGGGAGAACTGCGGGTCCACCTGACCCTTCGGGCGGCCGAGATGGGCGGCGACGACGACGCGGGCGCCGGCGGCGGCGAGCTTCTCCAGGACCGGCAGCGAGGCGCGGATGCGGCCGTCGTCGGTGACGGTGCTCCCATCCAGCGGCACGTTGAGGTCCGACCGGACCAGCACGCGACGGCCGGAGACGCCGTCGGCCAGCAGGGCATCGAGTGTGTTGGTGGAGGCAGTCATGGGGATCAGAGTACCAATCGTCGCTGGGGGTTCGTCCGTGGTCGCATGCGCGAGGCCCCGCCCCGTCCGCGCCGGCGGCGCAGTCGGGACGGGGCCTCGTCGCCGGCTCAGAGTCGACTCAGCGCAGACTCAGAGCTGGGCGCCGATGTACGAGGTCATCGCCACCAGGCGCGAGCTGTAGCCGTGCTCGTTGTCGTACCAGGAGACGACCTTGACCTGGTTGCCGATGACCTTGGTCAGCGGCGCGTCGTAGATCGAGGCGTGCGGGTCGCCGACGATGTCCGAGGAGACGATCGGGTCCTCGTTGTAGGAGAGCACGCCGGCCAGCTCGCCCTCGGCGGCCTTCTGGAAGGCGGCGTTGACCTGCTCGGCGGTCACGCCGTCCTTCTCCACAGTGACCGTCAGGTCCGTGGCCGATCCGGTGATGACCGGCACGCGGATGGCGTAGCCGTCCAGCTTGCCGTCGACGGCGGGCAGCACCTCGCCGATGGCCGCGGCCGCGCCGGTGGACGTCGGCACCAGGTTGTTCGCGGCCGCACGGGCGCGGCGAGCGTCCTTGTGCGGGGCGTCGTGCAGGCGCTGGTCGCCGGTGTAGGCGTGGACCGTGGTCATCAGACCCTCGACGATGCCGAACTCGTCGTCCAGGACCTTCGCCAGCGGCGCCAGGCAGTTGGTGGTGCAGGACGCGTTGGAGACCACCGTGTGGTTCGCCGCGTCGAAGGTGTCCTCGTTGATGCCCATGATCAGCGTGGCGTCGACGCCCTTGGCCGGCGCGGAGACGACGACCTTCTTGGCGCCGGCGTCGACGTGCTTGCCGGCGGCCTCCTTGGTGGCGAACAGGCCGGTGCACTCGAGCACGATGTCGACGTCGAGCTCGCCCCACGGCAGGTCGGACGGGTCCTTCTCGGAGAGCAGCTTCACCCGACGCTCCCCGGCGACCAGAGTGTCGCCGTCCAGCGACACGTACTTCGGGTACCGACCCATCACCGAGTCGTACTTGGTGAGGTTCACCAGGTCCGCCGGGCTGGTCAGGTCATTGATGGCCACCAGCTCCAGGTCGTCGTAGCCCTGGGTCTCCAGCACGCGCAGCACGTTGCGGCCGATGCGTCCAAAACCGTTGATCGCGATCTTCGTCGCCATGGGTTCCCTTCCTTGACTTCTCCGTCCGCCGGCCCGGCGGACCGGTCGGATGATCCTGCGCACCGTGGCCGCAGACCCCTGGAAAGCACAAAGGGGACCAGCAGCCCGACGCAGGTCGTGGCCGCTGACCCCCAACAACTTCCTTGTTCTCAGGACGTCTGCAGAACGCAGTGTTCGATTATCAGCTCATATTCTCGCACATCTCGTCGCGCGATGCCCGGAGGGACGGCCGCGGGCTGTCCGGAATCTCACGCCGGAGACCGCCGGCGGACGGACCGGAGGGGAGGTTCCCGCCCGGCGCGAGCCGAGGACGCCGGATCCGGGGATCCGACGCCCTCGCGGCAGGCGCGGCGACGCCGCGCGTCGCCGGGCCGGAGCGTCGACGCGCCCACGGTGCGGCGCGGACGCTCCGGCCCTGTGCGGCTCACCGCTCCGTCAGCGGGTCGTTCACGGCGTGACCAGCTGCGAGGCGCCCGAGCGGGCGGCCTCGAAGCGACGGGCCACGTCCTCCCAGTTGGCGATGTTCCAGAAGGCCTTGACGTAGTCCGGCTTCACGTTCAGGTAGTCCAGGTAGAAGGCGTGCTCCCACATGTCCAGCATCAGCAGCGGGGTGGTCGCCACCGGGACGCCGTTCTGCTGGTCGTAGAACTGCTCGACGACCAGGTTGCCGCCGATCGGCTCGTAGGCCAGGATCGCCCAGCCCGAGCCCTGGATGGTCAGCGCGGCCTGGGTGAACAGCTGCTGGAACTGCTCGAAGGAGCCGAAGTGCTCGTCGATCGCGGCGGCCAGCTCGCCCTCCGGACGGTCCGGCCCCTCCGGGGACAGGTTCTTCCAGAAGATCGAGTGGTTCGTGTGGCCGCCCAGGTTGAACTGGAGGTCCTTCAGCAGCTTCGGCACCGTGCCGTACTCGCCCTTCTCGCGAGCCTCGGCCAGCTGCTCCAGCGCAGTGTTGGCGCCCTTGACGTACGTGGCGTGGTGCTTGGAGTGGTGGAGCTCCATGATCCGCGCGGAGATGTGGGGCTCCAGCGCGGAGTAGTCGTAGTCGAGCTCAGGAAGGGTGTACTCAGCCAAAATATCCTCCTAGTGACGGTGGTCCTCGAGGCCGGCTCGAGCAGACGTCTCCGACCTCGACCGGCTTCATCCTATGCCCGCCCGGGGACCCGGGTGAAGGTCTGCGGCGGAGATGTCCGGCAGTGTTCACCCTGGGATGAAAACATGACGCGCCCTCGAGGAACTATGACGTCGCCCCAGGTCACCTGGCCGGCCGGGGCCGCGCCTCAGCCGTCGAGCATGTCGGAGGTGACGTTCGAGTCCGTCCCCGGGATGTCCAGGTCGGCGGCGCGCTTGTCCGCCATGGCCAGCAGCCGGCGGATTCGCCCGGCGATGGCGTCCTTGGTCATCGGCGGCTCGGCCATCCGCCCGAGCTCGTCCAGCGAGGCCTGCTTGTGCGCCAGGCGCAGCCGGCCCGCGTAGCGCAGATGCTCGGGCACGTCGTCGGCGAGGATCTCCAGCGCGCGCTCCACCCGGGCGCCGGCGGCCACTGCGGCCTGGGCCGAGCGCCGCAGGTTGGCGTCGTCGAAGTTGGCCAGCCGGTTCGCCGTCGCCCGGACCTCCTTGCGCATCCGGCGCTCCTCCCACACCAGCAGCGCCTGGTGGGCGCCCATGCGGGTGAGCAGCTGGGCGATGGAGTCGCCGTCGCGGATCACCACCCGGTCGACGCTGCGCACTTCGCGGGCCTTGGCGGTGATCCCCAGTCGACGCGCCGAGCCCACCAGCGCCAGCGCGGCCTCCGGCCCCGGGCAGGTGACCTCCAGCGAGGAGGAGCGACCGGGCTCGGTGAGCGAGCCGTGGGCCAGGAAGGCCCCGCGCCAGACGGCGACGGCATCGGCGACCGACCCGTTGACGATCGCCGAGGGCAGACCGCGCACCGGCCGGCCGCGCACGTCGAGCAGGCCGGTCTGCCGGGCCAGGGCCTCCCCTTCGCGGACGACGCGGACCACGTAGCGGCTGCCCTTCTTCAGCCCGTTGCCGGAGACGACGATGAGCTCGCTCTCATGGCCGTAGACCTCGGAGATCGTCGCGCGCAGCCGACGCGCGGACGCGGCGTGGTCGAGCTCGGCCTCGATGACGATGCGACCCGAGATGATGTGCAGCCCGCCGGCGAAGCGCAGCATGGCCGAGACTTCGGCCTTGCGCTCCGAGGTCGTGGAGACCTCCTGTCGGGAGAGCTCGTCCTTGACCGATTCGGTCAGCGCCATGTGTCCGTCCTCCGGGTTCCTGGGTCGCGTCGGGGTCCTGGGGCGAGGCAATGGTAGTGGATGCTCCTGAGCACCGCCCGATCAGGGACCCTGGGATCGTGCGGAGCGCGGTCGGCGACGCACGGCGGGCGCCGCTGGCCCGGCGGCGCCGATCGCCGCGGCGACGACGCCGCGTCAGCGCGAGAAGACGTCGTCGAAGGCGATCGCCAGGCGCAGCGGGTCGTGGACCTCACGGTCCTCCTCGCGCCGCACGTGGTGGTAGTGCACGGCTGCGCCCAGCGCCGCGGCGGCCTGCTCGAAGGCCGGCCGCTCGGGCTCCTCCACCGAGCTCGGATCGGCGATGACCGCGTCGATGCGCAGCCCCGGAGCATGCTGGACCAGCACCTCCAGATGGTCCGCGGGAGTCAGCCCGGCGGTCTCCTCGTCCTCGCCCGAGAGATTCATCACCACGCAGCGCCGCGCCTCGGTGCCGTGGATGGCCTCGCGCAGATCCGCCAGCAGCAGATGCGGCAGCACCGAGGTGTACCAGGAGCCGGGGCCGAAGACGATCCAGTCGCTGAGCTCGATCGCCGAGACCGCCTCGGCGCAGGCCTCGGCCTCGGCCGGATGCAGCTGCACCTCGGTGAGCCGCCCCAGGCGGCCGGCGCGGGCCAGCTCGACCTGGGACTCGACCCACTCGGTCGTCCCGTCGCGGCGGACCTGCCCGGACATCGTCAGCGGCTGCCGCGACATCGGCAGCACCTGCCCGCGCGCGCCGAGCAGCGCGCCGGCCCAGCGGAGTCCGTCCACCGGATCGCCGAGCAGCTCCCAGAGCGAGACGATCAGCAGGTTCCCCATGGCATGGTCGTCGAGGCTTCCGACGACGCCGTCGCGGGAGCTGAAGCGGTGCTGCATGACCTGTGCCCAGGTCCTCCCCCAGTCGGTGTCGTCGCACAGCGCGGTCAGCGCCATCCGCAGGTCCCCCGGGGGCAGCACGTCCATGTCGTGCCGGATGCGCCCGGAGGAGCCGCCGTCGTCGGCGACGGTGACCACGGCGGTGAGGTGTTCGGCGGCGATGATGCGCAGCGCCGCCAGCGTGGCGGAGAGCCCATGCCCGCCGCCCATCGCGGCCACGCGGAAGGTCCCGCGGCGCGGGGTCATGTTCGCCGGGGAGCCGGCGGCCTCGGGCGGCCGCGGGACCGGCCCGGTGGGCGCATGCGTCATGCTCACTCCCGTCCGAGGTCGCGATGGCTGGTGTTGACCGTGACGTGGGGCAGCTGATCCAGCCGGCGGGCGAGCTCCTCGGCGATCGCCACCGAGCGGTGCTTGCCGCCGGTGCAGCCCACCGCCAGCGTCGCGTAATGCTTGTTCTCCCGGCGATAGCCCTCGAGCACCGGGTACAGCGCCTCCAGATAGCGGTCGACGAACTCGCCGGCGCCCTCGTCGACGAGCACGAAGTCGCGCACAGCGGCGTCCTGGCCGGTGAGCGCCCGCAGCTCCGGCACCCAGTGCGGGTTGGGCACGAAGCGCACGTCGGCGATGAAGTTCGCATCGGAGGGCACCCCGTATTTGAAGCCGAAGCTCATCACGTTCAGCCGCAGCTGGGTCGGACCGTCGGCGGAGAAGATCTCGGTGACCGCGCGGGCCAGACCGTGCACGTTGAGATCGGTGGTGTCGACCACCACCTCCGCGCCGGCCTTGACCTCCTGGAGCAGGTCGCGCTCGGCGACGATGCCGTCGAGGACGCGTCCGGAGCCCTGCAGCGGATGCGGGCGCCGCCCCTGCTCGAATCGGCGCACCAGCAGGTCGTCCGAGGCGTCGAGGAAGAGCAGCCGATAGGTCATCCCGGCGGCCTTGACCTGCTCCAGCGCGGAGAGCATGTCGCTGAAGAGGTTGCGCGAGCGGACGTCGAGCACCACCGCCAGCTTCTCCACCGACCCCGGGTTCCGCGCGACCAGATCCATCATCGTGGTGATCAGCTCCGGAGGGAGCCCCTCGACGACGTACCACCCCAGGTCCTCCAGCGCATGGGCGGCCGTCGTGCGCCCGGCCCCGGACATGCCGGTGACGATCAGCAGCTCGCTCTCCGGGGGCTTGACCGGGGTCAGTGCATCGCGCATACCAGCAGACTACGTGGCCGCCCGGCCGCGGACAATCGCCGCCCCGCGCCGCGCGGGCGCGGGGACGCCGGCCGGCACGACCGTCGCCGTCCCAGGTCAGCGATCCGGACGAGCCTCGTCCACCGGTCGGTCCGACTGCTCGTCGTCTCCCCCGGCGTCCCCGGCGTCCTCGGTGCCCCTGGAGGCGACGTCGTCGCCCGGCGCCGCGGAGGACGCGGCGAGATGGTCGCGGATCCGGGCGGCCAGCTGCGGCCCGATGCCCTGGACCTGGGCGATCTGCTCGGCGTCGGCCTGCTTCAGCCGGTCGACCGAGCCGAAGTGCGTGACCACCGCCGCGCGCCGCGACGGTCCGAGCCCCTCGACCTCGTCGAGCACCGAGGCGGTCATCTGCTTGGCGCGCTTGGAGCGGTGGCCGGCGATCGCGAAGCGATGCGCCTCGTCACGGATCCGCTGGAGCATGTAGAGTGCCTCGGAGCTGCGCGGCAGCACCAGCGGGAAGTCGTCGTCGGGCAGCCAGACCTCCTCGAGGCGCTTGGCCAGCCCGACCACGGGCATGTCGGTCAGCCCCAGCTCGTCCAGCGCGGCGCGGGCGGCGGTCACCTGCGGCTGGCCGCCGTCGACGACGACGAGGCTGGGCGGGTAGGCGAAGCGCGCGGACTCGCGGTCCACTGTGGTGTCCTCCGCCGGCGCCGCTCCCCCCGCGGCGTCGTCGGAGTCAGCGTCGGCGTCGGCGCTGTCCGGACTCGACGCGCTCGCTGCGCTCTCCGGCTCCTCCTCGACCGCGTCCGGCGCCGCCTGTTCGGCCTGCTCGGCCCGCTCCCGGGTGACGCGCTCCTCCTCGAGGTGGCGTGCGAAGCGGCGGGTGATGACGTCGTGCATCGCGCTGGTGTCGTCCCGGGCGGCCTCGCCGCGGATGGAGAAGCGGCGGTAGTCCTTCTTGCTCGGCACGCCGTCCTCGAGCACGACCATCGAGGCCGAGACGTTGGTGCCCGACGTGTGCGAGATGTCGTAGCACTCGATGCGCAGCAGCGGCTCCGGGGCGCCGAGGACCTCCTGCAGCTCGCGCAGCGCCTGCGACCGGCTGGTCAGGTCCCCGGCCCGCCGCGATTTGTGCAGCCGCAGCGCCTGGTCGGCGTTCTCCCGGACGGTGCCCAGCAGCGAGGCCTTGTCCCCGCGCTGCGGGACCTTCACCGTCACCCGCGCCCCGCGCTGCTGGGACAGCCACTGCGTCAGCCCCTCATGATCGGCGGGCAGCTCCGGCACCAGCACCTCCCTCGGGATGCGCTCGGCGTCGGCCATCGAGCCGTAGACCTGCAGCAGCAGCTGCTCGACCAGCGAGGCCGGATCGGTCTCCTCGACCTTCTCGACCACCCAGCCGCGCTGACCGCGGATCCGCCCCTGGCGGATGTGGAAGACCTGGAAGGCGGCCTCCAGCTCATCCTCGGCGAAGGCGAAGACATCGGCCTCGGTGTCCTCGCCGAGCACCACGGCGTTCCGCTCGAAGACCCGGCGCAGCGCCTCGAGGTCGTCGCGATGGCGCGCGGCGTCCTCGTAGCGCAGCTCGGCGACGGCCTCCTTCATCTGCGCCTCGATCCGCCGCATATGCGGCCCCGGCCGACCGGCCATCACCTCGCAGAACTCCTCGGCGAGCGTCCGGTGGTCCTCTTCGCTGATCCGCCCGACGCAGGGCGCCGAGCACTTGTCGATGTAGCCCAGCAGGCAGGGCCGGCCCGAGGCCTGCGCCCGGCGGAAGACCCCGGCCGAGCAGCTGCGCACCGGGAAGACCCGCAGCATGGTGTCGACGGTCTCGCGGATCGCCTTGGCCGGGTGGAAGGGACCGAAGTACTTCACCCCGGGCTTCCTGTCCCCGCGCATGACCTGCACGCGCGGGTATCTCTCGTTCATCGTCACCGCGAGGTAGGGATAGGACTTGTCGTCGCGGTACATGATGTTGAACCGCGGCGTGTGCTGCTTGATCCAGGTGTACTCCAGCTGGATGGCCTCCAGCTCGGAGCCGACCACAGTCCACTCGACCGAGGCGGCGCTGTGCACCATCGCATGGGTCTTCGCCGGCAGCGCGGCGGGATTGGCGAAGTAGGTGTTCAGCCGCGACCGCAGGTTCTTGGCCTTGCCGACGTAGACGACCCGCCCGTGCGGATCGATGAAGCGGTAGACGCCCGGCGAGGTCGGGATCTCCCCGGCCGCCGGACGGTAGGAGGCCGGATCAGCCATCGCGGCGCGGCTCCGAGCGGTGCGTCGCGTCGCCCGCGGCATCCTCCTCGGGCTCGGGCGGCGGCGCGTTGTAGCTGTCCACGCGCTCCTGGCCGGTCAGCGCGGCGATGGCGGCCATGACCTCCTCCGTGGCCTCGCGGCGCACCGGCAGCCCGTGGCGCGGGCCGAGGTGGTCGAAGTGCAGCGGCTCGCCCACGGACAGCGAGAACTTCGCCGGGCGCACCCGGTTGGAGTCCGGCGCCTGCAGCGCCTCGGTCCCCTGCAGGCCCACCGGCACCACCGGCAGCCCGGTGGCCAGCGCGAGCCAGCCGACGCCGTTCTTCCCCCGGTAGAGCCGACCGTCGCGGCTGCGCGTGCCCTCCGGATAGATGCCCACGCCGTGACCGGCGGCGGCGATGTCGCCGAGCTGGTGGAGCGCCTCGACCGAGGCCGATTTGCGCTGTCGTTCGACGGGCACGGAGCCCACCGACTCGAAGAACATCTTCATCGCCCGCCCCTTCAGGCCGGGCTGGGTGAAGTACTCCGCCTTCGCGAAGAAGCTCACCGGGCGCGGGAAGATCGCCTGGATGAGCACCGAGTCGAGGAAGGACAGGTGATTGCTGGCGACGACGAAGCCGCCCTCCTCCGGCACGCGGTCCAGACCGGTGATGGTCGGACGGCAGGTGAGCTTCAGGACGGCGGCGAAGGACCGGCGGATCGCATCGTGGGTGACCACGCGCTGCTCGTCGGGCGCGGACGGGTCTGTGCTCACGGACGGGTCCTTCACGTCGTCGGGTCCACTGGGCGTCGCCGCCGGCTCGCGGCCGCGAGGCCGCCCGCGCAGAGTGGTCGAGGCCACCCGTCGGGCGCCGGCGCGGATCAGTCTAGCCCAGAGACGTCGTCACAGCAGGTCGGCGAGGAACGCGCCGGTGTGCGAGCCCGTCGTCGTCGATGCGGCGGCGAGCTGCTCCGGGGTGCCCTCCGCGACGACCCGCCCGCCGCCGGTGCCGCCTTCGGGCCCCAGGTCGATGAGCCAGTCCGCCGACTTGATGACGTCGAGGTTGTGCTCGATGGTGATCACTGTGTTGCCCTTCTCCACCAGCGACTGCAGCACGCCCAGCAGCCGCCGGATGTCCTCGAAGTGCAGCCCGGTGGTCGGCTCGTCGAGCACGTAGATGCTCCGCCCGCGCGAACGCTTCTGCAGCTCGGCGGCGAGCTTGACGCGCTGCGCCTCGCCTCCGGAGAGCGTCGTCGCCGCCTGGCCGAGCCGCACGTAGCCCAGTCCGACGTCGACCAGCGTGGTCAGGTGCCGGGCGATCGGCGCGAAGGCGGAGAAGAACTCGGCGGCCTCCTCGATCGGCATGTCGAGGACCTCGGCGATGTTCTTGCCCTTGTAGCGGACCTCGAGCGTCTCGCGGTTGTAGCGGGCGCCGTGGCAGACCTCGCAGGGCACGAAGACGTCGGGCAGGAAGTTCATCTCGATCTTCAGCGTCCCGTCGCCGGCGCAGGCCTCGCAGCGGCCGCCCTTGATGTTGAAGGAGAAGCGACCGGGCTGGTAGCCGCGCGTCTTGGACTCCGGAGTCTGCGCGAAGAGCTTGCGGATGTGGTCGAAGACGCCGGTGTAGGTCGCCGGGTTCGACCGCGGCGTGCGGCCGATCGGGCTCTGGTCGACGTGGATGATCTTGTCCAGATGCTCGACGCCGTCGATGCGCCGGTGGCGGCCGGGCACCTGGCGGGCGCCGTTGAGCTTGTTGGCCAGCGCCTTGTAGAGGATCTCGTTGATCAGCGTGGACTTGCCGGAGCCGGAGACGCCGGTGACCGACAGGAAGATCCCCAGCGGCACGTCGACGGAGACGTCGACGAGGTTGTTCTCGTGGGCCTCCACCACCCGCAGCATCCGCTCGGGGTCCACCGGCCGGCGCACCTCGGGCACGGGGATGACCCGGCGTCCGGCCAGGTAGTCGCCGGTGATCGACTGCTCGTTGGCGCGCAGGCCCTCCACCGAGCCGGAGTGCACGATGGCCCCGCCGCGCTCTCCCGCCCCGGGGCCGATGTCGACCACCCAGTCGGCCTCGGCGATGGTGTCCTCGTCGTGCTCGACGACGATCAGCGTGTTGCCGAGGTCGCGCAGCCGCGTCAGCGTGCGGATCAGTCGGTTGTTGTCCCGCTGGTGCAGGCCGATCGAGGGCTCGTCGAGGACGTAGAGCACGCCCACCAGGCCGGAGCCGATCTGCGTGGCCAGCCGGATGCGCTGGGCCTCGCCGCCGGAGAGCGTCCCGGCGCCGCGTTCGAGGTTCAGATAGCCCAGGCCGACGTCGAGCAGGAACGTCAGCCGGGCGAGGATCTCCTTGAGCACCTGCTCGGCGATCATCGCATCGCGGGCGGAGAGCTCCAGGGTCTGGAAGAAGGACAGCACCTCGTCCATCGGCAGCCGGGCGACGTCGGCGATCGACGAGCCCTGGACCAGCACCGCCAGCGAGGCGGGGTTGAGCCGCTTCCCGTCGCACTCCGGGCAGGGCACCTGACGCATGTACTGCTCATAGTGCTCGCGAGCGGTGTCCGACTCGGTCTCCTCGTGCTTGCGATGGATATAGGCGATGACGCCCTCGAAGCCGGTCGAATACCGTCGCTCGCGGCCGAAGCGGTTCCGATACTGGACCACGACCTTGTGGTTGCGGCCGTGCAGCAGCGCCCGGCGGACCGTCTTCGACAGCTCCCCCCACGGCGTGTCCAGCGAGAAGTCCAGCTCGTCGGCCAGCCCCTGCACGATGCGCAGGTGGTACTGCCCGCTGGCGCGCCCGCGGTTCCAGGGGGCGATGGCCCCCTCGTTCGGCGACAGCGTGTCGTCCGGGATGACCAGCTCCTCGTCGACCTCCAGCTTCGACCCGATCCCGGAGCAGGCCTGGCAGGCGCCGAACGGCGAGTTGAAGGAGAACGACCGCGGCTCGATCTCGTCGATCGGCAGCGGGTGCTCGTTGGGGCAGGCGAGGTTCTCCGAGAACGTCCGGAGCTTGGGCCCGGCGAGCTCCTCGGGCACCCGGTCGGGGTTCTCCGGCGTGCCGTCCTCGGCGAGGTCGACCATGTCGACGACGACCCGGCCCTCCGCCAGGCGCAGCGCGGTCTCGATGGAGTCGGTCAGCCGCTGCCCCATGCCTTCGCGGATGACCAGCCGGTCGACGACGACGTCGATGCGGTGGGTGTACTGCTTCTCCAGCGTGGGCGGATCGTTGAGCTGGACGAGCTCGCCGTCCACGACGGCGCGGGCGAAGCCCTGCCCGGCGAGGTCGCGGAAGAGATCCTTGAACTCCCCCTTGCGCGCCCGCACCACCGGCGCGAGGACCTGGAAACGGGTGCGCTCGGGCAGCCCGAGGATCTGGTCGACGATCTGCTGCGGCGTCTGGCGCTCGATCCGCTCGCCGCACACCGGACAGTGCGGCACCCCGATGCGGGCCCAGAGCAGACGGAGATAGTCGTGGATCTCGGTCACCGTGCCGACGGTCGAGCGGGGGTTGCGCGAGGTCGACTTCTGGTCGATCGACACCGCCGGCGACAGCCCCTCGATGAAGTCGACGTCCGGCTTGTCCACCCGCCCCAGGAACATGCGGGCATAGGCGGAGAGGGATTCGACGTAGCGGCGCTGCCCCTCGGCGAAGATGGTGTCGAAGGCCAGCGAGGACTTCCCCGAGCCGGAGAGCCCGGTGAAGACGATGAAGGCGTTGCGCGGCAGCTCGATGCCGACGTCCTGGAGGTTGTGCTCCCGGGCGCCCTGCACGACGATGCGGTCGGCCTCGGCGCGGCCGGCGCCGTCGACGGCGGCCTGCTCGGGGGCTCCGCGGCCGCGGAGCTCGTCGACGGACTCGATCACTGCGGCCTCGTTCTCGGCAACTCGCTCAGACACGATGCCCAGTGTAAGCCCCCGACCCGACTCGAACAAGTGTTCGAACGGCATGCGGCGCCGCACTCCCCCGGCACGCGGCCGCGGGCGCCGATGCGATCATGGAGACATGATCCGACCGCTCTCCCCCGCCCCCGCCGCCGTGCTCTTCGACCTCGACGGCACGCTGGTGGACTCCGCGCCGGGGATCACCTCGGGCATCGCCGCCGCGCTGGCGGCCCACGACGTCGCCGTCCCCGACCAGCCGGTCCTGGACGCGATGGTCGGCCCGCCGCTGGCCTCCAGCCTGCTCTCCGTCCCCGGCGTCGACGAGACGAATCTGGCCGCCGTCATCGACCACTACCGCCGCGACTACAGCGCCCGCGGCCTGGGGGACGCCGCCGTCTTCGCCGGCCTCGACGTGCTGCTCGACGAGCTGCGCGCCGCCGGCACCGCCCTGGCGGTGGCGACGTCGAAGCCGCAGACGCTGGCCGAGCGGCTGATCGCCCGGCAGGGGCTGCGCGAGCGGCTCGACGTCGTCGTCGGCTCGGACCCGGACGAGACCCGCCCGCATCCGGGCAAGGCCGCGATCGTCGGCGAGGCCCTGCAGGCCCTGGGACTGGGCCCGGGAGCGCCGCGGACGACGATGGTCGGCGACCGGATCTTCGACGTCGAGGGCGCCCGCGGCAACGACCTGCCCTGCCTCGGCGTGCGCTGGGGCAGCGCTCCCGACGGCGAGCTGGAGGAGGCCGGCGCCGCGCGGATCGTCGACGACGTCGCCGGACTGCGCGAGGCGCTGCGCCGGATCGGCGCGGGCCCGGAGGCGACCGAGACGACCGAGACCGCCGAGGCCGCCCAGGCCGCCGAGGCCGCCGAGGCCGGTCGGCGTCGTGGCATCTGACCGACAGCAGACCATAGACTGTCGCGCATGGCCTCCGACAGCACATTGATCCACGACCTCCCGGCGATCACGGTCCGCCGTCTCGCCGTGTCCGAGATGAGCAACAACGTGTATCTGCTCACCGCGAAGAAGTCCGGGATCCAGGTGCTGATCGATGCGGCCGCCGACGCCGAGGCCGTCCGCGGCATGCTCGCCGCCTCCGCCGAGGACACGCCCTGCGCCCCGCAGCTGCGGGCGGTGCTGACCACGCATCGGCATTGGGACCACATCCGCGCGCTGCCCGCGATCGCCGCGGACCCCGACGTCGAGACCGCCGCCGGAGCGGTGGACGCCGCGGCGATCGAGGAGGCCGAGGACGTGCGGATCGACCGCCGCCTCGAGCACGGACAGCTGGTCCAGTACGACGGCATCGGCCTCGACGTCATCGCCCTGCGCGGCCACACCCCCGGATCGGTCGCCTTCGTCTACCCCGTCGAGGACGGCCCGACGCACGTCTTCACCGGCGACTCGCTCTTCCCCGGAGGCGTCGGGAAGACCCAGTCCGCGGAGGACTTCGGCTCGCTGCTCGACGACGTCGTCGAGCGGCTCTTCGGCGTCTTCGACGACGACACGATCGTCCACCCCGGCCACGGTGCGCCCACCACCATCGGCGCCGAGCGTCCCCACCTGGCCGAGTGGCGGGAGCGCGGCTGGTGAGCGCCCGACCGTCGCTGAGCCAGCACCTGCCCGCCGCGGGGTCCGCGGGCGCCGACGAGCTCGTCGCCGCCTTCCAGGAGTGGACCGCCGCCCAGGGCATCACCCTCTATCCCGCCCAGGAGGACGCCGTCCTCGAGCTGGCCTCGGGCGGCCACGTCATCATGGCCACGCCCACCGGCTCGGGCAAGTCGCTGGTGGCCGCGGCCGCGCACTTCCTCGCCCTGGCCCGCGGCGAGCGCAGCGTCTACACGGCACCGATCAAGGCGCTGGTCTCGGAGAAGTTCTTCGAGCTGGTCGAGGTCTTCGGCCCCGAGAACGTCGGCATGGTCACCGGAGACTCGGCGGTGAACGCCCATGCGCCGATCATCTGCTGCACGGCCGAGATCCTGGCGAACGAGGCGCTGCGCGACGGCGCCGAGGCCGAGGTGGGGCCGGTCATCATGGACGAGTTCCACTTCTACGCCGAGCCGCAGCGCGGCTGGGCGTGGCAGGTGCCGCTGATCGAGCTGCCGCAGGCGCAGTTCCTGCTGATGTCGGCGACGCTGGGCGACACCTCCGGCTTCGAGCGCCGCATCTCCGCACGCACCGGCCGCGACGTCGTCACCGTCGCCTCCGCCCACCGTCCGGTCCCGCTGAGCTTCGAGTACTCGACGACGCCGCTGCAGCAGAAGCTGGAGGAGCTCGTCGCCGACGCGAAGGCGCCGGTCTACGTGGTGCACTTCTCCCAGCGCGAGGCCGCCGAGCGGGCCGCCGGGCTGGCCTCGCTGAACGTGGCCTCGACCGAGACGCGCGAGCGGATCAAGGAGCGGCTGAAGACCTTCCGCTTCGCCAAGGGCTACGGCACTGTGCTCAACCGGCTGCTGCGCAGCGGCATCGGCGTCCACCACGCCGGGATGCTGCCGAAGTACCGGCGGCTGGTCGAGCAGCTGGCCCAGGAGGGGCTGCTGAAGGTCATCTGCGGCACCGACACGCTCGGCGTGGGCATCAACGTGCCGATCCGCACTGTGCTGCTGAGCGCGCTGAGCAAGTACGACGGCGCCCGGACGCGGCAGCTCAAGGCCCGCGAGTTCCACCAGATCGCCGGCCGGGCCGGCCGGGCGGGCTACGACGACGAGGGCACTGTGGTCGTGCAGGCTCCCACCCACGTCATCGAGAACGAGCAGGCGCTGGCCAAGGCGCGCGCCAAGCACGGCGACGACCAGAAGAAGGTCGACCAGGCGGTGCGCTCGGCCGGGAAGAAGAAGCCGCCCGAGGGCTTCGTCTCCTGGAGCGAGGAGAGCTTCGACCGGCTGGTCGCCGCGCAGCCGGAGCCGATGGTCTCGCGGATGCGCATCAGCTATGCGATGGTGCTGCAGATGCTGGAGCGTCCGCAGGATCCGATCCGCGGGCTGCGCCGGCTGATCCTGGCCTCCGACGAGACGCCGGCGCGGAAGGCCATCCTGCAGCGCCGGGCGCTGGAGATCCTCCGCGAGCTGCTCGCCGCCGGAGTGCTGGAGCGCCTCGACGAGCCCGACGAGGACGGCCGGACGGTGGACCTGACGCTGGCGCTGCAGGACGACTTCGCGCTCAACCAGCCGCTGGCGCCCTTCGCCGTCGCCGCCCTGGAGCTGCTGGACCCGGAGTCGGAGTCCTATGCGCTGGACGTGATCAGCGTCATCGAGTCCATCCTGGAGACGCCGTACCAGGTCACCGGGGCGCAGGTGAAGAAGCTGAAGTCGGAGAAGCTGGCCGAGCTCAAGGCCGACGGCGTCGAGTACGTCGAGCGGATGCGGATCCTCGACGAGATGTCCCATCCGCAGCCGCTGAAGGAGCTGCTCACCCAGCAGTTCGAGGTCTACCGCAGCTCCGCACCGTGGGCCGGCGACCACGAGCTCACGCCGAAGGCGGTGGTGCGCGACATGGTGGAGCGCGCCTTCAGCTTCACCGACATGGTCAACCACTACCAGCTCGCCCGCTCGGAGGGCGTGCTGCTGCGCTACCTGACCGACGCCTATAAGGCGCTGCGCCGGACCGTGCCGCAGGACAAGGTCACCGAGCCGCTCCAGGACCTCGTCGAATGGCTCGGCGAGCTCATCCGCCAGACCGACAATTCGCTGCTCGAGGAGTGGGAGAAGCTCGCCGGCGGGGCCGAGGACGCCACCGCCGCGGACCTCGACCTCTCCCCCGACGTCGCGGAGGAGCCCGACCGGGTCACCGCCAATCCGCGGGCCTTCAAGGTCATGGTGCGCAACGCGATGTTCCTGCGCGCCCAGCTCTTCGCCGACGAGAAGGAGCAGGACCTCGAGGAGCTCGACGGCGAGACCAGCGGCTGGACCGCCGACCGCTGGGCCGAGGCCATGGACGCCTTCTTCGGCGTCTACGACGACGTCTTCGTCGACGCCCATGCGCGCGGCCCGGGGCTGATCCGCATCGACGAGTCGCCCGACGGGCATCCCGGCCGCTGGCGGGCGGTGCAGGTCCTCGACGACGCCGAGGGGAACCACGACTGGGGCATCCACGCCTGGATCGACCTGGCGGCCTCCGACGCGGCCGGCGCGCCGGCGGTGCTCGTCGACCACGTCGGCGAGCTGCATCAGGCGCCGTCCTGACGCCTCGCCGCCGGAGCCGCGGCGTGCCGCCCAGCCGACCACCAGCCGCCCAGGAGGAGACGATGGCCCCGCATCCCGCCCGCGACGCCGCGCCGACGGCCGTGCCGCTCGGCGAGCCGCCGGTCCGCACGCTCCGCGACGGCACCCGGCTGGTCGACCGGCGCTTCCGCGTGCCGCTGGACCATGCCGAGCCGCAGGGCGAGCAGCTGGAGGTCTTCGCCCGCGAATTCGTCTCCGCCGAGGCCGTGGCCCGCGGCGAGGAGCACGTCGCGGCGATGCCGTGGCTGCTGTTCCTGCAGGGCGGGCCGGGCGGCAAGGGCTCGCGTCCGGCACGCTTGAACGGCTGGATGCAGGAGGCCGCCGGACGCTTCCGGATCCTGATGCTCGACCAGCGCGGCACCGGCCGATCGACGCCGTTGACCCGCCGCAGCCTCGCCGACCGCGGCGACGCCGCCGCGCAGGCGCGGCATCTGCGCCGCTTCCGCGCCGACTCCATCGTCGCCGACGCCGAGCGCATCCGCCGGGCCCTGGGAGTGACGAGCTGGAGCGTGCTGGGCCAGAGCTTCGGCGGGTTCTGCACGCTGAGCTACCTCTCCTTCCACCCCGAGGGGCTGGACCGCGCGCTGCTCACCGGCGGGCTGGCTCCGCTGACCGGCCACGCCGACCGCGTCTACCGCGCCACCTATGCGCGGATGCGGGCGCGGAACGCCGAGCACTTCGCCCGCTTCCCGGAGGACCGTGAGCGGCTCGACGCGGTGATCGACCACCTGCGCGCCCACGACGTGCGACTGCCCGACGGCTCGGCGCTGACCGTGCCGCGGCTGCAGATGCTGGGCATGCGGCTCGGCGGCGAGACCCGCGTCGACTCGCTGCACTACCTGCTCGAGGAGGCCTTCGAGGATGCGGCGCGGACCCGGCTGGCCGACGGCTTCCTCGCCGAGGTCGGCGCCGAGATCTCGCTGGCCGACCGGCCGCTCTACGGGCTGATCCACGAGTCGATCTACGGGCAGCCGGCCGCGCGCACCGAGGGTCGCGGCGCCACCGCCTGGGCCGCCGAGCGCGTGCTGGCCGAGCACCCCGACTTCTCGCCGGAGGCGAGCTCCCCGCTGCTGCTCGGCGAGATGTTCTTCCGCGACCATGTCGCCGGCGACCCGGTGCTCGCGCCGCTGCTCGAGACCGCCGAGGCGGTCGCCGCAGTCGACGACTGGACGCCGCTCTACGATCTCGACCAGCTGGCGCGCAACGAGGTGCCCGCCGCCGCGGCCGTCTACACCGACGACGTCTACGTCGATCGGGACCTCTCGCGGGAGACCGCCGCCCGGGTGCAGAACCTGCAGGTGTGGGAGACCGACGCCTTCCACCACGACGGGCTCGGCGACGACGGCCCCCGTGTGCTGCGCGAGCTGCTGCACCGCACCGACGCCGCGGACTGAGGTCCGACGGCGACGGCCCCGCCGTCGGACCCCGGCCGTTCAGCCGCGCGCGGGGCCGCCGAGGTCCTCGGGCCGCAGCTCGCGGTGCTCGACGCCGTGGGCGTCGTCCAGCACCGCCAGATACCGCTCACGGTGCTCGATCAGCGCGTCCTTGTGCTTCTCGGGCACCTTCTCGTAGCGCGCCCGCCACCGGTCGACGGACTCGCGGGCGGCGTCGAGCTCCTGCTGCGTCCCGCCGGACTCCACCAGGGCCAGGTACGTCCGCGAGGACTGCTCGGCGTTCTGGATGACGCGCAGCGCCCGGCCCTTCGGCGCCAGCAGCGAGGCGACCACGGTGATGACCAGCACCGCCAGGATCACCAGCAGGGACAGTCCGGTGGGCACCTCGGCGACGTGGACGCTCTCGCCGTCGTTGATGAAGGGCAGCTTGTTCTCGTGCAGGGCGTGGAGCATCAGCTTCACGCCGATGAAGCCCAGGATGATCGCCAGGCCGTAGGAGAGGTAGATCAGCCGGTCCAGCAGGCCGTCGATGAGGAAGTAGAGCTGGCGCAGCCCCATCAGCGAGAACGCCGTGGCGGTGAACACGATGTAGGGCTCCTGGGTGAGCCCGTAGATCGCGGGGATCGAGTCCAGCGCGAAGAGGATGTCGGTGCCGCCGATGGCCACCATCACCAGCAGCATCGGCGTCATCATCCGCTTGCCGTCGACGCGGGTGAACAGCCGGTCGCCGTCGTAGTGGTCGGTGGTGGGGATGACCTTCTTGGCCAGCCGGATGAAGATGTTGTCGGCCTCGTCGGCCTCGTCGCCGGTGAGCTCCTTCTTCAGCAGCTGGCCGGCGGTGAGCAGCAGGATGATGCCGAAGAGGTAGAAGACGTCGCTCCAGACGCTGATGATCCCGGCTCCGGCGAGGATGAAGGCGGTGCGGGCGATCAGCGCGAAGACGATGCCGAAGAGCAGGACCTTCTGCTGGTCCTCGCGGGGGACGTTGAAGCTGGCCATGATGACCAGGAAGACGAAGAGGTTGTCCACCGAGAGCGCCTTCTCGGTGACATAGCCGGCGTAGTACTCGGTGGCTCCGGCATAGTCGCCGACGACCAGGAAGACCAGGCCGAAGAGCAGGGCCAGGGCGATGTAGATCGCCGACCAGACGGCGGCCTCGCGGATCGAGGGCGCGTGGGCCTTGCGGACGTGGGCGAAGAAGTCGAAGAGCAGCAGGCCGATGATGACGGCGAGGGTGATGCCCCAGATGAGCGGGGTGTATTCCATGGACGGAGTCCTTTCACGAGGTCGCTCGCGGACACGGGCAGGCCTCGTGAGTCTCTCCGCCCGATGCCGGCGGCCCGTCCCGGAGCAGGCCCCGGCGGGCGGTCGGCGCAGGCCGCCGTCCCCGGCGGGCCGCCTTCGGCCCGCGTGCTGACGTGGACGGCGCGGCAGGATACTCCCTCACGCGCAGGCCCATCATAGCGGCTCGGCCGCCCGCCGGCACCATCGCACCCGGGACGGCGCGTCAGGCCTGGCCGGCCTCGCGCATCTGCCGCAGCTCCTTCTTCAGGTCGCCGATCTCGTCGCGCAGCCGGGCGGCCAGCTCGAAGTTCAGGTCCTCGGCGGCCTGGTGCATCTGCTGGGTCATCTGCTCGATGAGGTCGGCGGTGTCCTTCGCCGGCGTGGTCGACGCCGCGGAGCGGCCCGATCCCGACGAGCCCTCGCCGGTCGCGGCCTCTGTGCCCGAGGCGCCCGAGGCGCCGTCGCCGGTGCCCTCCAGCGAGGTCAGTCCGCGGTGACCCTTGCCGTATTCGAAGCCGACGGCGAGGCCGCCCATGCCCTGCAGCAGGTCGGCGGTGTCGGCGTCCTCGCGGGCGAGCTGGTCGGTGATGTCGGCGATCTTCTTCTGCAGCGGAGCCGGGTCGATCCCGTGCTCGGTGTTGTAGGCGATCTGGATCTGCCGGCGCCGCTCGGTCTCGTCGATCGCCCGGCGCATCGAGTCGGTGACCCGGTCGGCGTACATGTGCACCTGGCCGGAGACGTGGCGCGCGGCGCGGCCGATCGTCTGGATCAGCGAGGTGGCCGAGCGGAGGAAGCCCTCCTTGTCGGCGTCCAGGATGGAGACCAGCGAGACCTCCGGCAGGTCGAGGCCCTCGCGCAGCAGATTGATGCCGACGACGACGTCATGGGTGCCGCGGCGCAGCTCGCGGAGCACCTCGACGCGCTTGAGCGTGTCGACGTCCGAGTGCAGGTACTCGACCTTCACCCCGTGGTCGAGCAGATACTCGGTGAGCTCCTCGGCCATGCGCTTGGTCAGCGTGGTCACCAGCACGCGCTCGTCCTGCTGCTCGCGGCGGCGGATCTCGGCGAGCAGATCGTCGATCTGGCCCTGCGTGGGCTTGACGACCACCTCCGGGTCGACCAGCCCGGTGGGCCGGATGATCTGTTCGACGTACCCGTCGGAGAGCCCGAGCTCGTAGTTTCCCGGAGTGGCGGACATGTAGACGGTCTGGCCGATCCGCTCGAGGAACTCGTCCCACTTCAACGGCCGGTTGTCCATCGCCGAGGGCAGCCGGAAGCCGTGCTCGACCAGCGTGCGCTTCCGCGACATGTCGCCCTCGTACATCCCGCCGATCTGCGGGATCGTCACATGCGACTCGTCGACGACCAGCAGGAAGTCGTCCGGGAAGTAGTCCAGCAGGCAGTGCGGCGCCGAGCCGGCGTCGCGGCCGTCGATGTGCCGCGAGTAGTTCTCGATGCCGTTGCAGAAGCCCATCTGCTGCATCATCTCGAGGTCGTAGGTGGTGCGCATGCGCAGCCGCTGGGCCTCGAGCAGCTTGTCCTGCGACTCCAGCTCGGCCAGCCGCTCGCGCAGCTCGTCCTCGATGGCGGTGATCGCCCGCGCCATCCGCTCGTCGCCGGCGACGTAGTGGCTGGCCGGGAAGATGTACATCTCGTCCTCGTCGCGGACCACGGTGCCGGTCAGCGGATGCAGCGTCTGGATGCTCTCGATCTCGTCGCCGAAGAACTCCACGCGCACGGCGAGCTCCTCGTACATCGGGATGATCTCCACCGTGTCGCCGCGCACCCGGAAGGTGCCGCGGTGGAAGTCCTGATCGTTGCGCGTGTACTGCATGCCCACGAAGCGGCGGAGCAGCTCGTCGCGGTCGAGGGCGTCGCCGACCTGCAGCGGCACCATCTGCTCGATGTACTCCTCCGGCGTGCCCAGGCCGTAGATGCAGGACACGGTGGCGACCACGACGACGTCGCGGCGGGTGAGCAGCGCGTTGGTCGCCGAGTGCCGCAGCCGTTCGACCTCGTCGTTGACCGAGGAGTCCTTCTCGATGAAGGTGTCCGTCTGCGGGACGTAGGCCTCCGGCTGGTAGTAGTCGTAGTAGGAGACGAAGTACTCGACGGCGTTGTGCGGCAGCAGCTCCCGGAACTCGTTGGCCAGCTGCGCGGCGAGCGTCTTGTTCTGCACCAGGATCAGCGTCGGCCGCTGGACCTGCTCGACCAGCCAGGCCGCCGTCGCCGACTTGCCGGTGCCCGTCGCGCCCATCAGCACGACGTCCTTCTCGCCGCCGTCGATCCGCTCGGCGAGCTCGGCGATGGCCTTCGGCTGGTCGCCGCTGGGCTCGTAGGAGCTGACGACGTCGAACGGGGCGACAGTGCGGTTGATCTTCGGCGCCAGACTCATCGTTCGCTCGCTCCCCGTCTCCTCGTGTCGCTCCGAGCCGGGCCTCGGCTCGTTCTCCGCCCACCCTATCGCCCGTCTGCCCGGGAGATGAGTCCGCGGAACGTGCGGCGATGATGCCGCATTCCCACACGTGCCGCGGAGCCATCGCCTGCGGCGGGGCCAGCGCCGGCGTCAGCAGCGGGGTCAGCGGCCGAGGCGCCGGCGCAGCGCCTCCATCAGCTCGTCGACCTGCGCCTCGAGCGCCGCACGCGTGGAGTCGTTGTCCAGCACGACGTCGGCGGCCGCGGCGCGCTCGGCGTCGCTCGCCTGGGCGGCGAGCCGGGCGCGGGCGTCGGCGGCGTCGGCGCCGCGGTCCTCGACGAGGCGCCGCACGCGTTCCTCCTCCGGCGCCCGGACCACCACGACGACGTCGAAGCGGTCCTGCTGGCCGGTCTCGACGAGCAGCGGGATGTCCTCGACGACGACGCTCCCCGGCGCGGCCGTCTGCAGCCGACGACGGGACTCGGCGCGCACCCGCGGGTGCACGATGCCGTTGAGCCGCTCGCGGGCCGCCTCGTCGGCGAAGACGATCCGTCCCAGCGCCGGACGGTCCAGGGCGCCGTCGGCGTCGAGGACCTCCTCGCCGAAGGCCGAGACGACCTCGGCCAGCCCCTCGGTGCCGGACTCGAGCACCTCGCGGGCGATGCGGTCGGCGTCGATGATCTGTGCGCCGCCGTCGGCCATCCGCGCCGAGACGGTGGACTTGCCGGAGGCGATCCCCCCGGTCAGCCCGACGTGGACGATCGCGTCGGCGGCGCGCGGCCGGGACCCGTCATGCGCCTCCGGCGAGTCCCGGCTCCTCGCGGCGGCGCTCAGCGTCGACCCTCCTCGTCGTCCGCGCCGCCGGTGCTCGGCGCGCTCTGGTCGCCGGCGCCGCCGCCGGCCGCGCGCTCGGCGGCGGCCTGATCCACCGTCGGCAGGTCGCCGGTGCGGATCCGGTACTCCTCGACGATCTCCGGCTGCTCGACGTGCTCGACCTCGGGAGCGTTCTCCGGCTGGGTGCCCTCCTGATAGTCGGGGGCCACGACCGCCTCGGTGAGCGAGTCGTCCCATTCGTCCATCCGCCGCTCGTACTCCTCCGGCGGCAGCGTCTTCAGCCAGCGGCGCGTGCGCAGATAGCCGACTTCGCCGGCGTCCTCGCGCATCGCCCGCGAGAGGTTGAACATCATCAGGTAGCCCAGCAGGAAGAACGGCAGCCCCAGCACGATGGCCACGCTCTGCAGCGCGTTGAGCCCGCCGTCGCCGGTGGCGGTCAGCAGGATCGCGGCGATCAGCCCGATGGCCACCGCCCAGAAGCCCTTCTGATGCCCGGGGACCTGACCCTCGAAGCCCGAGGACATGTCGTTGAGCACCAGGGCCGCGGAGTCCATGGACGTGACGAAGAAGATCGCCACCAGCATGATCGCGATCGCCGAGGTCAGCGTCGCCAGCGGGAACTGGTCCAAGAAGGCGAAGAGCGCTCCGGGGATGTCCCCCTCCCCGACCACGCGTTCGACGAGTCCGCCGTCGCCGTTCATCTGGATGTCGAAGACGCCGGTGCCCCAGATGCCGAACCAGACGATCGTGAAGAGCGTGGGCAGGCCCAGCACCCCGGCGACGAACTGGCGGACGCTGCGGCCGCGCGAGATGCGGGCGATGAAGATGCCGACGAACGGCGACCAGGTGATCGTCCAGGCCCAGTAGAAGATCGTCCAGCCGTTCTGCCATCCGGTGTCGGCCAGCGTGTCGTTCCAGAAGGCCAGCTCGGGCAGCATCGAGGCGTAGACGCCGGTCCATTCGATCATGCCCTTGAGCAGGTGCACCGTCGGACCGGAGATCAGGATGAACGCCAGCAGCAGGACCGCGACCCAGATGTTGAAGTTCGACAGCCGCTTCACGCCCTTCTCGACGCCGAGCAGAGTGGACGCCAGCGCCACCAGGGTGACCGCAGAGATGATGAGGATCTGCGACAGGGCCGACTGCGAGATGCCCATCACGCTGGCCAGCCCGGCGTTGATCTGCAGCGTGCCCAGGCCGATGGAGACCGCGACGCCGAAGACCGTGCCGACGATGGCGAGGATGTCGATGGCCCGGCCCCAGTTGCCGTGGATCTTCTCCCCCAGCAGCGGCTGGAAGATCGAGGACACCCGCGGCGGCAGGTTGCGCTTATAGATGAAGTAGGCGAAGGCCAGTCCCGGCAGCGCGAAGATCGTCCAGGTGTGCAGCCCGAAGTGGTAGAGCGTGAAGCCCATCGCCTCGCGCGCGGCCTCGGCGGTGCCGCCGACGATCGTCGTCGGATCCACCGTCTCGCCGGCGGAGCGCATCTCCTCGGCCTCGTCGGCCGATATCCCGCGCGGCGGGTTCGCGAAGTGGTTCACCGGCTCGGCGACCGCCCAGAACATCAGGATGGTGCCGATGCCGGCGGCGAAGAGCATGCCGAACCAGGAGATGTCGCTGTGCTCCGGGGCCTCGTCGTCCTGGCCCAGCCGCATGCGGCCGAAGCGGCCCAGGGCGATGTAGATCAGGAACAGCAGGAAGATCGTGACCCCGGAGATGTAGAACCAGCCGAGGTTGTCGTAGATCCACGTCGACATGGTGCCGAACAGGTCACCGATGCGGGTGGGGATGATCAGCGTGACCACCACGAAGGCCAGGATGAGACCGGCCGAGACGAAGAAGACCGCGGGGCTGGTGCGCAGCCTCAGCAGGTCGTGGAATCTCTCGAGCATGTCGTCGCCTTTCCAGGGAGGATGCATTCCGGCCGAGTCGGGTCCGGGCGCCGTCGGCGACGGCCCGCAGACCCGGCGGGGCCCGACTGATACCCCAACGGTAGGCAATTATCGGTCGGAGAGCACGCGACACACGGCTCGCGAGTGTGACCGGCACCATCATCGCTCCTCCAGGTCGTGGCTCCTCGAGGCATCCGGCGGCCCCGCGGCGCGCCGTCGGAGACGGTCCGGGCGGCCGGCCCGGCCGACGCGATCGCCTAGACTGGACGGTGATGACCCCTCCGCCGCCGTCCTCCTCCGCGACGCCCGATCCCGCCTCCTGCACTGTGCTGCGCCCCGGCGTCGACGTCGTCGCCGAGATCGAGCGGCGGAAGTCCCGCTTCCTGGCCGTGCTGCGCCGGACCTCGTCGCCGGAGGAGGCCCAGGAGCTCGTCGACGCGCTGCGCCGTGAGCACCACGCGGCCCGGCACCACTGCAGCGCCTGGCTCATCGGCTCCGAACGGCACGTGCAGCGGGCGAACGACGACGGCGAGCCCTCCGGCACCGCCGGCGCCCCGATGCTCGAGGTCCTCGCCCAGTCGACGATGCCCTCGGACCGCGCCGATCTGACCGACGTCGCCGCCGTGGTGGTGCGCTGGTTCGGCGGCACGCTGCTCGGCGCCGGAGGCCTGGTCCGCGCCTACTCCGACGCCGTGGGCGAGGCCCTGCAGCAGGCGGCGGCGACGGGCGGGACGGTGCAGCGTCGGCGGATGCGGCAGTTCCGGCTCGATGCGCCGATCGCCGACGTCGGCCGCTGGGAGCACGAGCTGCGCGGCGCCGGCGCCGCCGTCCGCGAGACCGAGTACGGCGTCGGCCCCTCCGGCGCCCGGCTGCATCTGGCCGTGCCCGACGACGACGGGCCGGTGACGGCGCTGCAGGGACGGATCGCCACGCTCTCTGCGGGAGCCGGTGAGCTGCGTGCCGCCGGAGTGGACTGGGTCGACGTCGAGCACCGCAGCGACGACGGCGCGGGCGAGGTCCCGGCATGAGCCGCGCGCTGGAGGCCGGCCGCACGCCCGAGGTGGTCCCGTCCCGGCTGACTGCGACGCCGCAGGACGGCGGCGCCCTCGACCGTGCGCGGCTGCGCCGGCGTCCCGACGACGGAGAACAGGCCTACGACGCGGCCGACCTGCTGCTGCTCGACACGGCGGCCGCCTGGTGGGCGGCCGGACATCCCGCCGACGGAGTCGTCGTCCTCGACGACCGCTGGGGTGCGCTCACCCTGCCGCTGGTCGCCGCCGGACACACGGTGCGCACGGCCCAGGACGCCCGCGGCGGCGAGCTGGCGCTGGCCGAGAACGCCGCGACGCTGGATCTCACGGCTCCGGCGCCCCGGCCGGTCGACGCCGACACAGTGGCCGGGGCCCGCACAGTGCTGATGCCGCTGCCCCGCTCGCTCGATGCGCTGGCCGACTGGGCCCACCTGGTGGCCGAGCACGCCGCCGAGGACGTCGTGCTGCTGGCCGGCGGGCGCGACAAACACATGACCCGGTCGATGAACGAGGTGCTGGAGCAGCACTTCGCCGACGTGGTCCCCGGCCGAGGTCGGTCGAAGTCGCGGGTGCTCACCGCCCGGTCGCCGCGGCGAGGGCTCCCGGCGCCGGGGCCGCGGCGCGCGGTCCACGCCGTGGCCCCGATCGACGAGCTCACGCTGTGCAGCACGGGCACCACCTACGGCGGCACCAGCGTCGACCCCGGCACCCGACGGCTGCTGGCCGCCGTGGACGGCCTCGCGGCGTTCGAGGCGGAGCTGGCCGCGGCCGATCGCCTCGTCGACCTGGGATGCGGCAACGGGACGGTGGCCGCCTGGGCGGCGCGCCGCCGGCCGCAGGCGCAGGTGCTGGCCGTCGACGACTCCGCCTCGGCGACGGCCTCGACGACGCTCACCGCCGAGGCCAACGCCGTCGCGGACCGCGTGGAGGTCCGCCGCGCCGACGAGCTGGAGGACGTCGCCGCCGACGGCGGCGAGCGGCTGATCCTGCTGAATCCACCCTTCCATCGGGGCAACGCCGTCGATCCCACGGCGGCCCACCGGCTGATCGCCTCGGCCGGCCGCGCCCTGGCGCCGGGCGGGACGCTCTACTGCGTGTGGAACTCTCATCTGCAGCACCGCGCGGCGCTGCGGCGCTTCGTGGGCCCGACGCGCCAGCTCGCCCGGGACCGGAAGTTCACCGTGACGGTCAGCGAGAAGCCCGCCGGCTGAGGCGGTCGGCGGACGGAGTCCGCGCCCGCAGACGACGAAGGGGCCCGCCCCACCGATCGGTGGAGCGGGCCCCTTCGTGGTGCCTCAGGCGCTCTGGGCGCTCAGGCGGATGCTCAGCCCTGGCCGGTGAGCTTCTCGCGCAGAGCGGCGAGGGCCTCGTCGGAGGCCAGCGTGCCGGCGTCCTCCGGAGCCTCGGAGGAGTAGTTCGACGGAGCCGGCTCGCGCTTGGCGGCGCCGGAGTTCGACGAGCTGGAGCTGGAGCTGGAGCTCGAGCTGGAGCTGCCTCCGCCGCCGACCGTCTGCTGCGCGACGACCTCGGCGTCGGCCTCGAGGGCCTTGCGGACCTGCTCCTTGTGAGCCTCCCAGCGCTCCTGAGCGGCGGCGTACTGAGCCTCCCAGGCAGCGCGCTGCTCCTCGAAGCCCTCCATCCACTCGTTGGTCTCCGGGTCGAAGCCCTCGGGGTACTTGTAGTTCCCCTCCTCGTCGTACTCGGCGTCCATGCCGTACATGGCCGGGTCGAACTCGGTGCCGTCCGGGTCGACGCCCTCGTTCGCCTGCTTCAGCGAGAGGCTGATGCGGCGACGCTCGAGGTCGATGTCGATGACCTTGACGAAGAGCTCCTCGCCCACCGAGACGACCTGCTCGGCGAGGTCCACGTGGCGGACCGCCAGCTCGGAGATGTGCACCAGGCCCTCGATGCCGTCCTCGACGCGGACGAACGCGCCGAAGGGCACCAGCTTGGTGACCTTGCCGGGGACGACCTGGCCCAGCGCGTGCGTCCGGGCGAAGGCCTGCCACGGGTCCTCCTGGGTGGCCTTCAGCGACAGCGAGACCCGCTCGCGGTCCATGTCGACCTCGAGCACCTCGACGGTGACCTCCTTGCCGACCTCGACGACCTCGTTCGGGTGGTCGATGTGCTTCCAGGACAGCTCGGAGACGTGCACCAGGCCGTCGACGCCGCCCAGGTCCACGAAGGCGCCGAAGTTGACGATCGAGGAGACGGTGCCGGTGCGGACCTGGCCGCGCTCCAGCTTGTTGAGGAAGGAGGAGCGCACCTCGGACTGGGTCTGCTCCAGCCAGGCGCGGCGGGACAGCACCACGTTGTTGCGGTTCTTGTCCAGCTCGATGATCTTGGCCTCGATCTCCTGGCCGATGTAGGGCGCCAGGTCGCGCACGCGGCGCATCTCGACCAGCGAGGCCGGCAGGAAGCCGCGCAGCCCGATGTCGAGGATGAGGCCGCCCTTGACGACCTCGATGACCGTGCCGGAGACGACGCCGTCCTCGTCCTTGATGCGCTCGATGTCGCCCCAGGCGCGCTCGTACTGCGCGCGCTTCTTGGAGAGGATCAGGCGGCCTTCCTTGTCCTCCTTGGTGAGGACCAGAGCCTCCACCTGGTCACCGACCGCGACGACCTCGTCCGGGTCGACATCGTGCTTGATGGACAGCTCGCGGGACGGGATGACGCCTTCGGTCTTGTACCCGATGTCGAGGAGGACCTCGTCACGGTCGACCTTGACGATGACGCCTTCGACGAGATCGCCGTCGTTGAAGTACTTCATCGTGGCGTCGACGGCGGCGAGGAACTCTTCCGAGGTGCCGATGTCGTTGACGGCGACCTGCGGGGTGGTTGCGGTGGTGGTCATGTAGTAGGGGCTCCGATGAGGGATCGTTGGCTTATTGGTCAGCGCACGGTTCTCCATGCACTGAGCGACGGACAATTGACAATGACAAGGTGCTGGATCACATGCGATGATGCACGCAGTCGAGCAGAAACTGTGCCAGACGTCAGCTATCGACTCTGTGCGCAGAACGCGCCCGGCCAGTCTATACGCGCTCACCAATCGGATTCAACCGCACGGGCGCGTCGCGGCCCGGGTCAGACGCGCGCGGCGGCTCAGAAATGTGTGGCGCAGAACGGCCGGGTCGGCAGATCGACGATCGCCGAGAGCTCGCGCAGCGCGCCCTCGGCGTCGCCCGCTCCCCCGCTCGCCGCGGCGCCGTCGGCGACGCTCAGCCGACCCGCCCGCTGCATGGTGACCACCGCCGCGTCCCCGAGGTACAGCGAGCCCAGGGTCTCCACGTCCGTGGACAGCACGGGACCGACCGGACGCCGGTCCGCCTGCTGCTCGGTCACCGGTTCGGCCACCGGCTCGACGGCCGCCACGCCCCCGGAGACCTCGATGCGGTAGACGCCGTCGGCGATGCCCTGCGGATCGCTCAGCCGCAGCGTGAACGCGCCGTCGCCGCCCCACTCGCGGGCCTGCAGGCAGCGGACGACGTCGAGGAGGCGCACCCAGAGGACATCGCGGACCTCGCGGACCTGCACGCTGCGCGGATTCACCGCCGCGGCATGCAGCACGTCCTCGACCGAGGCGCCGTCCAGCTCGGCGCGGGCGACCAGGTCCCGCTGCGCCAGATGCCGCCAGAGCTCCACATGGCTCGTCGCATCGGCGGCCACCAGATCGGCGATCTCGAGCGTGCTCGGCTCGGTCTCCCAGCCGGCGTGCCGGAAGGTCACGTAGCCGCCGATCGACCCGTCGTCGCGCACATGCACCGCCGCCCGCAGACGACGGTCCCAGGAGGTCACATCGCGCGGCGACCAGCGGGCGGTGGCCCGGCGACGGTAGCCCGCCGGCCGGTCCACCGATCCGCGGACCCGGCGATGGAACTGCGCGAAGACCTCGTCGACGACCTCGTCCATGGCCGTGGGGTCGGCGGTGATCACCCGGCCGCTCGGCTCCCCGCGCAGCTGCAGCCGAGTGCCGGCGCTGTGCGCCAGATCCACGCGCAGCACGGCCTCCCGCGCGGCCACGCCGAAGCCGTAGCGTCCGTAGATCCCGCCCTCGGAGGCGGTCAGCGCGGCCAGCGGCACTCCGTCGTCGACGGCGCGGGCCAGCGAGGACGTCATCAGATGCGCGAGGATCCCGCGCCGGCGGAATCCGGGATCGACCGTCACTCCGGTGATCAGCCGGGCGTCCAGCAGCGGGCCGTCGGCGCCGCGGCCGCCGGCGTCGAGCGTCTCGTCGAACTCCACGAAGGTCGCCGCCGGATGATCGGCGCTGAACCCGACCCGTCGACGGGCGGCCGCGCCGGGCTCTTCGCTCGCCGGATCGAGGTGCACCCCGACCAGCCGCTGCGCATCGGCGACGAAGGTCTCCGTGTGCCGCGAAACCTCCTCATCCGACAGCCACGGCTCGTAGAAGCCCTGCATCGTGGTGCGCAGATGCGCCGCAGTGCGCGCGTCGGCGGCGCCCTCGGCGTCGAGCGCCGGGGCGAAGGTCTCCGCACGCAGCCCCTCGGGCAGCGGAGAGACCTGCGGACGGCGGGGCGGTGTCAGGGAGCTCACGCCTGACAGGCTATGTCAGTGCGCGGCCTCGTGCCAGGAGGAGCCGACGCCGACGTTCACATCCAGCGGCACGTTCAGGTCCGCGGCGGCGGCCATCTTCTCCACCACCAGCGAGCGCACCTGCTCCTGCTCGCCCGGGGCGACGTCGAGGATGAGCTCGTCGTGGACCTGCAGCAGCATCGTCGAGGAGAGCCGCTGCTCGCGCAGCGCGGCGTCGACGTCGAGCATCGCCTGCTTGATGATGTCGGCCGCCGAGCCCTGGATCGGGGCGTTGAGCGCGGCCCGCTCGGCCATCTGGCGCAGCTGCCGGCTCTCGCTGGTCAGGTCCGGCAGGTACCGCCGTCGGCCGTAGATCGTGGAGGTGAAGCCGTCCTTCCTGGCCTGCTCGACGACCTCGCGCAGGTAGTCGCGGACGGCGCCGAAGCGCTCGAAGTACTCGTTCATCAGGTCCCGGGCCTCGTCGACGCCGATGCCCAGCTGCTTGGACAGTCCGAAGCTGGAGAGGCCGTAGACCAGGCCGTAGCTCATCGCCTTGACCTTCGCACGCATCTCGCCGGTGACCTCGTCGGTGCCCACGCCGAAGACGCGGGCGCCGACGAAGCTGTGCAGATCCTCGCCCTCGCGGAAGGCCCGGATGAGCTCCTCGTCGCCGGAGAGATGCGCCATGATGCGCATCTCGATCTGCGAGTAGTCGGCGGTCAGCAGCGACTCGCACCCCTCGCCGACGACGAAGGCGTCGCGGATGCGGCGACCCTCGGCGGTGCGCACCGGGATGTTCTGCAGGTTCGGATGCAGCGAGGACAGCCGGCCGGTGGCCGCGACCGTCTGCGCGTAGGTGGTGTGGATCCGGCCGTCGTCGCCGATCGACTCGACCAGCCCGGTCACCGTCTGCCGCAGCTTCGTCGCGTCGCGATGGGCCATCAGATGGACCAGGAAGTCGTTCTGCGTCTTGGCCAGCAGGTCCTGCAGCGACTCGACGTCGGTGGAGTACCCGGTCTTGGTCTTGCGGGTCTTGGGCAGCTCGAGCTCGTCGAAGAGCACCGTCTGCAGCTGCTTCGGCGAGCCGAGGTTCACCTCGTGGCCGATCGCGGCGTAGGCGGCCTGGGCGGCGTCCTCGACCTGGTCGGCGAACTCCTGGTCGAGGGCCTCGAGCCGCTCGGCGCTGACCGCGATGCCGGCCAGCTCCATCTGAAGCAGCACCTCGGCCAGCGGGATCTCCAGGTCGCGGACCAGGTGGTCGGCCCGCCGCTCGACGAGCTGCTCGGTCAGCACCGGGCTCAGCCGGTGCAGCAGCAGCACCTGCAGCGCCGCGGCGTCGAGGTCGCCGCCGGTGACGCCCGGCAGCACGTCCTGGGAGGAGAACAGCGTGCCCTCCCCGCCCAGCGGGTCCTCGGAGGAGGTGCCCTCGGCGGGCTCCTCCCCCGCGGCGGGCTCGTCGGCGCCGAGCCAGTCGGCCGGGTCCGCCGAGGTGCGCAGGTGCTGGGTCACCAGGTCGCCGACGTCGAAGTTCCGCCGGTCGGGCTGGATGAGGTAGGCCGAGAGCAGCGTGTCGTCGACGGCCCCGCGCAGTCGCAGACCGCGGGCGGCGAGCCGACGTCCGGCATCCTTGAGGTCGTGGACGCGCTTGGGCGCCTGCGGATCGGCCAGCCAGTCCGCCAGCGCCTGCTCGACGGGCGGCTCGGCGTCGGTCAGCGAGACGGCGAGCGCCTCGGCCGGCGCCTCGCCCTCCGCGGCGGCGTCGTCCGGCGGCAGCAGCACGACGGCGAGCGCCTCGGCGGTGCGGGCGGCCTCGTCGCGCTTGGCCTTGGTGGAGAGGCTCTCGCCGCTGCGGTCCAGGCAGAGCGCGACGCCGACCGGCCCGGCGGCCTCGCGCAGCGATTCGACGTCGGCGGCCGCGTCGAGGGTGCGGACCCGCGGCAGCCGCTGGGTCGGCGTCGGGCGGGAGGCGGCCTCGGGGAAGCGTTCGGCGAGGGTGTCGAAGAGGCGGTCGCGGATCTGGTCGAACTGCAGCGCGTCGAAGAGCGGCTCGACCGCCTCGCGGTCGGGCGGGCCGAGGACGGCGTCCTCCAGGTCCACCGGCAGCTCGACGTCGCACAGCAGCCGGTTCAGCTCCAGGTTGCGCTCGACGTCGTCCAGGGCCGCGCGCAGGTTCTCGCCGCGCTTCCCGCTGATCTGGTCGGCGTGGTCGATGATGCCGCGCGCCGAGCCGTACTGGCCCAGCCACTTGGCGGCGACGCCGGGGCCGACGAGCGGCACGCCGGGCAGGTTGTCGGCGCTCTCCCCCACCAGTGCGGCGAGGTCCCGGTACTGCTCCGGCGGCACCTTGTACTTCTCCTCGACGCCGGCCGGGTCGAGCCGCACGCTCTTGCTCACTCCGGAGGTCGGGTAGTCGAGATGGGTGCGCTCGGTGACCAACTGCAGGGCGTCGCGGTCGCCGGAGACGATCAGCGTGCGCCAGCCCGCCTCCTCGGCGCGGGTCGCCAGCGTGGCGACGATGTCGTCGGCCTCATAGCCCTCGACGGTGATCGCCGGGATGCGCATCGCTTCGGCGACCTGCTTGATCAGCCCGATCTGGCCGCTGAACTCCTCCGGCGTCTTCGCCCGGCCGGCCTTGTACTCCTCGTAGGCCTCGTGCCGGAAGGTCGGGGTGTCGAGGTCGAAGGCCAGCGCGACATGCGTGGGCTTCTCCTCGCGGATCAGCTTCAGCAGCATGTTCGTGAAGCCGTGCACGGCGTTGGTGTGCTGGCCGGTGTCGGTGACGAAGCTCTCCGGCGGCAGCGCGTAGAACGCGCGGAAGGCCATCGAGTGTCCGTCGACGACGAGCAGCTTGCGGTCGGTCTCCAGGGTCTGGCCGCCGGAGGCGGTTTCACGTGTCGGGCTCACAGTGCAACTCTAGTGGGCATGGATGGAGATTTCATCGCGGCCCGGACGGCTCCGGCCGCGGACGACGCCCCGCCCCCCGAGTCCGCTCCAGCGCCGGCCCCCGCCCCCACTCCGCTGCCCGAGGAGGACGAGCGGCTGGCGCTGATGCGCGAGGCCGGAGTCCCGGAGGAGCTCTTCGCGCATATGGGTCCGCACGGCGTCTCCCCGCTGGCGCGGACCATGGGTCTGCGCTTCGTGGAGATGAGTCCCGAGCGGATGGTGGCGACGCTGCCGGTGGCCGGCAACGAGCAGAACATGGGGCTGCTGCACGGCGGGGCGCATATGGTGCTGGCCGAGACGCTCGGCTCGATCGCGGCGATCCTGCATGTGCGGCTGGACCTGCAGCAGCAGAACGCCGTGGTCGGCACCGAGCTCAACGCCACGCACCATCGGGCCGCGACGGCGGGGATGGTCACCGCCATCTGCACGCCGATCTCGCGGGGCCGGACGCTGACCTCCCACGAGATCGTGATGCGCGACGAGCGGGGCCGCCGGCTGTCCACCGCGCGGATGACGAACATGATCCTGGCGCCGCGCGACTGACGCGCCGGCGACGGGCGGGCGGCCCGCGGGCGACGGGCGGATGGACGGCGCAGGGCCGCCGCCTGTCGAGGCTCTGAACGGAGACTGCACGGCGACTAGGCGCGGCATATGGTGACCCCGCACACTGCGTGTCATACTCTGCCGCATGATCGAGACCGCAGATTCCTCCGTCCAGCTCGTGGCGGTGATCCTGTACTTCGCGTGCATGCTCGCGATCGGGTACTACGCCTATCGCCGCACGAGCAGCTACGACGACTACATGCTCGCCGGCCGCCGGCTGC
The DNA here is from genome assembly GCF_039536005.1 of Nesterenkonia halobia. NCBI lineage: Bacteria > Bacillati > Actinomycetota > Actinomycetes > Micrococcales > Micrococcaceae > Nesterenkonia > Nesterenkonia halobia. The sequence goes on along the minus strand of NZ_BAAAYG010000007.1, from coordinate 122,116 downwards.
GCCCGTCGACCGCCGCCCTCTCGGCGGGAGCCTCCGACATGTCCGGCTGGCTGATGATGGGCCTGCCCGGCGCCATCTACGCCTCCGGACTGGTGGAGGCCTGGATCGCCATCGGGCTGACCGTCGGCGCCTGGCTGAACTGGAAGTTCGTCGCGCCGCGCCTGCGGGCCTACACCGAGGTCTCGCAGAACTCCATCACCATCCCCAGCTTCCTGGAGTCCCGGCTGAAGACCGACAATCATGCCGTGCGGATCATCGCAGGGCTGATCATCCTGGCCTTCTTCATCTTCTACGTCTCCTCCGGCCTGGTGGCCGGCGGCCAGTTCTTCACCGTGGCCTTCGGCCTGGAGTACGTGCCGGGGATGCTCATCGTCGCCGGTGTGACGGTGGTGTACACGCTGGCCGGCGGCTTCCTCGGCGCCTCGCTGACCGACGTCGTGCAGGGCACGATGATGTTCATCGGCCTGCTGCTGGTGCCCATCATCGCGCTGGCGACGATGGGCGGATGGGGCGACGTGACCTCCGGCGTCGACGCCGCCGACGCGGCCTCCGGCGGCGACGTCGACCGGATGAGCTTCCTGGTCGGCGCCTCGTTCTGGGGCGTGGTCTCGGCCGTGGCCTGGGGGCTGGGCTACTTCGGCCAGCCGCACATCATCGTGCGCTTCATGGCCATGCGCTCCGTGGCCGACGCCCCCGCCGCCCGGCGCATCGGCATCGGCTGGATGGCGCTGGCCGGCTTCGGCGCGGTGATGACCGGACTGATCGGCGTGGCCTACTTCCAGAGCGAAGGCTCCGCGCTGGACAACCCCGAGCACGTCTTCCTGGTGCTCGCCCAGGCGATGTTCCACCCGTTCATCGCCGCGCTGCTGCTGGCCGCCGTGCTGGCCGCAGTGATGTCGACGATCTCCTCCCAGCTGGTGGTCTCCTCCTCCGCGCTGGTCGAGGACATCTACCTGAGCTTCGGGCGGAACTCCACCCGCCGCCAGCAGCTGATGCTCGGCCGCGCGGCCGTGCTGACCGTCTCCGTGGTCGCCGCCCTGCTGGCGCTGGACACCGAGTCGACGATCCTGGACCTCGTCGGCTTCGCCTGGGCGGGCTTCGGCGCCGCCTTCGGCCCGGTGGTGCTGCTCAGCCTCTACTGGCGGAAGCTGACCATGCCCGGCGTGCTGGCCGGCATGGTCGTCGGCGCGGTGACTGTGGGCGTCTGGGGCTCGATCGACACCCTCTCCGGCGTGGTCTACGAGATCATCCCCGGCTTCGCCCTGGCGCTGCTGGCCGCCGTCGTCGTCTCGCTGGCGACCTACCGCCGGAACGCGCAGGTCGAGGAGGAGTTCGACGCGATGCTGGCCCAGACCGGCGGGACGAAGACGCCGGCCTGATCCTGGGTCGCGCCGAGGACGACTCGGACCCGCCCCGCATGACGAGGCCCTCCTTCCGGAGCTCCGGAAGGAGGGCCTCGTCATGTCAGGACGTCGCCGGCTTCACGCTCCGGCGGCGTCGGCCGCGGCGGTCCCAGCGCCGCAGGAACCCCAGGATCGCGTCCTCCAGGGCCTCGGCGTGCGCCTCGGCGGTGTAGCGCTCCTCGACGACGGCCCGGCCGGCCGCCCCCATCCGCCGCATGCCTTCCGGGTCGGCGAGCATCTCGGCGAGGACCTCCTGCAGGGAGGCCGGGTCCCCGGAGCGGTACAGCCGGCCGGTCTCGCCGTCGACGACGGCCTCGATCTCCGGACTCGAGTCGGGGTGGGCGTCCTCGGCCACCACCGGCACGCCGAAGCCCAGCGCCTGGGTGACGTTCAGCCCCGCCCCGCCGATGCAGACGGCGGCGTCGGCGGCGGCGTAGAGCGCGCGGAGCCGGTCGACGTCGTAGACGGCCCCCAGGAAGTCGGCCTCCAGGCCGGCGGCGGCGAAGCGCCGTTCGAGCCGGGGCCGCTCGACGCCGTCGCCGACGACGATCACCCGCGGCCGCACCACCTCCTCCGGCAGCTGTTCCAGCGCCTCGACGAGGGTGTCCAGCCGGTGCCGGGTGGTCAGCCGCGAGCTGTAGATCAGCGTCGGCCGTTCGTCGCCCGTCGGCTCCCGACGGCCCTCCTCCGCACGGCTCGCGCCGGAGCTCCTCGGGACGTCGGCGTCGGCCGCCTCGAGCTGGTCGGCCGAGTAGATGCTGTTGTACACCACGGCGATCTTCTCGGCGTCCACGCCGTAGGCGGTCCCCAGCTCACGGGCACGGTCCCCGTAGACCAGCAGCCCGTCGGAGAGCGCGTAGAAGGCCAGGCGCAGCCGCCGCTTCATCCCGGACTCCGGACGCTTCCAGCCGTGGCCCCAGAGCAGCACCCGGGCCCCGCGCGCCCGGGCGGCGAGCAGCGCGGCCCAGGCGGAGAGGGTATAGATGCGGCCGGCCAGCACGTAGACGTCATGGCGGCCGGAGAGCACCGCACCGACCTGGCCCTTCTCCCACCAGAGCTCGCCGCAGGAGACGAAGTCCATCGGCGTGACCTCGGCCAGCACCGATGCGTCGGCGGACTCGATGCGGTCGGCCGATGCCCCCTCGGAGTTGCGGAATCGGCCGACGAGGTCGAACTCCAGGCGCCGGCTCTCCAGCAGCCGTCGCAGCAGCGGGCCCCGGTAGTGGCTGACCGTCGGCTGGACCACGAAGTGCACGCGCGGTCGGTCGGCGGAGCGGGATTCGGCGGGCATGCGGACCTCGGGGCTTCAGGACGACGACGGACGGACTGGCCGGAACTGGTCCCGACCTTCTTCGCCATCGTATCGACCCGCCGCGCGACCCGGACGCCGAACGCCGACGCCCCGGAGACGGGAGGGGCACGGACGACGACGGGCCCTCTGCGCAGATCTGCACAGAGGGCCCGTCGTCGAGGATGTCCTGCGACATCTCAGGAGAGGGGATGACGGGAATCGAACCCGCGTCGTCGGTTTGGAAGACCGAAGCTTTACCATTAAGCTACATCCCCGATCGGCCGCGGCGTCGCGGCGACACCTCAGATTAGCAAGACCCCGGCGCCGCCGCCAAACCTCGCACGCACCCCCTGCCGCCGGCGGGCCCGCCGGACCTGCGACGCCGCCCCGGGCGGCCTCCGCGCCTGCGCGATCTGCACCGACCTCGCCGGGGAGGCGGCATGCCGGACGACGCCGCGCACTCCGGCGGCGATAGGCTCTCAGGGTGAGCACTCCCCCGCCATCCGAGCACGCCGAGCAGCCCGAGCAGCCCGCCCCGGCCGAGACCTGGGCCTCCGCACTGCAGGAGACCGTCCGCACCCACCGCCGCGCCGCATCGTGGATGGCCGAGCAGACGCATGCCCCCGACGTCTGGCGGCGGCCGGCCGAGGCGCATCGTCGTCGCGCCGCCACGCTGGAGAACCGCGGGGCCGCGACGGAGGAGCACCGGGGACCGTCGCTGCCCGCCGAGCTGCTCGCCCCGCCGCGGCCCGCACCGGGCGCGGCGACGCCGCCCCGACGCGCCGTCGAGCAGGCGCTGGAGGCCGCCGAGCAGCTCCCCGGCCCCGAATCCGGGGTCACCCGTCCGCGGCTGGACCTGCGCCTCGGCATCATCTGCGACCGGTTCCTGCTGGACACCTTCACCGGCGCCGCCGAGCTGCTGCCCATCACCCCGCAGAACTGGCGGGAGCACCTTGGAGAGGTGGACGTGCTGCTGGTCGCGGCGACCTGGCGCGGCCACGACGGCGCCAGCTGGGACGTCACCGGCGAGGGGGCGCGCGCCCGCCGGACGCTGCTGGTCGAGACTCTCATCCCCGCCTTCCGCGCGGCCGGAGTCCCGACGGTCTACTACGGCAAGGAGGATCCGCCGGACTACCGACGCTTCCTCGACGTCGCCCGCGCCTGCGAGCACATCCTCACCACTGCCGCCGAAGTCGTCCCGCAGTACCGCGCCGACTGCCCGGCCGCGCGCAGCATCGAGGTGCTGCCCTTCGGGGTGAACCCGCTGCTGCACTCGCCGCTGGGCGGCCGCCCCGCCGGCTCGGAACTGATCCCCTTCGCCGGATCCTGGATGGGCCGGAAGTATCCGAGCCGGGCCGAGCAGGGCCGATGGATCCTCGACGGCGTGCTGGCCGCGGACCGGCCGCTGGCGCTGATCGACCGGCACTACGACGCCGAGGACCCCTCGCCGAACCAGCTGGTGCCGTTCGAGTACTGGCCGCACCGCGCCCCCTCGATGGACCACGAACAGCTGATGGGGCTGCAGCGCACCGTGGACATCGCGATCAACTTCAACTCGGTGCAGGACTCGCAGACGATGTTCGCCAACCGGGCGCTGGAGCTGCAGGCCTCCGGAACGATGGTGCTCTCCACCTACAACCAGGGGCTGAACTCGCACCACCCGCAGGTGCACATCGCCAACTCCGCCGAGGACGTGGCCGCGACGCTGCGGCACCTGACGTCCTCGGCCGCCGGACACCAGGACCTCCGGCGGATCCAGGGCGATGGCATCCGCCGCGTCTTCCTCGACCATCACGTCGTCGACCTCCTCGCCCGGGTGGCCGCGATCGCCGGAGTCAGCGTCGAGACGCCGGGAGAGCGTGTGCTGGCCGTGAGCGAGGAATCGACCGAGACGCTGCGGGCGGACCTGCGCATCCAGTCGGCGGGATCCGTCGACCTCGTGCGCTGGGAGGATCTGCCGGCCCGCGCGGACGACTATGACATCCTGCTGCCGGTCAGCCCCGACCGACGCTACGAGCCCGACTACGTCGCCGACCACCTGGCGGGCCTGCGATTCCAGTCCGCCCCGATGACGGTGAAGCTGGAGAACCAGGCCGACGGAGGCCTCGACGCCGCGACCGACGCCGCCTCGCTGACCCATCGACGAGCAGGGTCCGACGCCGCGTGGGAGCTGACCGCTCTGCACCGCCCCCAGGAGACGCTGGGCGACTCCGCTCTGCTGGGATCGGCGGAGCGGACCGCGGCGGCCGCCCGCGGGCTGCGCAGCCTCGCCCTCGACTCCTTCCAGCACCGTCGCACAGAGTCGACGGTGACCGTCTCCGCCGCGGGGGCGGATGCCGACGAGACGCCGGAGCGCGCCGACGCGGAGGAGCCGCTGCAGGACGCCGCCGCCCGGACCCGCGCCGTCGCAGCCGCCGAGGGGCTGGACCTGTCGGTGATCGTGCCGATCTTCGACAACGGGCACCACCTGCGGCACAAGGCCTTCGCCTCGCTGCGCCGCTCCCCCGGGTTCTCCCGGATGCACGTGCTGCTGGTCGACGACGGCTCCACCGACGGCGTCACCCCGGCGATCGTCGCGGAGCTCGCCCGCACCCACGCCAACGTCACCGCCTACCACCACGCGCCCGGCGGCTCCGGATCGGCGTCGCGCCCGCGGAACACCGGACTGGCCCTGGCGGCGACCGAGTACACCACCTATCTGGATCCCGACGACGAGCAGCTCGGCGACTCCTACTCCCGGATGGCCGATCGGCTGGCCGCCGCCGAGGAGGCGAACTTCGCGCTGGCCACGCAGATCACCTGGACCGACCGGCGGCTGCACCTGGACGTGCATTCCTGGCTGCGTGAGGGCGCAGCCCGGCGCGACGGCCTGCGCCGTCCGACGCGCGACAGCCTGCGGGCGACCCGATTCCGCCCGGCCAGCATCGAGTCCATGGTCTTCCGCACCGCCTGGCTGCAGTCGCTGGGGCTCGAGCAGCCGGTCGGCGCCACGGGCCAGGACACCTTCTTCTTCCAGCAGCTGCTCTTCCACGCCGAGGCGTATCTGGAGGTCGAGGAGCCCGCCTACGTCTACTACGGCGCCGTGGAGACCTCCATCGTCAATGCGATCTCGCCGGGCTACTTCCGCAAATACCTGCTGCTGGAGACGGCCCGGGCGGCCTGGCTGCGCGAGGTCGGACTGATGCAGGACTATCTGGACACGCGCTTCGAGTCCTTCTTCGTCGGCTGGTATCTCGACAAGCTCGACCGGGTGCCGGCAGCGCAGCGGGCCGAGGCCGCCGGAGTGCTCGACGAGCTGGCCCGCTGCTACGTCGAGGATCCGCGGGCGCATCCGTGGACGACGGCGGCGGCACGGCGCTTCTTCGGCCTGCCCGTCCTCCCCCGCGTCGGGATGCTGCGACCCGCCGGGCTGCGGCCGATCCTCGGGCGGCTCGCCCGCCGCGGCCGGGGCGAGGCGACGCTGGCGCTCGAGAGGTTCCGCGGGACTCCGGCCGGCCGGCGCCTCGGGACGGTCTATCGGCGCACGCTGAAGCCCGCGCCGTCGGCCGAACGCGGCGAGCTGCTCGCCGCGCTGCGCGAGGAGACCGACGCGGCCGAGGCCGCGGGCTCTCCGGTCCGCGCGGCGGCCGAGGCCGAGGACGCGCTGGAGGTGCTGCGCACCCGGCTGCTCGCCGCGGAGTGACCGAACCGGACGGCGGGCGCCGCCGGGCGCGCGGAACCCTCGGAGCCTCGCGGGAACGACCTCGGGGCAGCCCGGGGACAGCCGAGGACAGCCCGGGAACGGCCCCCGCTCAGTCCCGGGCGTACTCGCCGCGGGCGCGGCCGGCGAGCCACTGCAGCATGCCCAGTCCCTCGCGCGTCCAGAGTCGGTCCTGATAGCTCGCCCGTCGTCCGCGCACCCGGACTGCCCCGCGGCGCAGCACGCCGGCGCCGAGGCGCGCGGCTCCCTCGGCGGCGATGCTCGCGCTGCTCCGCCGGGCCTTGCGCGCCTTCAGCGCCCGCACATGTCCGGCGCGCAGCCCGCGCCGGCGCAGCCACTGCCGCGTGATGCGCTCGAGCGGCACCTCTTCGGAGACGCGCGCCGCGGCGCACCACCACGACGTCGCTCCGGCGGCCTGGAGCCGGCCGAAGAGCTCGGAGTCCTCGCCGCCGGTGACGTTGAAGGCCTCGTCGAAGCGGAACGCCGGCGAGCGGGTGAACCACTCGGCCCGCACCAGCACATTGTTCGTCGCCGGCCGCAGATTCCACGGCCCGGTGGCGAAGTCCGTGCGTCGGATCGCACCGTCCTCGACGGCCTGCGCGGACGCCTCCGGCGGGAAGATCGACTCCACCGGCCCGGAGACGGTGGCCGCCCCCGAGCTGCGGGCGGTGCTGATCAGCGCGTCCAGCCATCCGGGCGCCACGCGCTCGTCGTCGTCGACGAAGACCACCGCATCGGCGTCGTCGGGCACCGCGTCCAGCGCGGCGTTGCGGGCGACGGCGAGCCCCGGACGGGGCTGATGGACGGCGATCGCCTCCGGCGCGAGCTCGGCGACGGTCTCCGCCGCCCCCGCCGCGGGGTCGTTGTCGACGACGACGAGCGGAGGCAGCACGTCCTCGCCGAGCTCCTGCGGAGCCGCGGCGCGCAGCGAGGTCAGCAGCTCGGCGAGCAGCTCGTTCCGCCGGTAGGTGCACACGCAGACCCAGACGCGATCGGCGCGCACCGGGCCGGGCTCGCCGGTCGCGCGCGGGTCGAGGGTCTGCTCCCGATCGCGGGGCGCAGAGCCGACCGGGCCGCGGCGGTCGACGACGTCGGCCAGCAGCCCGGCGTAGTCCTCGGCCAGCCGCGGCAGATCCGCATGCTCGCGCACCCAGCGGCGCCCGGAGCCGCTGATCGGAGTGGACTCCGGGTCCCGGGCCAGGGCGACCAGCGCCTCGGCCAGCCCGTCGGGGCCCTGGTCGACGAGGGTGACGTTCTCGGCGGCGGCGAGGATCTCGGCGGCCTCGCCGACGACGGCGGCGGTGATGTGCTTGCCGGTGCCCATCAGCTCGAAGGTCTTCGACGGCACCGTCCAGGCGAAGGACTCCCAGTCGGTGCGCAGGCTGATCAGCACGGTGTCGGCCCACCGGTGGTGCTGCCAGAGCTCCTCGCCGTGGACGGGATCGTGGAACTCGATCGCCGGGCAGTCCGCCGCACGGGCGACCAGGCGCGGCTTCTGCGTGCCGGAGCCGACCATGCGCAGCCGCACCGCGACCTCGCCGGCGGCATGCAGCGCGGCCGCCGCGTCGATGACCGCATCCAGCGCCTGGCTCTCGCCGTGATTGCCGAGATAGGCGACGCGCAGCTCCCCGGCGGCGCGCTCCCGATGCTCCAGCTGCGGGACCTCGTCCAGCGCGACGCCGTTGCTGATCGTGGTCACCCGCTCCACGCCGCGGGCCGCCAGCCGGCGGGCGAATCCGTGGGTCACCGTCACCACGAGCTCGGCGCGGCGCTGGACCGCGGCGACGACCGTCTCCATCATCCGGCCGGCCGGTCCGGCCCGCACGCCGGCCTCGCGGGCCAGCTCGGGCCAGGCGTCGCGCATGTCGACCACCAGCGGCGCACGGCGCAGGCGCGCGGCCAGCCAGCCCGAGCAGATCACCGGCAGCGCCGGCACAGTGGCGACGACGACGTCGGGCCGCTCGACGAGCAGCGCCCGCGGGACCATCAGCCCCGCGGCGACCGCGTCGGCGGCGAACCGTCCGGCGCGGCTGTCCCGGAGCAGCGGGCGCAGCACCCGGTGCACCTGCTCGCCGGCCGGACCGCTCACGCTGCGCACACCGGCGGCTCCGGAGCCGCGTTCGGCGACCGGCGTGCTGCGGGCGTCGGCGGCCGGGGTGACGACGTCGACGCTCCAGCCCGCGGCCCGCAGTCCGGCGACCAGGCGCTGCCAGCGCCGCTGCGGGGGCGTGTGCTCCGGCCAGTAGGAATGGGTGAGCAGCAGCGCGCGTCGGCCGTCTCCCCGGCGGCGGTCCTCGGCCGGGCTCACCGGGGAGTCTCCTCGACGTCGTCCTCCGTCGCGGGGCCCGTCTCGGGAGCGGTCTCGGGAGCGGTCTCGGGAGCGGTCTCGGGCGCGGTCTCGGGCGCGGTCTCGGATCCCGTCTCGGGAGCCTCGAAGGGGTTCGTCCCGTCCTCGGCGCGATCGTCGACGAAGTCGTCCATGGACTCCTCGTCCAGCGATCGGCGCAGCGCCTCCATCGCCGCCTCGTCGCGGGTGATCACCTGCGCACCGCCGGAGGTGGTCATCGGCTCGCCGGCGGGGACGGTGAACATCTCGATGTCGTCGGAGCGCAGGCTGCGCAGCTGGACCGCGTAGCCGGCCACCGTCTCGGCGTCCAGCCCCTCGTCGAGCCACAGGTAGGGGACCATGCTCTCCACGATGTCCGAGACGCGGCCGGGGTTGGTCAGCGTGTCGGCGCTGAGGAAGCGGTCGATGATCGCCTTGACCACGCGCCGCTGGTTCTCCACGCGGGTGAAGTCGCCGTCGGAGAAGGTCTTCCGCTCGCGGACGTAGCGCAGCGCGTTCGATCCCTCCAGCCGGATGGTGCCCTCGGGGTAGAAGTCCGGGTTGTGCTGACCCGAGGAGAACGGCTGCGGGTTGTCCACGTAGACCCCGTCCAGCGCCGAGGTGAGATCCTTGAAGCCCTCGAAGTCGATGATCGCGGCGTGGTCGATATGCGTGTCGAGCAGCTCCTCGACCGTGTCGACCACCAGCGGATAGCCGCCGGAGTTGAGCGCGGTGTTGATGCGGTTGGGGCCCTCGCCGGGGATGTCGACCCACAGATCCCGGATGATCGACATGACGTAGACCGTCGAGCGGTCGGCCGGGATGTGGACGAACATCATCGTGTCCGAGCGCTGCCCGTCCTCGCCCTTGACCTCGGCGAGATCCTGGCCCTCGCCGCGGGTGTCGGAGCCGAGCAGCAGCAGGTTGATGACGTCGTCGTCGGTGCGCTCGGCGGAGTCGTCGTCCAGGTTCATCTCCAGGACGTTGCGGTTCTCGTCGAAGCTGCTCCGCAGGTCGTGCAGGTAGATGCCGACGACGGCGACGGCGACGACCACCAGCGTGGCCACGGCGGCCAGCGACCAGGCCAGGATGCGCCGGCCGCGGCGAGGCTTCTCCCCCCGGTCGGACGGGGCGGGGGCCGCCGGGGAGACGGAGCGCACGCGCTGCGGCCGGTGACCACGGCGGGCGCCGTCATGCTCTCGGTCGGCCATGGGTCCTCCCCTCGGATGCGACGGCCGCCTGGGTCGTCGAAGTGGTCGCAGTCTGGGCGCGGCGCGCGGATCCGTCCTGTCCGGAGCGGACGGCACGACGGGTGCGGCCTCCCGGACCCGCGCGACCGTCTGCGGCGGGCACGGGCGACCCGTCCCATGCTAGACGAGGCGGCCGGCTCTGCCATGCAGGAGCGTCGAGGCGCGGAGTCGACGTGAGCGAGGCCATGGTCGGCGTCACCATCGTCCGGAGCGCGGCCGGGGCTGGCAGCGCGGACACCAGTGCGAGGACCGCCCCATGAAGGGCGTGCGGCGCAGCGGCGTCGCGCATCGGCGGCAGGGTTCCCCCGTCCGGCCGTAGGCGTCGAGCCCGCGGGAGAAGTAGCCGGATTCCCCGTTGACGTTGACATAGAGCGCGTCGAAGCTGGTGCCGCCGGCCTCCAGCGCGGCCTCCATGACCTCGCGGACCGCGCCCAGCAGCCGCGCCGCCTCGGCGCGGGTGACGGTCTCGGTGCGTCGGGCGAAGTGCAGCCGGGCCCGCCAGAGCGCCTCGTCGGCGTAGATGTTGCCGATGCCCGAGCGCAGCGTCTGGTCCAGCAGAGCCCGTTTCAGCCCGCTGCGCCGGCGGCGCAGCGCGCGGAAGAACGGTTCGACGGCGGCGCCGGCCGGCTCCAGCGGATCCGGGCCGATGTGGGCGATGCTCGCCGGCACAGTGCCGGACGGGTGGTCGGCGGGCATGAGCGGGCGGATCTGCAGACCGCCGAAGATGCGCTGGTCGACGAAGCGCAGCTGCCGGCCGGATCCGGTCGCCGGCTCGCCGTCGTCGGCCGCGGCGGTCCCCGACGCGTCCCGCAGATCCACGGCGACCTTCAGATGCTTCTCCGCCGGGGCGTCGTCGGGCTGGACCAGGACCTGGCCGCTCATGCCCAGGTGGATCACCAGCGCCTCGCCGCGCGCGGATCCGCCCGGGGTCGGCGCCGGGGAACCGGCCGCGGACAGCGGGATCCAGAGATACTTGCCGCGGCGGCGCGCGGCGTCGAGCGTCCGGCCGGCGACTCGGGCGGCGAAGTCCTCGACGCCGTCGTCGTGCCGGCGCAGACTGCGCACGTCGTGGACGACGGGCCGGGCGGCGCGGCAACCGACGGCCCAGCGTTCGACGCCGCGGCGGACGACTTCGACCTCGGGAAGCTCGGGCATCGGGCCCCGCGTCAGCGGCCGAGCACGGCGTCGAAGGCGCCGCGGTCGGCCTCGCCGGCGGTCAGCGTCGCCGCGGTGAGCCGGGCGGCCTCGCGCTCGGCCTCCTTCTTCGACTTGCCGGTGCCGGAGGAGTAGGCGACGCCGCCGATGGTCAGCGTGGCGGTGAACGTCTTGTCGTGGTCGGGGCCGGAGTCCTCCATCACGTAACGGATGTCGCCGAGCTCCCGGTCGGCGGCGATCTCCTGGATGGTGGTCTTCCAGTCCTTGCCCGCGCTCATCGCCTGGTCGTCGTCCAGCAGCGGCAGCACCAGGCGCAGCACCAGCCGGCGGCCCGTCTCGAAGGAGGTGGACAGATAGGCCGCACCGATCAGCGCCTCCATCGTGTCGGCGAGGATCGAGTCCTTGTCCTGCCCGCCGGTGCGCAGCTCGCCGGTGCCCAGGCTGATGTGCGGACCGACGCCGTGGTCGCGGGCCACGCGCGCCAGCGCCCGGGTGCTGACCAGCGCCGAGCGCAGCTTGGCCAGGTCCCCCTCGGAGAGCTCGGGATAGCTGCGGAACAGATGGTCGGTGACCGCGTAGCCGAGCACCGAGTCGCCCAGGAACTCCAGGCGCTCGTTGGTGGGGATGCCGTCGTTCTCATAGGAGTACGACCGATGCGTCAGGGCAAGACGAAGAGTCTCGGGGTCGATGTGCACCCCGAGACTCTTCACCAATGCCTCATGGTCCCCCGGCGTCGTCGCGCCGGCGGATGCCGATGATGTCACGTCACGCGCTCCCAACAGGTCAGGAGATCACGCGTCGGCGACCTTGCGCCCCTTGTACTCGTAGAACAGCGGGGAGCCGGCCGAGTCGGTGACCAGCTTGGCCTGGTGCGGCTGGCTGTAGACGACACGACCGTTCTCCACCGACTTCACCAGCGAAGGCGTCTGGGCCTTCCACTGCGAACGGCGGCTACGGGTGTTGGAACGGGACTTCTTCCGCTTCGGAACAGCCACGGTGTCTCTCTTCTTTCGTCGTTGTCGGACAGGTCAGCAGGGACGCGCCGCGTCCCCGGCTCTGGAGTCTTCAGCTGCGCTCCCCGGAGGCGTCCTCCGGGTCGTTCAGCCCGTCGGCGAGGTCCGCCAGGGCGGCCCAGCGGGGGTCGATCTGCTCGTGAGCATGCTCCGGATCGTCCTCCATGCGGAAGCCGCACTGGGAGCACAGGCCGGGGCAGTCCTCGCGACAGACCGGCTGGAACGGCAGCGTCGAGACCATCAGGTCCCGCAGCACCGGCTCCAGGTCGATGGTGAGGTCCTCGCCGATGAGACGCTCATCCTCATCCTCGGCCTCGCCGTCGACCTCCCGTCCCGGGTGGGTGAACAGCTGCATGAGGTCCACCGCCGCGGAGTAGCCGATCGCGTCGAGGCACCGGCTGCACTGGCCGGAGACCTCCGCCGAGGCGGTGCCGGTCAACAGCACGCCCTCATGCACCGACTCCAGGCGCAGGTCCAGGTGCAGCGCTCCGCCTTCACGGAAGCCGACGAGGACCGCCGAGAAGTCGGCGGGGGTCGCCACCGTCCTGTCCAGATGCTCCTGCGTGCCGGGCTTGCCCCCGAGCTCGCGGACATCGACGGACAGTCCGGCGTCCTGCTCTGCGCTCACGGGGCACTCTCCCTGGGTGGACGGCGATCCGGGCATACGTCATGACCGACGTTCCATGCTAGACCATGGTCGCACACCGGGGCGAATCCCTGCGTCCCCGGCGCGTCCGGGCGTGCTGCGCGCGGCGCTCAGAGGCCGGCGGCGAAGTCCTTCAGCCAGCTGCGCAGGTCAGTGCCCAGATCCTCACGATCGACGGCGAGGGTGACCACCGCCTTGATGTAGCTGAGCTTGTCTCCGGTGTCGTAGCGGCGCCCGCGGAAGACCACCGCGTGCACGCCGCCGCCCTGCTCGGCCGGCTTGGCGGCCATCTCCTGCAGCGCATCGGTCAGCTGGATCTCGTCGCCGCGACCGGGCGGCGTCTGCTCGAGCTGCTCGAAGATCGCCGGGTGCAGCACGTAGCGGCCGATGACCGCGAGATTCGACGGGGCCTCGTCGGCCGCCGGCTTCTCCACCAGCCCGGAGACCGGCACGACGCCGTCGCCGGCCGCGTCGCCGCCGGACTCGGCGGGCGTGACCACGCCGTAGGCGCTGATGTCCTCGCGGGGGACCTCCATGACCGCGATGACCGAGCCGCCCAGACGCTCCTGGGTCTCCAGCATGGTGGTCAGCAGCTCGTCGCGGGCGTCGATGAGGTCGTCGCCGAGCAGCACGGCGAAGGGCTCGCTGCCGACGTGGCGCTTGGCGCAGAGCACCGCGTGGCCGAGGCCCTTGGCCTCGCCCTGGCGGATGTAGTGCAGATCGCCCAGGCCGGTCGCCCGGCGCACCAGGTCCAGCTTCTTCTGATCTCCCTTGGCCTCCAGGACGGCCTCGAGGTCCGGCACCCGGTCGAAGTGGTTCTCCAGGGCGCGCTTGCTCCGGCCGGTGACCATCAGGATGTCGTCGAGCCCGGCCTCGGAGGCCTCGTCGACGACGTACTGGATGGCCGGCTCGTCGACGACCGGAAGCATCTCCTTCGGCATCGCCTTGGTCGCCGGGAGGAAGCGAGTCCCCAGTCCGGCGGCGGGGATGACGGCCTTGCGGATCTGGCTCATGGGGCGCATCGACCTCTCTCGGTTGGGCTGCTCCGACCCGCAGCTCCCGGGGCAGGGACGCAGACGGGCCGCAGGACGGGATCCGGTGCCTGCGAATCTAGCACGGAGTCAGGACCCGCCGTCGGCTCCACGCCGCTCGGCCAGCCGCCGCTCGACGGCCCACGGGACGAACTCGGCGACGTCGCCGCCGAGGGCGTGGACCTCCTTGATCAGCGTCGACGAGAGGTGGGTGTAGCGGCCGTCGGCGGCCAGGTAGATGGTCTCCAGACCGGTCAGATGACGATTCATCGTCGCCATCGGCGTCTCGTAGGCGAGGTCCTTCGCATCGCGGATGCCCTTGACCACGGCGTTGGCCCCGTGCTGCCGGCAGAACTCGGCGAGCAGACCCTCGCCCAGCGGCTCGACGACGACGCCGCGGACCGCGGAGAAGGTCTCGCGGGCCATCGCCATGCGCTCCTCGACCCCGAACATCGGGGACTTGTGCATGTTCGGCGAGACGGCGACGATCACCTCGTCGAAGAGATTCGCCGCTCGGGCCACGATCTCCGCGTGGCCGTTGTGCATGGGGTCGAAGGATCCGGGACACACTGCAGACTGCATGGACAGGACACTAGTCGACGCGGCCGACGACGGCCACGCCGCCGCCGGACGTCGCCGCCCCCGGACGACCGCGTCCGCCCCGCCCTCTGCGCCGCCGGGGCCGCCGTGTCTACGATGGGGAGCATGCTGTCGCACGCCGATGATCCCGTCGCACCCCGTCCCGCCGACCGCCCGACCGGGGGCGGAGCCGACGGCGCGCCCGACCTCTCCCCCGCCGAGACGCCCGCCGAGCGCGCCGCCCTCCGCCCGCTGGACCACCGCCCGCTCTGGGCTCGGGCCGCCGTCGGCGCGAACACCTATGACGGCGCGACCGGCACGGTGACCCCGACGATCTACGAGCGCACCACGGCGGCGGCGATGCGCCATGAGGCGGTCAACCTCGGCCAGGGCTTCCCGGACCGGGAGGGGCCGGACTGGCTGCTCGACCTGGCCGCCCGCGCCGTCGCCGATCCGCAGGTCGGCCCGCCCAACCAGTACGCGCCGGGTCCGGGACTGCCGGCCCTGCGGCAGGCCGTCGCCGCCGACGTCGATCGCCGCGCCGGCGTCGCCCTGGATCCGGAGCAGCAGGTGCTGATCACCACCGGGGCCACTGAGGCGATCACCGCCGCGATCCTGGCTTTCGCCCGCCCGGGCGGCGAGGTGCTGACCTTCGAGCCGCACTATGACTCCTACGGCGCCTGCGCGGCGCTGGCCGGCGCCGAGCTGGTGGGCGTGCCGCTGCGCGGTCCGGACTTCCGGCCCGACGTCGACGCGCTGGAGGCCGCAGTCACCGAGCGGACGACGATGATCCTGCTCAACACTCCGCACAATCCGACCGGCACCGTCTTCAGCGCCGAGGAGATGCGGCGGATCGTCGATCTGGCCGTCCGTCACGACCTGCGCATCATGTGCGACGAGGTCTACGAGCGGCTGGTCTTCGACGACGCCGCGCATCCGCACCGCACGATCCTCTCGACCCCCGGCGCCGAGCAGGTCGCCGTCGCCGTGGGATCGGCGGGCAAGTCCTTCTCGGTGACGGGCTGGAAGGTCGGCTGGATCACCGGCTCGGCGACGCTGGTCAACCAGGTCCGCGGGGTCAAGCAGTTCCTGAGCTTCTCCTCCGGCCCGGCCTACCAGCACGCCGTCGCCGAGGGGCTGGCGGACGACCGCGGCTTCTTCGCCGAGAACGTCGCCGAGCTGACCGCTGGCCGCGAGCTGCTGCACCGCGGGCTGACCGCGGCCGGCCTGCGCGCCCACCACACCGAGGCGGGCTACTTCGTCGTCGCCGACATCTCACCGCTCACCGATCTCTCCGGCGAGGCCTTCTGCCGGCTGCTCGCCGAGGAGGTCGGCGTCGCGGCGATCCCGGTCTCGACGCTGACCATCCGGCACGCCGCCTCCGCCGAGGACGAGCTGCAGAAGCTGGTGCGCTTCGCCTTCTGCAAGCGCCACGAGACGATCATCGAGGGCATGCGCCGCCTGGCCGAGCGGCTGCCCGCCGCGCTGGAGCGGTCCTGATGGCCCGGCTGCCGGCGAGCGTGCGGCTGAGCGCCTCCGGGACGGTCGCCGAGCTGCGCTGCGACGAGCTCACCGACGCCGGCGTGGTGCTGAGCATCGACGGGGCCGAGCAGTCCCACGTCGAGGTCGCGGACCCGGATTTCCTGCTGCACGACTACACCGTCCGAGAATCCGCCGTGCTGCGCACCGCCGCGCGCGACCTGGTGCGCGCCGACGCCCGCGGACAGGTCCTGCACCTCGGGGCCGGCGCGCTGACGCTGCCGCGCTGGCTGGGGCATCACGCCCCGGGCCTGGAGCAGACGGTGGTCGACGTCGAGCCCGAGCTGGTCGACTTCGTGCTCGCCCACCTGCCGATGGAGCCGGCGCCGCGCAGCGTCGTCGCCGATGCCGCGACCGTGTTCGCCGACGACGGCGCGCTGGCCGGAGAGCGCTTCGACCTGGTGCTGGTGGACCTCTTCAACTCCTCCGAGGCCCCGGAGGCGCTGACCTCGACGGCCTTCCACCGCACCACGCTGGGCGCGACGGCCGACGGCGGACTGCTGCTGATGAATCTGGGCGACGAGCCGCCGATGGACTTCGCCGCCGAACAGGTCCGCCGCGTCGCTGAGGCGCTGGGCCCGCTCGGCGCGGCCGCCGACGAGCTGTGGGACCGGCTGCTGCTGACCGCCCCGGCCGACGTCGTCGCCGGCGAGGCCGAGGGCAATCTGGTGCTGGCCGCCTCCCCGCAGGCGCCGTTCGCCGAGGCCACCGTCAATGCCGTCTGGGCCTCCGGGCCGCATCCCGGCGAGACGCTGACCGGAGCCGCGCTGCGCGACTGGGCCGGCTAGCAGCGCGAGCGCGGCGCGGCACCCGATCCGGCGCCCTGCGCCGCCGCACGGTGCTCGACGGCCCGGCACACGACGGAGGGGTCCGCGGCGCTGAGCAGCCAGCGGCGCCGGTC
The DNA here is from genome assembly GCF_039536005.1 of Nesterenkonia halobia. NCBI lineage: Bacteria > Bacillati > Actinomycetota > Actinomycetes > Micrococcales > Micrococcaceae > Nesterenkonia > Nesterenkonia halobia. Next base: position 105,282 of record NZ_BAAAYG010000007.1, on the reverse strand, counting down.
GGTGACCACATGGACGGTGGGGCCGCCGACGAGCAGTCCGGTCGTCCCGCCGGGGAGGAACCGGCATCCGAGGCCCTCGACGAGTCCGGTCGACGGCCCCTCCTCAGCGCGGCGGATCTGCGACCAGGCGGCGGTCATCCGGAAGACGCCCAGGCAGCGGGCGTGCAGGCCGGCGGCATCGGCGGTGATCGTCGTCCGGAGGCTCAGCGTCATCCCGGCCAGGACCAGCATCAGCGCGGCGGTCGCGGCGCCGAACACCACGCCCGCGCCGACGGCCAGGGTGATCCCCAGCGAGAAGGCGCCGGCGCCGAGGAGCAGCCCCGCCAGCGGCAGGGCGACGCCCCGCGGGGCCCGCGCGATGGACAGGACCGTCGGTGCTTCTCCCCCGTTCATGGGGTCAGCCTAATGCCCGTACCGACTGGGTTCCACCCCCTGACGACAGGACCTCGAGGCGGGACGACCACCGTCCTGCGACGGCTCACTGCGGCTCGAGGAACCAGATGTGCGTCGAGCCGTAGGCCCGGTCGGCGAAGCGCTCCAGCCCCTCCGGCCAGGCCGGCTCGCCGCCGCGCTCGTCCCGCTCGACGACGATCGTCGCCGCCGGATGCAGCTGCGGCAGCGCTGCGGCGAGGATCTCGGCCAGCTGGGCGTCGGTCCAGTCGTAGGGCGGGTCGAGGAAGAGCAGCTCGATGGGTTCGGCCTCGCGCAGTCCGCGCTGCTGCAGATGACGCAGCGCCGCCGACCGGTGGACCGTGACCCCGCCGTCGGCGATCGCGGCATTGCGCCGCAGCGTCGCCGCCGCCGGCTCGGCGACGTCGACCAGCTCGACGGCGCGCGCGCCGCGGCTGCGCGCCTCCAGCCCCAGCGCTCCGGAGCCGGCGAAGAGGTCCACCACGACGGCGTCGACCAGCGCGTCGTAGCCCTCGAGCCGGCTGAAGAGCGACTCCTTGACCCGGTCGCTGGTGGGACGCGTCGCGTCGGTGGGCACCGACGCCAGCCGGCGGCCCTTGTGCGTGCCGGCGATGATGCGTGCCATGGAGAGCTCCTGTCTCGGGTCGGGGCGGATGCGGAAAGGGCGGCCGGCCGGATCCGGCGGCCGGCTCGAGCGGGAGCCGGGTGCGCTCGGGCCTCAGCCGCGCTCGATATAGGCGTCGGCGCCGTCGTGGGCGGCCATCCAGGCGTCGACGGAGGCGCGCAGCCCCGGATGGGCCCGCCAGTCCGGGTCGGCGGCGGTGATCCGGCGCAGCTGCTCGGCGGCGGAGGTGATGAGCTCCTCGTCGCGGACGATGCGCAGCAGCTTCAGCGTCGAGCGGCGCCCGGCCTGCGAGGCGCCGAGGACGTCGCCCTCGCGGCGACGCTGCAGGTCCAGCCGGGCCAGGGTCATCCCGTCGGAGTGCTCGGCGACCTCGTCGAGCCGCCGCCCCGACGGGTGGTCGTCGGGCAGCCGGGTGACCAGCAGACAGAGCCCCGGGGCCGCGCCGCGGCCGACGCGGCCGCGCAGCTGATGCAGCGTGGAGATGCCGAAGGCGTCGGCGTCGAGGATCGTCATCACGGTGGCGTTGGGCACGTCCACGCCGACTTCGATGACGGTGGTGGAGAGCAGCACGTCGACCTCGCCGCGCTCGAAGGCGGTCATCGCCTCCTCCTTGTCCTCGCCGCTCATCCGCCCGTGCAGCACGGCGCGGCGCAGCGGGCCGATCAGCGGATGCTCGGCGAGCGTCTGCTCCAGCAGCTCCACCGAGGCGTCCTGCTCGATCTCCACACCGGACTCCGGATCCTCGCGCTGGTCGGACTCGGTGATCTTCGGACACACCACATACGCCTGATGCCCGGCTGCGACCTCCTCGGCGAGGCGCTCCCACACCCGGCCGATCACCCGGGGGCCGCGCCGCATCCTCGCCACATGCGTCTCCACCGGACGTCGCCCGGCGGGCAGTCCCTCCAGCACGGTGAGCTCGAGGTCGCCGAAGGTGGTCATCGCCACCGACCGCGGGATCGGCGTCGCCGACATCACCAGCATGTGCGGCGTGGCCGCCTCCCGGGTCCTCAGCGCGTCGCGCTGCTCGACGCCGAAGCGGTGCTGCTCGTCGACCACCACCAGCCCCAGGTCGGCGAAGCTCACCGTCTCGGAGAGCAGCGCATGGGTGCCGACGACGATCCCGGCGGCGCCGGAGGCGATGTCCAGCAGGGCCTGCTTCCGCCGCGCGGTGCTCATCGAGCCGGTCAGCAGCGTCACCTGCGCCTCGGTCCCGGCCGCCGGACGCTGCCAGGCCGAGAGCAGGTCGGAGCCGGCCAGCGGGCCCAGCATCGCCCGCAGCGAGCGTTCGTGCTGGGCGGCCAGCACCTCGGTCGGCGCGATGAGCGCGGCCTGGCCGCCGGCGTCGACGACCTGCAGCATCGCCCGCAGCGCGACCAGCGTCTTGCCGGAGCCGACCTCGCCCTGCAGCAGCCGGTTCATCGGCTGCTCTCCGGCGAGGTCGCCGGCGAGCAGCTCGCCGCAGCTGCGCTGGCCCTCCGTCAGGGCGAAGGGCAGCTGCGCGTCGAAGGCGGCGAGCAGCCCGTCGGCAGACCGCGGACGCGGGATGCCGACGCCGGTGCCCACCCGCGCCCGACGCCGGGCGAGCAGCGCATGCAGGAAGAACGCCTCCTGGAAGCGCAGCCGGGCCAGCCCGCGCTCGGGGTCCTCCATGGTTTCCGGCCGATGGATGAGCCGCAGCGCCGTGACCAGGTCGCACAGCCCTTCGGCGGCGGCGACCTCGGCGGGCACCGGATCGGGCCACGCGTCGACGGCGGCGAGGTCGAGCACCAGCCGCACGCAGCGCAGGATCTCCCAGCTGGAGATCCGCGCCGTGGCCGGGTAGATCGGCAGCGGCGCGCGTCCGGCGGCCAGGATCAGCGCCGCCGCGCCGTCGTCGTCCTCCTCGGGCGCGCCGCCGTCGGCGAGCTCGAGCACGGAGTACTCGGGGTTGTTCAGCGTCAGCCGGCCGCCGTAGCTGCCGACCTTGCCGTGGAACATCGCCTTGGCCCCGCGCCGCAGCTCGCGGAAGGCGCGGAAGCCCTGGAAGAAGGCCATCTGCAGCCGGCCGCCCTCGTCGTCCTCGACGACGACCTCGACCAGCACGCCGCGGCGGCGCTGCATGGAGCGCTTGGAGACGCTGACGACGCGGGCGATGAAGCTGGCGTGCTCGTCCTCGCGCAGCTCCGTCAGCGAGGAGAGCCGCCCGTACTCCACCCAGCGGCGCGGATGGTGCTCGAGCAGCTCGCCGGCGGTGCACAGCCCCAGCTCGCGGCGCAGCGTCTCGGCCGCGGCCGTGCCCAGCAGCGTCTCCAGCGGCGCATGCGGGCCGGACTGCTCGGACTGCCCGGACTGCCCGGACGGTCCGGTCGCGCCGGTCGCGCCGGCGGCGGTCGAGGAGTCAGTGCTCGCCTCCATCCTCGGTGCTCACCCCCTCGGTCCCGGTGCTCAGCGCGGTCACGTCCAGCGTCTCCACGGAGCCGGCGGCGCGCAGCGCCTCCTCGACCTCGCGGGCGTCGGCGGTGTGCACGTGGATGCGCCACCGGTGCGTGCCCGCGGCGTCGGGCTCGACGTCGATGGGCGTGATGATGACCGCTTCGCCGAGCTCGTCCAGCCGATGGCGCAGCGAGGCCGCCCCCAGCGGGTCCAGCCGGGAGGTGCACATGATCTCCACGCCGGCGGCCGACGTCGCGGCCGGCTCCGCGGCCGTCGCCGGCGCGTCCGTCGCCGGCGCGTCCGTCGTCGGCCGCCGACCGTCCAGGCCGAGCAGACCGTCGATGATCTCGTCCCGCACGGCGGTGCCGGTGACGGCGGCGCGCAGCGCCTCGACCACCAGCAGCAGTCCGGCCGCCCCGGCGTCGACGACCCGCTCGCGGCGCAGCGCCTCGAGCTGCTCGACGGTGGACTCCACCGCCGTGCGGGCGACGTCGACGAGCGCATCGGCGGCGCCCTGCACGGCGGCGCGGCTGTCCGGCTCCTCGGCCTCGGCCGCGAGCCGGCGGGCCCGTGCGGCCAGCGCGTCCACCACGGACAGCATCGTGCCGGACACCGGCTCGGAGAGCGCGGACCAGGCGCGCAGCCCGCCGCGCTCCAGCGCATCGGCCAGGCCGGCCGCGCTGAGCCGCGGGACGGTGTGCAGCGGCTCGGCGAAGCCGGAGATCAGCACGGCCAGCAGCGTGCCGGAGTTGCCGTGCGCCTCGGACATCGCCCGGGTGCCGGCGGCGGCGAGCAGCGCGCCCAGGTCCTCCCGGTCCTGCTGCTCGGCGGCCGCCTCCTCGACGGCCCGACGGCAGGCGCGCATCGTCGCCAGCATGTTCGTGCCGGTGTCGGAGTCCGGGATCGGGAACACGTTGAGCCCGTCCAGCCGCTCGCGCGCGGCCTCCAGCGACTCCTCGGAGAGGAGGAGCCAGCGATGCATGGCGGCGGGTCCTCGGACCTTCCCCTTCACAGCTCCCCCTTCCGGTCAGGTGCGCGGCGTGCGTGGTCTGCGGTGCTCAGAGGTCGTTCTCCTCGACGTACTCCTCGAGCGTGTCGTCGGCCAGCGCCTCGGAGATCTCCGTCATCGCCTGCTCGTCCTGCCGCCAGATCCACTGCCCGTCGGCGGAGCGGTCGTCGGTCCCGGTCGGCAGGGTGAACATCGTGATGTCGTCGGCCGCGCCGCGGATCTCCCAGCCGAGCGAGGCGACCGTCGAGGCGTCGAGGGACTCGTCGACGGTGAGGTACGGGGTGAAGGTCTCGACCATGTCGCGCACGCGGCCGGGGTTGGCGAGGTTGCCGGCCTGCAGCGATTCGTCGACCACCGCCTGGATGAACGACTGCTGATTGCGCGCCCGCTGCAGGTCTCCGTCGGAGAAGGTCTTGCGCTCGCGGACGAAGGCCAGCGCCTCCTCGGCGTCCATGTGCTGGGTGCCGGGGTGGAAGGTATGTCCGCCCGTGGTGGTGAACGTCTCGGGATGCGTGGACTCGACGTCGACGCCGCCGAGGGACTCGACCAGGCCGATGAAGCCCTGCATGTCCACTGAGGCGACATGGTCGACGCGCACGTCGAAGAGGCCCTCGATGGTCTCGACGGTCAGCGAGACGCCGCCGAGCGCCATCGGGGCGTTGATCTTGGCCTCGCCGTGGTCGCCGGGCACGTCGACCCACAGGTCGCGCGGGATCGACATCACCTGCACGCCGCTGCGGTCCGCGGGCACGTGGACCAGCATCATCGTGTCCGAGCGGCTGCCCGGGAACTGTCCGGTGCTCTGCGCGAGGTCGGTGCCGGCGCGGTCGTCGGAGCCGAGCAGCAGGATGGTGATCGACTCGTCGTCGGCCTCCTTCTCCGGCCGGTCCGACTCCTCGGGGAAGGATCCGCCGGTCCCGGCGTCCCCGCCCTCCTCCTGCGCCTGCTGCTCGAAGGTCTGGACGTTCTCCTCGTAGCTGCTGCTCAGCGAGTCCAGGTAGTACCAGGCCGTCGCGAGACCGCCCACCACCAGCACCAGCAGGCTGACCAGCACCACCGCGGTGATCCGACGGCGGCGCCTGCCGCGCGGCGCGGCAGGGGTCACAGGGGTCTCGGACATGGATCCTCCTCGGAGACGGCGGCCCCGGGAAGGGCCCGCGGGGTCGCACGGTCCGACGCCGGAGCTTGCGGACGCGATCGTCCGGGCGATGCTGATCAGCGGCGTCGACGGGTCGACAGACTGCACCCAGGATAGGACACGCGCGCAGTCTCGGCGGAAACCGGCCCGTCTCCTCGTCCCGACGCGGCGCCGGGAACGTCCGATATCCTGGCCGCATGCTCTCCGCGCCCTCCGACCCGTCGACCCCGCGCTCCGCGTCCCGCCCGTCCGCCCGGAGGCGGGACCTCGATGATCCCGGAGGATCCCGCGGGGTCCGCGGACGACTGACCGCCCTCGCCGCGCTCGGCGCGGCGGGCCTGGCGCTGACCGCCTGCGGGAGCATCGCCGACGTCGAGGCCGCGCCGCATGCCGCCGACCCGGACTGCGCCCCGGTGATGATCGCCCTGCCGGACAGCATCGGCGAGGCCGATCAGCGGGAGACCAACGCCCAGGCCACCGCCGCCTTCGGCGAGCCGAGTCAGGCGGTGGTCCGGTGCGGCGTGGAGCCGCCGGGGCCGAGCAGCGAGCACTGCGTCAGCGCCGACGGCGTCGACTGGCTGGCCGTCGAGGAGGACGGCGCCACCTGGCGGCTGATCAGCTATGGGCGCAAGCCCGCCGTGGAGGTGCTCATCGACACCGAGGAGATCTCCTCCTCCTCGGTGATGCTGGCGATGGCCCGGCCGACGAAGCGCATCGAGGCCGACGACCGCTGCTCGTCGGTGGAGCAGTCGATCGAGGACGTCGAAGGCTCGGGCGGCGCGGCCGACTGACCGCCTCCGTCGGCGGTCCCGTCCGCCGATGGAGGTCCCCGGTCCTCAGCGCAGCCCGGCCGTCAGCGCAGCCCGACGGGCCGCTGCCGGGCCAGGGTGATCAGCTCGGTGATCAGCTCGCGGTAGTCCAGCCCGGTGGCCCGCCACATCTGCGGGTACATGCTGATCGGCGTGAATCCGGGCATCGTGTTGATCTCGTTGACGGTCACCGAGCCGTCCTCGGCGCAGAAGAAGTCCACCCGGGACAGGCCCTCGCCGTCCACGGCCTCGAAGGCTACGACCGCCTGGCGGCGCACTTCGGCGGTGACTTCCTCGGGCAGGTCGGCCGGGCAGCTCAGGTCCGCGGCCGCGGCGTCGGTGTACTTGGCGGTGAAGTCGTAGAACTGGTGGGACTCGCCGCCGTCGTGGACGACGATCTCCCCCGGCAGCGACGCCCGCGGGGCGGCGCCGTCGCGGCCGTCGAGCACTCCGCACTCGATCTCCCGCCCGTCGATGCCCTCCTCGACGATGACCTTCGGGTCGTGCTTCTGCGCGCCGGCGATCGCCGGGTCGAGCTGCTCCCAGTCCTCGACCCGGGTGATGCCCATCGAGGAGCCGGCCCGGGCCGGCTTGACGAAGACCGGCAGACGCAGCCCGCGGAGGCGCTCCCGGGCCGCGTCGGGGTCGGCGGCCCACTGCCGGGCGGTGACGGTCTCGTAGGGGCCGACCCGCAGGCCGGCCGCGGTGAAGGCCACCTTCATGAAGTGCTTGTCCATGCCCACCGCCGAGGCCAGCACCCCGGCGCCGACGTAGGGCACCCCGACCGTCTCCAGCAGCCCCTGCAGCGTGCCGTCCTCGCCGAAGGGACCGTGCAGCAGCGGCAGGACCACGTCCACCGTCCCGAGGGACTCGGCGGAGCCGTCGGCGCCGATCTCGAGCAGCTCGGCGCCGCGCTCGGCGGATCCCGACGGGCCGGAATGCAGCTGCACGGTGGCCTCGGTCGGCACGACGCGCGGCAGGTCATCGCCCGGCACGAAGGCGTGGGTCCGCGGGTCGATCGCCGGACGGGTCCACTGGCCCGCGGCGGTCACCCCCACCGGCACGACGTCGAACTGCTCGCCGTCGACGGCCTCGAGCACGCCGGCGGCGGTCACGCAGCTCACCGCATGCTCGGAGGACTGGCCGCCGTAGAGCACCAGCACGCGCGGGCGCCGGGCCTCGGGGCCGACAGCGCCGACGTCGCCGGAGGCGGCCGGGTCGGGGACGGAGTGGTGGGACGGAGCGTCGGACACGTCGGTCACTTTCCTTCGGCTTTGAGGTCGCGTGCCAGCAGCAGCGGGGCGATGCGGTCGACGCTCAGCGTGCCGTCGAGCACGGCGACGACCGCCTCGGAGATGGGCATCTCCACCCCGTGGCGGCGGGCCAGATCCACCACGGCGGATCCGGACTTCATGCCCTCGGCGGTCTGGGTGAGCTCGGCGACCACCTCGTCGGCGGTCAGCCCGTCGCCGAGCAGCCGCCCGGCGGTGCGATTGCGCGAGAGCGGCGAGGCGCAGGTGGCCACCAGGTCGCCGAGGCCGGCGAGCCCGGAGAACGTCTCCAGCGTCCCGCCGAGGGCGTGGGCGAGCCGCGTGGTCTCGGCGAGGCCGCGGGTGATGACCGAGGCCTTGGAGTTGTCCCCCAGCCCCTGCCCGTCGCAGATGCCGACCGCCAGGGCGATGACGTTCTTCACGATGCCGGCCAGCTCCACGCCGACGACGTCGGAGTTCGTGTAGGGCCGGAAGTATCCGGTGTTGCTCAGCCCGGCGATGCGCTCGGCGACGGCGTGGTCGGCGCAGGCCACCACTGAGGCCGTCGGCTCCTCGCGGGCGATCTCCATGGCCAGATTCGGCCCGGAGATCACCGCGATCCGCTCGGCCGGCAGCGCCAGCTGCTCGGCGATGACCTCCGACATGCGCAGGTCGGTGCCGCGCTCCAGGCCCTTGATCAGCGAGACCACGACGGTCTCGGCGCCCAGCCGGCCGCGGACCTCGTCCAGCTGCGTGCGCAGCGACTGGGCCGGCAGCGCCAGCACCACGACGTCGGCGCCGGCGACGGCCTCGCCGACGTCGGCGGTGGCGGTGATCATCTCCGGCAGCCCGATCTCGCCGAGGTACGTGGTGTTCGTGTGGTGCTCGGCGATCTCGGCCGCGACCTCGGGGCGACGGGCCCAGAGCACGATCTCGGGCTCTTCGCCGCGGCCGGCGGCGGCGTCGGCGAGGACCTTGGCGAAGGTGCTCCCCCAGCTGCCGGCCCCGAGCACTGCGATCCGGTGCGCGCCGGCGCCGGAGGAGGTCCGGGCGGCGTCGACGGGTGCCGTCATGAGTTCTGCTCTCCGCTCTGCCGGGTGTCGTTCTCCGTGGGCGTCCCGAGGTCGGATCGGGCCCCGTCCTGCTCCTGCGCCCCGTCCTGCTCTCGCGCCTCGTGCTGCTCCTGCGCCGCGTCCGGTCCGGGGCCCGCGGAGGCGGCCCCTCCCCCGGGCTGCCGCAGGTGCTGGTCGCGCGGGACGCGGCAGCGCAGCGCCCGGTCCCAGATGAGCTCCGGGGCGGGCTCGCCGCGCAGCTCGGCCACGCCGTCGCTGAGCGCCTGCTCGATGCGCATCGTGGCCTCGGCCAGGCTGCGGCGGGTCACCCGTCCGTCACGCAGGTCCTGCAGCTCGACCGGGTGCCCCACGGAGAGCCGGTACCGGGCGCGCGGCAGCACGCGCGGCACCTTGCCGTAGGGGGCCAGGAAGTCCTGCACGCCCCAGTGGGCGATCGGCACCACCGGCGCGCCGGTGGTCAGCGCCAGCCGGGCCGCGCCGGTCCGCGCCCGCATCGGCCAGAGCTCCGGATCGCGGGTCAGCGTCCCCTCCGGGTAGATGATGATCGCTCCGCCCTCGTCGATCACCTCGCGGGCGACCTCCAGGGACTTCTGCGCCTCGCGCCGGTCGCGGATCACCGGGATCTGCTTCAGCCCGCGCAGCGCCGCGCCGACGACGGGCAGCCGGAACAGCGAGTCCTTGGCCAGGAAATGCGGCGTGCTGCCGCCGGAGTAGACCGCATGGGCCACCGCCAGCGGGTCCACTTCGGTGACATGGTTGGCCACCACGATGAACCCGCCCTCGGGCAGGCGGTCCATGTGCTCCCAGCGCTTGCCCATCAGCAGGTTCAGCGCCGGACGCACGACGGCGGCCGCGGCGCGGAAGCCCGGCGGGATGCGCCGGGGGCCCGTCGCGGCGGGCCCGGCGGAGGAGGTGTCGTCAGCTGCGGTCACGTCGCCAGCCTACCGACTCAGCGCTCGGTGAGCTCGACGTCCGCGCCCAGGGCGTGGAGCTTGTCCATGAAATGCTCGTAGCCGCGGTCGATGATCTCGATGCCGGTCACCCGGGAGGTCCCCGAGGCCGCCAGCGCGGCGATCAGGTGGGAGAAGCCGCCGCGGAGGTCCGGCACGTCGATGTCGGCGCCCTGCAGCTCCGCGGGGCCGGAGATCACCGCCGAGTGCAGGAAGTTCCGCTGGCCGAAGCGGCAGGGGTTCGACCCCAGGCACTCCCGGTGCAGCTGGATCGAGGCCCCCATGCGGCGCAGCGGCTCGGTGAAGCCGAAGCGGTTCTCGTAGACGGTCTCGTGGACGATGGAGACTCCGTGGGCCTGGGTCAGCGCGACGACCATCGGCTGCTGCCAGTCGGTCATGAAGCCGGGGTGCACGTCGGTCTCCAGCACCAGCGGCTCCAGCTGGCCGCCGGCGTGCCAGAAGCGGATGCCGCCGTCGTCGACCTCGAACTCGCCGCCGATCTTGCGGTAGGTGTTCAGGAACGCCGAGAGATCCCGCTGAGCCGCCCCCTGGACATAGATGTCGCCGCGGGTGACCAGCGCCGCAGAGGCCCAGGAGGCCGACTCGATGCGGTCCGGGATCGCCCGGTGCTTATAGCCGCCGAGCCGCTCGACGCCCTCGATGCGGATCGTGCGGTCGGTGTTGACGGTGATGATCGCGCCCATCTGCTGCAGGATGGCGATCAGATCGTGGATCTCGGGCTCGACCGCGGCGTTCTTCAGCTCGGTGATGCCGTCGGCCAGCACGGCGGTCAGCAGCACCTGCTCCGTGGTGCCCACCGACGGGTAGGGCAGCTCGAGCTTCGCGCCCTTGAGCCCCTTCGGGGCGGTGATGTGGATGCCCGTGGCCTGCTTGTCCACCACGGCGCCGAAGGTGCGCAGCACCTCCAGGTGGTAGTCGATCGGCCGGTCCCCGATCCGGCAGCCGCCGAGGTCGGGGATGAAGGCCTCGCCGTTGCGGTGCATGAGCGGACCGCAGAACAGGATCGGGATGCGCGAGTCGCCGGCGTGGGCGTCGATCTCCGAATGCTCGGCGGTGCGCATCTGGCTCGGATCCAGCGTCAGGTCGCCGGTGTCGACGTCGGCCTCGACCTTCACCCCGTGGATCGTCAGCAGGTTGGTGACGATCTCGACGTCCTTGATCTCCGGGACGTTGCGCAGCTGCGACGGCGAGCTGCCCAGCAGCGAGGCGACCATCGCCTTGGGGACGAGGTTCTTCGCCCCGCGGACCCGGACGCTGCCCTGGAGGGGCTTTCCACCCTGGATGGTGAGCAGTTTGGTCATGGTGACTCGACGGTCCCTTCGTGGTGCGCAGGTTTACAGCCCTGCCACTGTACCCAACGCGGCGCCGCCGCCCGCGCACCTCGCAGTGCGTCCCGGCAACGATTCGATGACGGAACGAGCTCAGGTGCGGGCCGGCAGCGTGGTGGGCTTGAACGCCGCGCGGGACGCCTCATAGTCGACGATGTCCTGCTCGGCGGTCAGCGTGAGAGAAATGTCATCGTGCCCCTCCATCAGCCGCCACCGGGTGTAGTCGTCGATGGCGAAGGGAGCTTCGACAGCGCCGCAGCGCACCATGCGGCTCTCCAGATCGACCTCTACCTCGGCGCCGGGGACGGTCTCCAGCTCCTTCCAGAGACGCTCGACCTCGGCCTGCTCGACCTCGGCGGTGAGCAGACCCTGTTTCCCGGAGTTGCCGCGGAAGATGTCCGCGAAGCGCGAGGCGATGACCACGCGGAAGCCGTAGTCCTTCAGCGCCCAGACGGCGTGCTCGCGGGAGGAGCCGGTGCCGAAGTCGGGCCCGGCCACCAGCACCGAGCCGGCCGAGTAGGCCGGCTGGTTCAGCACGAACTCCGGGTCCCGGCGCCAGGCCGAGAACAGCGCGTCCTCGAAGCCGGTGCGGGTGATCCGCTTCAGGTAGACGGCGGGGATGATCTGGTCGGTGTCGACGTTGGAGGCGCGCAGCGGCACGCCCACTCCGGTGTGGCGGATGATCGGTTCCATGGCGGGATCTCCTGTATGTCCTGGTACGTGGCGTCGGGCTCTGCGACGGAGCGGGTCAGGCCGGGTGCGCGGCCAGCACGTCGGAGGGGGCGGAGAGCGTGCCGCGGATCGCCGTGGCGGCCGCGACCACCGGCGAGACCAGGTGGGTGCGTCCGCCCTTGCCCTGCCGGCCCTCGAAGTTCCGGTTCGACGTCGAGGCGCAGCGCTCGCCCTCGGCGAGCTGGTCGGGGTTCATCCCCAGGCACATCGAGCAGCCGGCGAAGCGCCACTCCGCGCCGAAGTCCTTGAACACCTGGTCCAGGCCCTCGGCCTCGGCCTGCAGGCGGACCTTCTGCGAGCCCGGCACCACGATCATCCGCACCTCCGGATCCTTCTCCCGGCCGCGGATCAGCCCCGCGGCCGCGCGCAGGTCCTCCATCCGGGAGTTGGTGCAGGAGCCGAGGAAGACCGTGTCCACCCGGATGTCGCGCATCGGGGTGCCCGGCTCGAGGTCCATGTAGCGCAGCGCCCGCTCCGCAGAGTCGCGATCGCCCGGATCGGCGAAGTCCTGCGGCGACGGCACCGACTCGCCCAGGCCGACGCCCTGCCCGGGGTTGGTCCCCCAGGTGACATGCGGCTCGAGCGCGTCGGCGTCGATGACGACCTCGGTGTCGAACTCCGCGCCCTCGTCGGTGCGCAGCGAGCGCCAGTACTCCACCGCGGCGTCCCAGTCCGCGCCCTGCGGCGCGTGCGGACGGTCCTTGACGAAGTCGAAGGTCGTCTCGTCCGGGGCGATCATGCCGGCGCGGGCGCCGGCCTCGATGGACATGTTGCAGATGGTCATCCGCGCGTCCATCGAGAGCTGCTCGATCGCGCTGCCGCGGTACTCCAGCACATAGCCCTGGCCGCCGCCGGTGCCGATCTTCGCGATGACCGCCAGGATGATGTCCTTGGAGCTCACTCCGGGCTTCAGCGTGCCCTCGACGGTGATCGCCATCGTCTTGAACGGATTCAGCGGCAGCGTCTGGGTGGCCAGCACGTGCTCGACCTCGGAGGTTCCGATGCCCAGGGCCAGAGCCCCGAAGGCGCCGTGGGTGGAGGTGTGCGAGTCGCCGCAGACCACTGTCATGCCCGGCTGGGTCAGTCCCAGCTGCGGGCCGACGACGTGGACGATGCCCTGGTCGTCGTCGCCCAGCGAGTGCAGCCGCACGCCGAACTCCTCGGCATTGTCGCGCAGCGTGTCGACCTGCTTGCGCGAGACGGGGTCGGCGATCGGCTTGTCGATCTCCAGCGTGGGCGTGTTGTGGTCCTCGGTGGCGATGGTCAGGTCCGGACGCCGCACCGGCCGCCCGGCCAGGCGCAGCCCTTCGAACGCCTGCGGGGAGGTGACCTCGTGGACCAGGTGCAGGTCGATGTACAGCAGGTCCGGCGAGCGCTGCCCGTCCTTCTCGACGCCGGGCGCGACGACGTGGTCGCGCCAGACCTTCTCGGCGAGGGTGAGCGGCCTGCTCATGGGAGCCTCCGTGGGGGTCGTCCTGCTGCGGTCCATATACCACTACAGAAGCACCTCCGCCAGTCGCACCTCCATACCGTGACGTCAGGTCTCACTATCTGAGACCTCGGCCGCGAGGCGTCGTATCATGGAGCCATGTCCAGTCCCCGCGCCCCGAAGAACCAGCGGCCGGAGCCCCCGGCCCGGGACGTCGCCCCCGACGCCGAGCCCTCGACCGACGCCGCACCCCCGACCGGCGTCGCGTCCCCGCTGTCCGTCGGCCCGGAGCCTCCGCGGCCGCTGCACTCCCCCTCCGGCATCGGCGTCGTCGACAAATCGGTGATGATCCTCGACGCGCTGGAAGCCGGCCCGGCCTCGCTCGCCCAGCTGGTGGAGTCCACCGGCCTGGCCCGGCCGACCGTCCATCGACTGGCCAGCGCGCTCATCCACCACCGCTTCCTCTCCCGCGACGTGCGGGGCCGCTACGTCATCGGCTCGCGGATGGCCGAGCTGGCCTCCGCCGCCGGCGACGACCGGCTGATCTCGGCGGCCGGGCCCATCCTGCTGCGGCTGCGCGACGCCACCGGGGAGAGCTCGCAGCTGTATCGCCGCCAGGGCGACGCCCGCATCTGTGTGGCCTCGGCCGAGCGGCCCATCGGTCTGCGCGACTCCATCCCGGTGGGCACCCAGCTGTCCATGAAGGCCGGCTCCGCCGCCCAGGTGCTGCTGGCCTGGGAGGACCACGAGCGGCTCGTCGAGGGGCTGCAGGGCGCCCGGTTCACTCCGACGGTGCTGGCGGGAGTCCGCCGGCGCGGCTGGGGCGAGTCGCTGGGCGAGCGCGAACCCGGCGTGGCCTCGGTCTCGGCCCCGGTGCGCGGCCCCTCCGGCCGGGTGATCGCGGCCGTGTCCATCTCCGGGCCCATCGAGCGGCTGACCCGCCAGCCGGGCCGTCAGCACGCCGAGGTGGTCGTCCAGGCCGCCCATCAGCTCACCGAGCTGGTGCGGCGCAACCCCGAGGCCGCCGAGCATGGTCTGGGCGAGGATGCCGGACGCGCCTGACGCGCCGGACGCCGGTCGAGTCTCGCCGCAGTCCGGGAGCGTCCTATGATGGGGCGCGTGATCAAGAACATCAGTGTCATCGGAACCGGTTACCTGGGCGCCACGCATGCCGCATGCATGGCCGAGCTCGGCTTCGACGTCCTCGGCGTCGACGTCGACCCGGAGAAGATCGAGGCCCTCTCCCGCGGCGACCTGCCCTTCCACGAGCCCGGGCTGCCCGAGCTGATCCGCAAGCATGTGGACTCCGGACGGCTGCGCTTCACCACCGACATGGAAGGCGCCGGCTCCTGGGCCGACGTGCATTTCATCGCCGTCGGCACTCCGCAGGTCGCCGGCGGCACCGCCGCGGACCTGACCGCCGTCGACGCCGCGACCGCCGCGCTGGCCCGCTCGATCACCAAGGACGCCCTGGTGGTCGGCAAGTCGACGGTGCCGGTGGGCACCGCGCGCCGGCTGCAGCGGCTGGTGGCCGAGGAGTCCTCGGACGACGTCGAGGTCTCGCTGGCCTGGAACCCGGAGTTCCTCCGCGAGGGCTTCGCCGTGCAGGACACGCTGCGCCCGGATCGCCTGGTGATCGGCACCGACGCCGCGGACGACGAGCAGGTGCTGCGCGAGGTCTACGCCGATGCCCTGACCCAGGACACCCCGTGGATCAGCACCGACTTCGAGACCGCCGAGCTGGTCAAAGTCGCCGCCAACGCCTTCCTGGCGACGAAGATCTCCTTCATCAACGCCTTCTCCGAGGTCACCGAGGCCGTCGGCGGCGACATCCGGACGCTGGCCGATGCGATCGGCCACGACACCCGCATCGGGCGGAAGTTCCTCAACGCCGGCGTCGGCTTCGGCGGCGGCTGCCTGCCCAAGGACATCCGCGCGCTGCAGACCCGGGTCTCGGAGCTGGGCCTGGACCACTCGATGACCTTCCTCAACGAGGTCGACCAGATCAACCTGCGCCGGCGCGAGCGGGCGGTGACCCTCGCCGAGCAGATGCTCGGCGGCCTGCCCGGCACGCGGATCGCCGTGCTGGGCGTGACCTTCAAGCCGCTCTCCGACGACGTGCGCGACTCCCCCGGGCTCGACGTGGCCAACCGGCTCTACACCGCCGGCGCCGACGTCCTCGTCTACGACCCGGAGGGCAACGAGAACGCCGCGAAGCGCTTCCCGCGGCTGGGCTACGTCGACTCGCTGCGCGAGGCCGCCGCGGACGCCGATCTGGTGGTGCTGACCACCGAGTGGAACGAGTTCAAGGCGCTGACCCCCGACGACCTCGACGAGGTCGTGGCCGTCCAGCGGCTGCTCGACGCGCGCAACGTGCTCTCCGCCGACCAGTGGCAGGCCGCGGGCTGGCAGTTCGCCCAGCTCGGCCGCTACTACGACGACGCCCCCGAGTGAGGCGCCCGAGTGAGGCGCCCCCGCATGGGGTGCCCCGCACGATGATCCGCCGGTGAGCCTGCGCTGACCGTCGGCGTCAGCCGCTCAGCGAGTCCCATCCCGACGACCCCTCGGAGCCCCCGGCGTCCACGCCGGGGGCTCCGTCGTGCGCGCGCACGGTGCCGAGCCGGCGGAATCCCTCGGGCAGCTCGGCGGCGGCGCCGAACGTCGTCAGCAGGGCGTAGTCCTCGCCGCCGGAGAGCACCCAGGCCCGCGGATCCGGGCGGGCCCCCTGCGAGCGGCGACGCAGCGTCTCCGCGACGCGACGCAGGGGCTCGACCTCCTCCTCGAGCGCGGCCGGGTCGAACTCGAGGGCGACGTCGGAGGCCGCGGCGAGACGCCGCGCATCGCGCAGCAGGCCGTCGGAGACGTCCAGCCCCGCCGTGGCGCCGGCACGCACCGCCGCGGCTCCCGAGGTCAGGTCCGGGCTCGGGGCGGTCTGGGCCGCCGCACAGGCGGCCAGCAGGCCCTCCTGCGGGCTCTGCCCCCGCATCGGCCGGGCGTCGGGGGCGACGACCCCGGCCTCGATCAGCGTCAGACCCGCCGCCGCTCGACCCAGCGGCCCGCTGATCGCCAGGACGTCGCCGGGGCGCGCACCGTCGCGGCGCAGCGGCCGGGCGGCGGCCGACGGCTCCGGACGCCAGGGCTCGCCGACGGCGGTGATGGTCACCGCCAGCCCGGGCCCGGAGCCCAGGTCTCCGCCGGCGACGACGCAGCGACCCGCGCCCGGCGCGCGGCAGGCCGCCGTCAGTCCCTCGGGGAGGGCGGTCACCGCCGCCAGCGGCAGGTCGGCCGGCAGCGTGCAGCTGACCAGCAGGGCCAGCGGCTCGGCCCCCATGGCGTTGAGGTCGGAGAGGTTCTGCGCGGCGGCCTTCTGCCCGACGGCGCGGCCCGCCGCGACGGGGTCGGACCACCAGGACAGCCGGAAGTCCTGACCCTCGGCCATGGTGTCGGTGCTCAGCACCGCCTCCGCGGAGGCCAGGCGCAGCACTGCGGCGTCGTCTCCGGGCGGCAGGGCCAGACCGGCGGCACGGGGCTCCTCGGCGTTGTGCGCGTCGATCACCGCCCGCACGGCGGCCAGGACGCGGTCCTCGCCGACCTCGCCCACGGTGATGCCGGCGGGCTCCTCCGTCCCGGCGCAAGGCTCGGCGTCGCGGGCGACGTCGGGCTCGGGACGGGTGCGGATCTCTCGCGGTTCTGCCATGCGTGCCATCCTGCCACGTCGGTTCGGAGGGTCGGCCCTGCCGGGCCGCGGACACGGGGAGGAGACGGGCGCCCTGACAGGCCCGAGCCCCGGAAGCCCCGACGAGGGGCCGACGTCCGCCCAGCTCCTCGAGGCCGGCTGGGTTCCTGCATCGAGTGGCGACTCCCAGCAGCATCTCCGGGCCCGACACGGCGTGTCATCGGAGAGGTGTCTCTGGGAGCCGCCACTCGACGGGAGCACACCCGGCCCGACCGGCGGACGGAAGCCGTGCGGGAGGGACGACGAAGGCCCCCGATCCGGGCGGGATCGGGGGCCTTCCAGCGGTGACCCCAGCGGGATTCGAACCCGCGTTACCGGCGTGAGAGGCCGGCGTACTAGGCCGCTATACGATGGGGCCGTATGTGATTGTCACCCTCGTCAGAAGGCTTTTCCATCCTAGCAGACCCCTCAGAGAGAATCCTTTTCGGAGCAGGTGCCGTCGGTCACCCGACGACCGGCGCCCGACGATTCGAACGCCTGCTCATGGCGGCGGCCCTCGCACTGGGATCAGCACGAGGGCCGCCTGAGCGGTGACCCCAGCGGGATTCGAACCCGCGTTACCGGCGTGAGAGGCCGGCGTACTAGGCCGCTATACGATGGGGCCCTCTCCATATGTCGGGCCCCCGTCTCCGGGGGCCCTCGATCCCCGAGGGGATCTCGCTGGGCTACTAGGACTCGAACCTAGAACGACGGTACCAGAAACCGCTGTGTTGCCGATTACACCATAGCCCATCGGCCGCTGCTCCTCGTCCGGTCATCCGGCCGTCTCCGACCGGTGTTCCGAACGCCTCGCAACGGACAACTACTCTACACGACCCCCTGCTCGATGTACAAAATCGAGTGCGGCCCGCAGCGAGTTGACCTTCGTCACACCCTCGATCTCGGCATGCCGGCCGGCCCGGTCGACCAGCACCGAGAGCATCCCGGCGTCGCGGGCGCCGATGCCGTCGGCGGCCGGATCGTCGCCGATATAGACGCACTGCTCCGGGGCGAGGCCGAGCCGGCGGGCGCCCTCGTGGAAGATGGCCGGATCAGGCTTGACCACGCCGACGGCGTCGATGCCGACGACGTCCGCGATCCGCTCCAGGCCCGCCGTGCGCAGCTTCTCGGTCTGGTAGGCGGCGACGTTGTTGGTCACCGCGCCGACGGCGAATCCGGCCGCCTCCAGGGCGTCGAGGCTGGGATGCACGTCGTCGAAGGGGCCCCAGCGGCGCCGCATCGCCTGCTCATAGGGCTCGCCCCAGAGCTCGGCCAGGGCCTCTGCCGGCGCGCCGCGGTCCGGGAGCGGGACCCCGAGCGCGGCGCAGGCATCGCGCATCCGGGCCACCCGCTGCTCGACGAAGGACAGCTCCCCGGCGAGATAGGCGTGGTACCGCCGCCGACCGTCCTGTGCGAAGAGCTCGGCGGCGCGCCGTCGAGCCTCGAGATCGAGCGCGGCCGGAAGCTGGGCGGCCAGCTCGACGACGGTCGCACGCATGGCCGTTCCCAGGTCGACCAGCGTGTCGTCGACGTCGAAGAGGACCCCGGCCATCGTCCGCGGCGCCCGGCCGGAGCCGGATGATCCGCCGGCGCGCTCCGCGGCGTCCGGCTCCTCGGCCGCGGCCATCAGCCCTCCTGTCGGGCGACCAGCTCGCGACGGAAGCGGGCCAGACGGGCCAGCGAGGAGGCCCGGCCGAGCACCTCCATCGACTCGAAGAGCGGCGGGGAGACCTTGCGCCCGGAGACGGCCGAGCGCACCGCGCCGAAGGCCTTGCGCGGCTTGAACCCCATCCCGTCCACCAGGGCCTCGCGCAGCGCGGCCTCGATGCGCTCAGTGGTCCACGCGGCGTCGTCGAGCTCCTCCAGAGCGGCGACGGCGGCGTCGACGGTGGCCGGCGCCTCCTCGCCGAGTCCGCTGAAGGCCTTGGACTCGATCTCCAGCTGCTCGTCGTCGACGAAGAGGAAGGCCATCATGTCCGCCCCCTCGGCGAGCAGCGCGATGCGCTCCTGCACCAGCGGGGCGGCGCCGTCGAGGATCCTCGCCTGCCGTGCCGTGAGCTCCTCGCCGACCAGCTCCTGGGCCCGCAGATGCGGCAGCAGCCGGTCGCGGAAGTCCTGCGGGTCCAGCCGGCGGATGTGGGTGCCGTTGATCGCCTCGGCCTTCTTGGTGTCGAAGCGCGCCGGATTGCCCAGCACGTCGGCGACGTCGAAGTGCTCGACGAGCTGGTCGACGGTGAAGACGTCCTCGTCGGAGGAGAGCGACCAGCCCAGCAGCGCCAGGTAGTTCAGCAGGCCCTCGCGGATGAAGCCCCGGTCGCGATGGTGGAAGACGTTCGACTCCGGGTCGCGCTTGGAGAGCTTCTTGTTCCCCTCCCCCATGACGTAGGGCAGATGCGCGAAGGCCGGCATGTGGTCGGCGACGCCGATCGCGTGCAGCGCCCGGTAGAGGGCGATCTGCCGCGGCGTCGAGGAGAGCAGGTCCTCGCCGCGCAGCACGTGGGTGATGCCCATCAGGGCGTCGTCCAGCGGGTTGACCAGAGTGTAGAGCGGCCGGCCGTCGGCGCGGGCGACGACGAAGTCCGGCGTGGAGCCGGCGGCGAAGGTGATCTCGCCGCGCACCAGGTCGGTGAAGGTGAGGTCCTCGTCGGGCATCCGCAGCCGCAGCACCGGCTGCCGGCCCTCGGCGCGGAAGGCCGCCTTCTCCTCCTCGGTCAGGTGCCGGTCGTGGTTGTCATAGCCCAGCTTCGGGTCCCGGCCGGCGGCGCGGTGGCGCTCCTCGACCTCCTCCGGCGTGGAGAACGCCTCGTAGACGTGGCCGGAGGCCGTCAGCCGCTCGAGCACGTCGGCATAGATCTCGCCGCGCTCGGACTGGCGGTACGGGCCGTGCTCGCCGCCGACTTCGACGCCCTCGTCCCAGTCCAGGCCCAGCCAGCGCAGCGCCTCGAGGAGCTGCTCGTAGGACTCCTCGGAGTCGCGGGCGGCGTCGGTGTCCTCGATGCGGAACACCAGCGAACCGCCGGTGTGGCGGGCATAGGCCCAGTTGAACAGCGCGGTGCGGATCAGCCCGACGTGCGGCGAGCCCGTCGGCGACGGGCAGAAGCGCACACGCACGGGGGCGGACGGGTCGACGGCGGGGATCGCGGGGCCGGAGACGGCGGGAGTGCTCATAGCGGTGTGGGGGCTCCTGATCGGTGCGGGATGAGGGAGGGCGCGGCGCAGGCGGGCACGACGGCGCGCGGCCGCCCGCGCCGCCGAGGTCAGCGCCGGAAGTGGTTGACCAGCGTGCCGAGGCCCTCGACCTCGGCCTCGAAGCGGTCGCCGTCGGAGACGGCGCCCACGCCGGCCGGCGTGCCGGTGAGGATGACGTCGCCGGGCAGCAGGGTGAAGGCCTGCGAGACCTGGGAGATGAGCTCGGGCACGCCGAAGATCATCTCGGAGGTCCGGCCCTGCTGGACGACGTCGCCGTTGAGCCGGCCGGTGATCTCCAGGTCCTCGACGTCCAGCTCCGTCTCCACCCAGGGACCGAGCGGCGTCGAGCCGTCGAAGCCCTTGGCGCGGGCCCACTGGCCGTCGGTGCGCTGGGCGTCGCGGGCGGTGATGTCATTGGCGACGGTGCAGCCGAAGATCACCTCGTCGACGCGCTCGAGCGGCACGTCCTTGCAGATCCGGCCGATGACGACGGCCAGCTCGGCCTCATAGCTGACCTCCTCGGAGAAGGAGGGCAGGGTGATCGGCTCGTTCGGCCCGGACACGGCGGTGTTGGGCACCAGGAACAGCAGCGGCGAGACCGGCGGCTCGCCGCCCATCTCGGCGACGTGGTCGGCGTAGTTGCGGCCGACGCCGACGACCTTGCTGCGGGGGATGATCGGGGCGACGAGCCGGACGTCGTCGACGGCATGCGAGGTCCCGGTCTGCTGGACGGATCCGTAGAACGGATCGCCGGTCAGCTCGGTGATGGTCTCCTCGCCGGGGTCGCCGGTGACGATGCCGTAGGCGGGCTCGGCTTCAGTGACGAAACGTGCAATGCGCATGCTCGCCAGTCTACTCGTCGCGCCCCGAGCGCGCCGCCGGCTCAGGCCAGGCGGTGCATCCAGCCGTGGCGGTCCGCGACCGCGCCGGTCTGGATGCCCAGCAGCTCCTCGCGGATGCTCGCGGTGACCTCCCCGGTGCCCGGTGAGGCGATGGTCGTCTCGCCGTCGACGAGCTCGCCGATCGGGGTGATCACCGCCGCAGTGCCGCAGGCGAAGGCTTCGACGATCGTGCCGTCCTCGATCCCGCGGGCCCACTCGTCGAGCGTGACGCGCCGCTCCTCGACCGCCAGGCCGCGGTCCTGCGCCAGCTGGATCACCGAGTCGCGGGTCACCCCCTCGAGGATCGTGCCGGTCAGCTGCGGAGTGATCAGCCGGCCGTCGGAGGTGACCAGGAAGACGTTCATGCCGCCGAGCTCCTCGACGGCGTTCTCGTGCAGCGGGTCCAGGAAGAGCACCTGGTCGCAGCCGTGCTCGGCGGCCTGGGCCTGCGCCGCCAGCGAGCCGGCGTAGTTGCCGCCGGTCTTCGCCGCGCCGGTGCCGCCGGGCCCCGACCGGGTGAAGTCCCGGGAGACCCAGATGCGCACCGGTTTGAGCTCGCCGCCGAAGTAGTTGCCCGCCGGCGAGGCGATGACCCGGTAGGAGACCTCGCGCGCCGGGCGGACGCCGAGGAAGGCCTCGGTGGCGATCATGAACGGACGCAGATACAGCGCCGCGCCCTCGCCCTCGGGCACCCAGGAGGAGTCCACGGCGAGCATCTGCTCGAGGGACTCGACGAAGGCCTCCTCGTCGAGCTGCGGCAGGGCCATGCGCGCCGCCGAGCGATTCATCCGCGCCGCATTGGCCCGCGGGCGGAAGGTGTACACGCCGCCGTCGGCGTGCCGATAGGCCTTCATGCCCTCGAAGACCTCCTGGGCGTAGTGCAGCACCGAGGCGGCCGGGTCCAGCGCGATCGGGCCGTAGGCCTCCACGCGGGCGTCGTGCCAGGAGCCGCCGTCGCCGTCGTCGGTCCAGTCGATGATCACCGTGTGGTCGCTGAAGTGCACGCCGAAGCCCGGATCGGCCAGGATCTCGCGGCGCCGATCCTGCGCGACGGGGTGCGGGTTCTCGATGATGTCGAACTGCATACAGGACTGCCTTCCACTCGTCCGGTGCTTCAGGCCCACACTCTACCGCCGCTCCGGCACCGTCTCGACCGGTCAGCCGGCGAGCACGCGCCGGAGCAGCGCCTCGCCGCGGGCGGCGGTGCTCAGCGCCGCGGAGGCCTGCGGATCGCGGGCCCAGTCGGCGATCTGTGCGTCGACGGCGGCCTGGATGCGGGCGGCCGGCCCGGCGTGGCCGAGGTGCTGCAGCATCAGCGCCGCCGAGAGCACCGTGGCAGTGGGGTCGGCGATCTGCTCGCCGGCGATGTCCGGCGCCGAGCCGTGGACCGGCTCGAACATCGAGGGTGCGGTGCCCTCCGCGTTGATCGAGCCGGAGGCGGCCAGTCCGATGCCGCCGCTGATGGCGCCGGCGAGGTCGGTGAGGATGTCGCCGAAGAGGTTGTCGGTGACGATCACGTCGAAGCGCGCCGGGTCCTGGACCATGTGGATGGTCGCGGCGTCGACGTGCATGTACTCCCAGCTCACGTCCGGGTGCTCGACGGCGGCCTCCTCCACGGCCCGGCGCCAGAGGTCGCCGGCCCGGGTGAGCACGTTGTGCTTGTGCACCAGGGTCAGCTTCCGCCGGCGGGATGCCGCCCGGGCGAAGGCGTCGGCGACGACGCGCCGGACCCCGTGGGCGGTGTTCAGCGAGACCTCGGTGGCGATCTCCTGGGCGGTGCCGCGACGGATGGTGCCGCCGTTGCCCACGTAGGGGCCCTCGGTGCCCTCGCGGACGACGACGAAGTCGATCTGCGGGCCCGATTCCTCGCCGACGCCGCGCAGCGGCGAGGTCACCCCCGGGTAGGAGCGCGAGGGGCGCAGGTTGATCGCATGGTCCAGGCTGAAGCGCAGCTTCAGCAGCAGCTCCCGCTCGATCAGCCCCGAGGGGACGCGGTCGTCCTGCGGGTCGGCGCCGACGGCGCCGAAGAGGATCGCATCATGGCCGCGAAGCTTCTCGAGCGTGTCGTCCTCGAGCGTCTCGCCGGTCTCCAGCCAATGGGCGGCGCCCAGCGGGTACTCGGTGCAGCGCAGCCCGACGCCCGCGGAGTCCAGCACCGCCTCCAGCACACGCCGTGCTTCGGTGATGACCTCAGGTCCGATCCCGTCTCCGGGAATGACGGCGATGTCCAGAGTCGTCTGCGCAGAGGTGTCAGCCATGTCGCCCAGAGTAGGGCCCCGGCGCCGCGACGGCGAGAGGACGACGGCGGCTCTCACCATCTGAGACCGGCGCGGCACCACCGCCGGGACGCGCCGTCAGGCCCTTCGGACGACGGCCCGGCCGCCCCCGGGCGCCTCAGTCCTCGTGCCGGGGGAAGATCGGCTGCGGCTTCTCCAGCGGGGTCCCGGGCCGCAGCTGCTCGCCGAAGGCGGCGAAGCTCCGCGGCCCCTCCCCCGAGGCGATGGTGCGGCCGGCGTCGCCGGCCGCCGCCACGCCGAGGGCGTCGAGCAGCCGGGTCGCCGACTCCGGCATCACCGGCTGCGCCAGCAGCGCGACGCGCCGGACGAGCTCGGCGGTCACGTAGAGCACTGTGGCCATCCGCTCCGGATCCGAGGTCTTCAGCTTCCAGGGCTGCTCGTCGGCGAAGTAGGCGTTGGCCTCGCCGAGCACGAACCAGGTCCGTTCCAGAGCCCGGTGGAAGTCCTGGACCTCGTAGGCCGCGCGGTTGATGTCCAGCAGCTCCTCGGCCTGGGCGAGGATCGCCCGGTCGGCCTCGGTGAGCTCGCCCGGCTCGGGCACGGCGCCAGCGCAGTTCTTCACGATCATCGACAGCGACCGCTGGGCCAGATTGCCCAGGTTGTTCGCCAGATCCGCGTTCTTCCGCCCGACGACAGCCTCGTGGGAGTACGAGCCGTCCTGGCCGAAGGGGAACTCGCGCAGCAGGAAGAAGCGCACCGCATCCAGACCGTACTCCGCGACCCACTCGCGCGGGGCGACGACGTTGCCCACCGACTTCGACATCTTCTCGCCGGCGTTGTGCAGGAAGCCGTGGATCATCACGCGCTGCGGCAGCGGCAGGCCCGCGCTCATCAGGAAGGCCGGCCAGAAGATGCAGTGGAAGCGGGAGATGTCCTTGCCGATGATGTGCAGGTCGGCCGGCCAGTAGGCCTGGTAGTCCGCCGACTCGACGTCCGGGAAGCCGGCTCCGGTCAGATAGTTCGTCAGCGCGTCGACCCACACGTACATCACGTGGTTCCGCGTCGTCTCCGCCGCAGTGAGGTCGGCGGGCACCGGCACGCCCCAGTCGAAGGTGGTCCGCGAGATGGAGAGGTCCTCCAGACCGGACTCGACGAAGCGGATGACCTCGTTGAAGCGGCTGGCCGGCGCGGCGAACTCCGGATGGTCCCGGTAGAGCGCGAGCAGCTTCTCCTGATAAGCGGAGAGCCGGAAGAAGTAGCTCTCCTCCTCGGTCCAGGTGACCTCGGTGCCGGTCTCGGAGGCCCGGCGGACGCCGTCGTCGCCGACCTCGGTCTCGTCCTCGGCGAAGTAGCGCTCGTCGCGCACCGAGTACCAGCCGGCGTAGTCGGCCAGGTAGATGTCGCCGTTGTCCACCATGCGCCGCCAGATGGCCTGGGAGGCCTCGTAGTGGTCGGAGTCGGTGGTGCGGATGAATCGGTCGTAGGAGACGTCGAGGACCTCGTCGTCGACGTCGCGGATGGCCTGCGCATTGCGCGCGGCCAGCTCCAGCGGGGTGATCCCCTCCGCCTCCGCCGTCTGCTGGACCTTCTGGCCGTGCTCGTCGGTGCCGGTCAGGAACCGCACGTCGTAGCCGTCCAGCCGCTTGAACCGGGCCATCACGTCGGCGGAGATGTACTCGTAGGCATGGCCGATGTGCGGCTCACCGTTGGGATAGGTGATCGCCGTGGTCAGGTAGTAGGGGGAACGCTGCACAGAAGTCACATCGAGAATCTACCGCACCGGCGTCGACCGCGCCGAGCCGGTGACGTCGCCGCGACCGCCGCCACCGGCGCCGACGCCGCTCCCGACACCGCCCCAGACACCACCCCGGACACGACGACGCCGGCCGTCGGTCCCTGCAGGGACCGGCGGCCGGCGTCGTGCGGCGGAGGCGAGTCGGACCGGTTCAGTCCGGTGCAGCCCGGCTCAGTCCGGTGCAGCCCGGCTCAGCCACGCTCCTCGAGGTCGACCTCGGCGGCCAGGGCGGCGCCGACCTCGTCGGCGATCTCGTCCAGCACCCCGGTCGGCAGCGCGGCGTCGACGGCCAGCACCGCCAGCGCGCGCTCCTCCTTGGTGCTCTGCGAGACCTGCATGCCGCCGATGTTCAGCCCGTGCTGGCCGAGGATCCGTCCCAGCGCGCCGACGACGCCGGGGCGGTCGGCGTACTCGAAGATCACCAGGTGCTCGGTCAGCGGGATCTCCAGGTCGTAGCCGTTGATCCCGATGATCTTCTCGACCTGCTTCGGCCCGGTGAGCGTGCCGCGGACCTCGAACTGCGCCCCGGAGGAGGTCGCCCCGCGCACAGTGAGCGCGTTGCGGTAGTCCCCGACGTCGGGCGTGGTGGTCAGCCGGGTGGTGATCCCGCGCTGCTCGGCGAGCACCGGCGCGTTGACATAGGAGACCTGCTCGGAGACGACGTCGGTGAACAGGCCCTTCAGCGCGGCCAGCTGCAGGGCATCGACGTTGAGCTCGGCGATCTCGCCGGCGGCCTCGGTCTCCACATCGGTGAAGGCGTCGGAGCCGACGGCGGTGAGCACCCGGCCGAGCTTCTCGATCAGCGGGATGCCGGGGCGGACGAGCTCGTCGATCGCGCCGCCGGCGACATTGACCGCGTCGGGCACCAGCTCGCCGGCCAGGGCCAGGCGGACCGACTTCGCCACTGAGACGCCGGCCTTCTCCTGGGCCTCGGCGGTGGAGGCGCCCAGATGGGGGGTGACCACGACGTTCTCCCGGGAGAAGAACGGCAGGTGGGTGGAGGGCTCGGAGGCGTAGACGTCGATCGCCGCCCCGCCGATGCTGCCGGCCTGCAGAGCCTGCTCCAGCGCGTCCTCGTCGACCAGGCCGCCGCGGGCGACGTTGACGACGTAGGCCGAGTCCTTCATCCGCTCGAAGGCCGCCGCTCCCAGCATCCCCAGCGTCTCCGGGGTCTTGGGCATATGGATGGTGACCACGTCGGCCCGCTCGTAGAGCTCCTCGAGGCTGAGCAGCTGCGCGCCGAGCTGGTGCGCGCGGGCGGAGGTCACGTAGGGGTCGTAGGCGACGATCTCCATGCCGAAGGCCTTCATCCGCTCGGCGACCAGCCCGCCGATGCGGCCCAGACCGATGACGCCGAGGACCTTGTCCTGCAGCTCCAGGCCGGCGTACTTCGAGCGCTTCCACTCCCCCGCCTTCAGCGCCGCCGTCGCCGGCGGGATATTCCGCGCCAGTCCCAGGATGTGGGCGCAGGTCAGCTCGGCGGCGGAGACGATGTTCGACGTCGGCGCGTTGACCACCATCACGCCGGCCTCCGTGGCGGCGCTGATGTCGACGTTGTCCAGACCGACGCCGGCGCGGGCGACGACCTTCAGCCGGGGCGCCTGGGCGAGGACCTCGGCGTCGACGGTGGTGGCCGAGCGGACCATGAGGGCATGGGCGTCGGCGAGATCGGCGGCGAGCCGGTCACGGTCGGTGCCGTCCGACTGGCGGATCTCGAAGTCGGGCCCGAGGGCCTCGACGGTGGCGGGCGAGAGTTCCTCGGCGAGGACGACGACGGGGCGGTTGGTGCTCACAGTGTCCTTCTTCTCGGTGGTGGATGGATCGAGTCCGATCGACGGTGCGGAGCTCAGCGATGCGGGGCCGGGCCGCGGACGACCCGACCCCGCTCACTCTACTGCCTCCTGCCTGCTGCCCGGCGACGGGTCAGCGGGAGGCGGTGCCCTCGGTGTAGTCGTCGTCCTCCGGGATCCAGGAGAACAGCTTGCGCAGCTGCCGCCCGGTGGACTCGATCGGGTGCGACTCGTTCTTCCGCCGCAGCTCGGCGAACTCCGGCGCGCCGGCGCGCTGGTCGTCCATGAACCGCTTGGCGAAGCTGCCGTCCTGGATCTCGCCCAGCACCGTCTTCATGTTCTCCTTGACCTCCGGGGAGATGACCCGGGGGCCGGAGACGTAGTCGCCGAACTCCGCGGTGTCGGAGATGGACCAGCGCTGCTTGGTCAGGCCGCCCTCGACCATCAGGTCGACGATGAGCTTCAGCTCGTGGAGCACCTCGAAGTAGGCGATCTCCGGCTGGTAGCCGGCCTCGGTCAGCGTCTCGAAGCCGTACTGGACCAGCTGCGAGGCGCCGCCGCAGAGCACCGCCTGCTCGCCGAAGAGGTCCGACTCGGTCTCCTCGGTGAAGGTGGTCTCGATGACGCCGGCGCGGGTGCCGCCGATGCCCTTGGCGTAGGCCAGGGCGACGTCCTTGGCCTTCCCCGAGGGGTTCTGCTCGACGGCGATCAGCGCCGGCACGCCGCGGCCGGCCTCATACTCGCGGCGCACCACGTGGCCCGGCCCCTTCGGGGCGACCATGGCGACGTCGACGTCGGCGGCCGGCTGGATGTAGTCGTAGCGGATGTTGAAGCCGTGGGAGAACAGCAGCACGTCGCCGGCCGACAGGTGCGGGGCGACCTCGGCGGCGTAGACGTCGGCCTGGTGCTGGTCCGGGACCAGCATCATCACGACGTCGGCCTCCGCGGCCGCCTCGGCCACCGTGGTCACGGTCAGGCCCTGCTCCTCGGCCTTGGCCTTCGAGGAGGAGCCCTCCTTGAGGCCGACGCGGACGTCGACGCCGGAGTCGCGCAGCGACAGCGAGTGGGCGTGGCCCTGGGAGCCGTAGCCGATCACCGCCACCTTCCGGTCGGACAGCACGGCGAGGTCGGCGTCGTCGTCGTAGTACAGGTCAGTCACTTCGAGGTCTCCTTGCGGATCGGAAATGGAGGGATCGTGCGGGTGGGACGGGCGGGGACGGCCCGGAGCCGGCGACGGATGCTCGCAGGCTCCGACCTCCCCGTCACGACTTCAGCGCCCGGTCGGTCATGGATCTCGCACCCCGGCTGATCGCGAGCGTCCCGGACCGGACGATCTCGCGGATGCCGTAGGGCTCGAGCACGTCCAGCAGGGCGTTGAGCTTGTCGGGAGCCCCGGTGGCCTCGACGGTGAGCGAGTCGACCGAGACGTCGACGATCTTGGCGCGGAACAGGTCCACCGCCTGGGTCACCTGCAGCCGGGTCGGCGAGTCGGCCCTGACCTTGATCAGCAGGTGGTCGCGCTGCACCGAGGTCTCCGGCGCCAGCTCGATGATCTTGATGACGTTGATGAGCTTGTTCAGCTGCTTGGTGATCTGCTCCAGCAGCACCTCGTCGGCGCGGACGACCACGGTGATCCGGGAGAGACCGGCGATCTCCGAGGGCCCGACGGCCAGCGAGTCGATGTTGAAGGCCCGTCGGGAGAACAGCCCGGAGACCTTGGAGAGCACTCCGGGCACGTCCTCGACGAGCACGGACAGGGTGCGGCGTTCGGCCGTCTCGGCGCTCATGGTCACTCCTCCTCGTCCCAGTCCGGGGTCAGGTCGCGGGCGACCTGGATGTCGCTGTTGGAGACCCCCGCCGGCACCATCGGCCAGACCATGGAGTCGCGGCTGACCCGGAAGTCGACGACGACGGGCCGGTCGTTGATCGCCATGGCCTCGGCGATCGTCGCGTCCAGGTCCTCCTCGCGCTCGCAGCGCAGCCCCGCGCAGCCGTAGGCCTCGGCGAGCTTCACGAAGTCCGGGATCGGCACGACCTGGTCGCCGTGGCGGTCCATCGCCGTGTTCAGGTCGGTGTTGGAGTAGCGCGACTCGTAGAACAGCGTCTGCCACTGCCGCACCATGCCCAGCGAGGAGTTGTTGATCACCGCCACCTTGATCGGGATGCCGTTGATCGCGCAGGTGGCCAGCTCCTGGTTGGTCATCTGGAAGCAGCCGTCGCCGTCGATCGCCCAGACCACACGGTCCGGCTGGCCGACCTGCGCCCCCATCGCGGCGGGCACCGAGTAGCCCATGGTCCCCAGTCCGCCGGAGTTCAGCCACTGCCGGGGCCGCTCGAAGCCGATGAACTGCGAGGCCCACATCTGGTGCTGGCCGACGCCGGCGACGTAGACCGCCTCCGGACCGGCGGCCTCGCCGATGCGCCGGATGACCTGCTGCGGGGCGATCATGCCGTCCTCGGGCTCGGTCCAGCCCAGCGGGTAGGTGGTGCGCATCCGGTCCAGCTGGCGCCACCAGCTCTCCAGCTCCGGACGGCCCTCACGCTCGAAGACGTCGGTCACCGCCGTGGTCAGCTCGGGGACGATCTCCTTCAGCGAGCCGACGATCGGCACGTCGGCCAGCCGATTCTTCGAGATCTCGGCCGGGTCGACGTCGGCGTGGATGACCTTCGCGTCCGGGGCGAAGGAGTCCAGCGCCCCGGTGACGCGGTCGTCGAAGCGGGCGCCGAGGGTGATCAGCAGATCCGCCCGCTGCAGCGCGGCGACGGCGGCCACTGTGCCGTGCATGCCCGGCATCCCCAGGTTCTGCTCGTGCGAGTCGGGGAAGGCGCCGCGGGCCATCAGCGTCGTCGCCACCGGCGCGCCGGCGGCCTCGGCCAGGGCGCGGAACTCCTCGGAGGCCTCGGCCTTGATGACCCCTCCGCCGAGGTAGAAGACCGGGCGGCGCGCCTGCTGGATGAGCTTGGCGGCCTCGCGGACCTGCTTGGCGTGCCCGCGGGTGACCGGCCGATAGCCGGTCAATCCGATCTCGGGCGGCCAGGAGAACGTGGTCTTCGCGGCCTGGGCCGACTTTGTGATGTCCACGAGCACCGGGCCCGGCCGCCCCGAGGAGGCCAGGTGGAAGGCCTCGGCCATCACCTGCGGGATGGTCTCGGCGTCGGTGACCAGGAAGGAATGCTTGGTGATCGGCGCGGAGATCCCGACGATGTCGGCCTCCTGGAAGGCATCGGTGCCGATCACCGCGGCATTGACCTGGCCGGTGATCGCGACCATCGGCACCGAGTCCATATGCGCGTCGGCCAGCGCGGTGACCAGGTTCGTCGCACCGGGTCCGGAGGTGGCCAGGCAGACGCCGACCTCCCCGGTCACCATGGCGTAGCCCTGCGCGGCGTGGCCGGCGCCCTGTTCGTGGCGGACCAGCACGTGATTGATCGTCGACGAGTCCATGAGCGGGTCGTAGGTCGGCAGGATCGCGCCGCCCGGGAGGCCGAACACATCGGTCACTCCGAGCGCCTCGAGGCTGCGGATGATGGACTCCGAGCCGGTCACCTCCACCGGCTCCACGGACAGGCCGGGGCCGTAGAGGCGATGATCGGCGGTCGTGGTGTGGCTGGGCCGGCTCCGCTCGGGGCTCGACGCCGGCGGAGCCGCTGGGCTCGTCGCAGCTGTTCTGCTCATCAGTGTGTTCCTGTATCCGGTCGGCAGGGGCTGCGCCCCCGGATGGATGCTGGCAAGTGACCCCGGAGATGAGAAGACCCCGGCGAGGAAGCGTCCCTGCGGGGGCTCTCTGCCGGGGTTTGAGCGTCATGCGTCAGCTCGAGTGCGACCGTCCGCCTGCTCGTCGACGAGCAGGATTCGGGCCGCCCTGAGGAACGTGGATCGTCACGCTTCCCCCGGCGGGAGGACGGGAGCTACTCGTAGCATCTGGCGCATGCCCCCAATGCTTCCCCGACGAGAGGGGCGAGTCAACAGGCGACTCACCCGTCTCACCATCTGGACTGCCCGTCGGGCCGCCCCGCGAGGGCGGCGCCTCCGGGTGCCGCGCCCCGGCCGGAGGGCCGGGGCGCGGACGGCGCGGAGGATCAGCCGCAGTAGGCTCCTTCGGCCGCCGAGCGGACCAGCTTGGCGTACTTGCCCAGCACCCCGGTGGTCGTCGTCGGGTCCAGGGGCTCCCAGCCCTCGGCCCGGCGCGAGAGGTCCTGCTCGTCGACCAGCAGGTCGATGGTGCGCGAGGCGATGTCCACCCGGATCCGGTCGCCGTCGACGATATGGGCGATGGGGCCGCCGTCGACCGCCTCCGGCGCGATGTGGCCGATGCACAGCCCGGTGGTGCCGCCGGAGAACCGGCCGTCGGTGATCAGCAGCACGTCCTTGCCCAGGCCCGCGCCCTTGATCGCGCCGGTGATCGCCAGCATCTCGCGCATGCCGGGCCCGCCCTTGGGCCCCTCGTAGCGGATGACGACGACGTCGCCGGCGGCGATGCTGCCGGCGGACAGCGCGTCCAACGCGGCCTGCTCGCGCTCGAAGACCCGCGCAGTGCCCTCGAAGACCTCGGCGTCGAAGCCCGCCGACTTCACGACCGCCCCCTCCGGCGCGAGCGAGCCGCGCAGCACGGCGATGCCGCCGTTGTGGTGCATCGGGTCCTGCAGCGACCGGATGATCGAGCCGTCGAGGTCCGGCGGGTCGATCTCGGCCAGGTTCTCGGCGACGGTGCGGCCGGTGACGGTCAGCGCGTCGCCGTGCAGCAGCCCGGCGTCGAGCAGCGCCCGCATGACCACCGGCACGCCGCCGACGCGGTCGACGTCGGCCATCACGTACTGGCCGAAGGGCTTGAGGTCGCCCAGGTGCGGGATCCGGTCGCCGATCCGGTTGAAGTCCTCCAGCGCGAGGTCGACGCCGGCCTCGCGGGCGATGGCCAGCAGGTGCAGCACCGCGTTGGTGGAGCCGCCGAAGGCCATCGTGACCGCGATGGCGTTCTCGAAGGCCTGCTTGGTGAGGATGTCGCGGGTGGTGATCCCCTGCCGGAGCAGCTCGACGACGGCCTCGCCGGCGCGGTGGGCGAAGACGTCGCGGCGCCGGTCCGCCGAGGGTGGAGCGGCCGAGCCGGGCAGCGAGAGCCCGAGGGCCTCGCCGATGGCGGCCATCGTGTTGGCGGTGTACATGCCGCCGCAGGCCCCCTCGCCGGGGCAGATGGCGCGCTCGATGACCCCGAGGTCCTCCTCGCTGATGGTCCCGCGGGCGCAGGCCCCGACACCCTCGAAGGCGTCGATGAGGGTGACCTCCTTCTCGCTGCCGTCGGAGAAGCGCGCGGTGCCCGGCATGATGGAGCCGGCGTAGAGGAAGACGCTGGAGAGGTCCAGGCGCGCCGCGGCCATCATCATCCCGGGCAGCGACTTGTCGCAGCCGGCCAGCAGGATGGAGCCGTCCAGTCGCTCGGCCTCCATGACCGTCTCCACTGAGTCGGCGATGACCTCGCGGGAGACCAGCGAGTAGTGCATCCCCTCATGCCCCATGGAGATCCCGTCGGAGACCGAGATCGTGCCGAACTCCAGCGGGTAGCCGCCGCCGGCGTGCACACCCTCCTTGGAGGCGCGGGCCAGCCGGTCCAGCGAGAGGTTGCACGGAGTGATCTCGTTCCACGAGCTGGCGATGCCGATCTGCGCCTTGCCGAAGTCCTGGTCGCCCATCCCGACGGCACGGAGCATGCCGCGGGACGGCGCGCTGGTGTAGCCGTCGGTGACCTGCCAGCTGCGCGGCTTCTCCGGGACGCTCGGACCGGTGACCGGCGTCGGCGGGGTGTGGGGCGCCTCCTCGGCGGCGCCCCGTGCGGGGTCCTCTGGGGTGCTGTGTGCCATGGTGCGATTCTATGCCCTGGTCGGGGCGGAACGACGACAGCCCCGCCGCCGTCTCAGCATGCAGGACGCTCCGGAGAGCATCGCAGCACAGTGCTGCGGGACGACGACGGGGCTGTGTCTCCCCTCGACGGCGGCGGCCCGCTCCGAGGAGCGACCTGGAGCGACCTGAGGCCCCGCCGCATCCGACGCGCCGCACCACCAGCGCCCCGGCATCCGCCGGCCGACTGGGCCGGCCACGACTCCTTCACGCTGTGAGGTGAGTCGCTTTATCGTGACACTACCCGGTCGAGGGATCGATCACAAGAGCGGCGGCCGAGAGAGGACGCGACCCGGTGCTGCGGCGTCCCGGACGGCGGCCGAGCGGGCCCGCCGTGCCGCAGGGCCCGCATCCGGGCCTCCCGCTACAGTGGACGCCATGGCCCGAGCCGACTCCCGCACCGATCCCCCGCGCGGCCGGCAGACCGATCCGCACGATGCGGGCCGGCGACCTGCCGTGGGCGGCGCCGTCGTCGATGCGCAGACGCGCTGCGCGCACTATGCCGGCGCGCTGGACGTGGTGGCGATCCGCTTCCGCTGCTGCGACCGGTGGTACCCCTGCCTGCACTGCCACGACGCGTCCGAGGATCACGCGCCCACCCCGTGGCCCCGCGCCGAGCACGACGCGGCGGCGCTGCTCTGCGGCGTCTGCGGGACGCGGCTGACGATCCGCGCCTATCTCGCGGCCGACGCCGCGCGTCCGGCCTGCCCGGCCTGCGGTGCGGGCTTCAATCCCGGGTGCCGGAGGCACCACCCGGTGTACTTCGAGAGCTGAGCCGCTCCCCCGCCCGCGGAGGGCGGGGGACTCAGTCCATCTGGTCGACGACGGTCTCGGCGACCTCGCGCATGCTCAGCCGGCGGTCCATCGAGGTCTTCTGGATCCAGCGGAAGGCCTCCGGCTCGCTGAGCCCCATCTTGGTGGTCAGCAGCGACTTCGCCCGGTCGACCAGCTTGCGGGTCTCGAACTTGTCGTTGAGCGAGGCGACCTCCTGCTCCAGGGCACGGATCTCGTCGAAGCGCGCGACGGCGACCTCGATGGCCGGGATGAGGTCGTTCTCGGTGAAGGGCTTGACCACGTAGGCCATCGCTCCGGCCTCGCGGGCGCTCTCGACGAGATCCCGCTGGGAGAAGGCGGTGAGCATGACCACCGGAGCGATCTGCTCCTCGGCGATCGTCGTCGCGGCGGTGATGCCGTCCATCACCGGCATCTTCACGTCCATGACCACCAGCTCCGGATCGTGCTCGCGGGCCAGCTCGACGGCCTGCTCGCCGTCGTCGGCCTGCGCGACGACCTCGTACCCCGCTCCGTCGAGGATCTCGACGATGTCCAGACGGATGAGCGTCTCATCCTCGGCGACGAGCACGCGGCGCTTGCTGGCCCCGCCGTCGGACGCTGCGTCGGATGCGGCCTCGGCTGATGCGGAGTTCTGCTCTTCGGTCACCGTTCTCCTTCGGATGGGGCTCATCTGCTGGTGCGAGGCCGCCCATGCCGCCGATCCCGGCGGCGCGGCCGAATTGTCCACCCCAGCGTATCGCCCGGTATGCTGATCAGGCACCTCGAGTCCGCCGGCCACGCCGGCACGCCTGTCGACGACGTCGCCGCCTCCGGCGGCCCCTGACGCCCGGACTCGAGCGGCCACCAGCCCGAATGGCGGAATCGGTAGACGCGCCGCACTCAAAATGCGGTACCACTGGTGTGCGGGTTCGAGTCCCGCTTCGGGCACCTTCGTCATGTCGCGGGACATCGTGGACCGAGGTCCCGGCATGTGCTCGGCATGCGACCGCCGTGCTGCCTGTCCGCCCCACTGTGCTGGAGGCACACCTGAAGTGCCGGGAATCGGACCCGGACGCCGTCTGCGTGACACATCTCGTGTGCGACGGCTCGGCCGTGTGGTGCCGACGGACACCGGGAGGCGCCCCGCACGGAGAGAGGGTCACGACGAGGTCCGCCGCTCCCCCACTTCGCGGCTCACCGCCTCCACGACGTCCATCCAGTCGCGCCGATCCCGATGCTCGCCCCGGAGATACCACCCGGGGCGATGGTGTTCGCAGTCCTCCACCCAGAGGCACAATCGGCTGAGGATCTCGCTCACATGATCCTCGTCGATGTACCCGCAGTAGGCCCACGCCTCGAGGATCGGCACGAGCTCGCTCGGGCGCAGCATCTCGTCCTCCGGCGGCGTGCAGTCGAGCCGCGCCGCGAGCTCCCGCCGCTCCGTCTGGTAATCCGCCATGGCGACCCCCTCGTCACCTCGCGCCGCACACACCCCATGCGCGGCGATCCGGACAGGTAAGTCCGGGGGCATCGACCATATCGACGTCGTCGGCCGGGCACCAGGGTCTCCCGGCCGGCCGGGCGGCGGAGAAGGCCCGCCGATCGATCACGGAGCGTCGTCTCCCCGCGGCGAGACGACCCGACGATGAAGTGACCCGACGACGAGGTCCGCTCTAGACTCGAGCACCGTGCCCTCCGCCGCAGCCCGACTCACCCCCGGACCCCGCCGTGCCGCGCGGCGACGAGCCGCCCACCTCCTCTCGGAGGCACTCAGCCCCTTCATCCTGGTGACGCTCGTGCTTGTCTGGGTGGCGCTGCTGACCGACCCCCGCTGGTGGTGGGCCGCCCTGCTCTCGGCCGTCTTCTTCGCCGGAATCCCGTGGCTGGCATCGCGCGCGATGGTCCGCCGCGGGCTGGCCACCGATCCGTTCATCCGGCACCGACGCCAACGGCACCTGTTCTACGGGATCGCGCTGGCGTCGATGCTGCTCGGCGCCGCATCCCTGCTGCTGGTGCCCACCAGCGAGGCCGTGCGCTGGTCCGGCGTCCTCGGCGTCGGGACTCAGCTGACGGCGTTGATCATCAACACCAGGCTCAAGATCAGCATCCATGCGCTGACCGCGGCTCTGGCCGCCGTCATCGTGCCGGCCGGCCTCGACCATCCGGTCTGGTGGGTCGTCGGCATGCTGGTCTGGGCGGCCGCATCCTGGTCGCGCCTGGAGCTGCGACGCCATACGGGCCTCGACATCGTTCTCGGCTCCCTGCTCGGCGCCTCGGTGGGCGCAGCCCTGCTGGCGATCCTCGGCGGACTGCCCACGATGGGCTGACACGCGGGGGCCGCGACGGCGCGCGCCGTGGCCGGCCGCCCCGGACACGACGACGCCCCCGCGACCCGGTGAGGTCGCGAGGGCGGGGCGTCGTCCCGGCGTCCCGGGCAGGATCAGCCGCTCAGAGCGGGCTGGAGGCGCTCTTCGCCGGCCACGGACCGACCGGCTCCTTGTTCGGCGGCGCGATGTCGCCGCGCTGCAGAGTCGCCAGATCCGCACTGTCGGGGATGTCGCCGATGCGGTGGACCTTGACCATGTTGGTGGTGCCGGCCTGACCGGGAGGCGAGCCGGCGGCGATGACCACCAGGTCATCGGGCTTCGCGATGCCCTCCTCCAGCAGGAGCTTGTCCACCTGGGCGGTCATCTTGTCGGTGTGCGAGGCGAACTCCACCCAGCGGGGCTGCACGCCCCAGGACAGGCACAGGATGTTGTGCGTGTGCTCGACGTGGGTGAAGGCGAAGATCGGCTGGACCGGGCGGAGCCGGGAGAGCCGCCGCGCCGAGTCGCCCGACCGGGTGAAGGTGGCCAGGTAGTCGATGTCCAGCTGCTCGGCCATCTCGGCGGCCGCGCGGGTGATCGCCCCGCCCCGGGTCCGCGGCAGCGTGCCCAGCGGAGGGATGCGGCTCAGCCCCTTGCGCTCGGTGGCGGCGATGATGCTGGACATCGTCTCCACTGTGCGCACCGGGTACTGTCCGACCGAGGTCTCGCCGGAGAGCATGACCGCGTCGGCGCCGTCGAGCACCGCGTTGGCGCAGTCGGAGGCCTCCGCGCGGGTCGGCCGCGGGCTGTCGACCATCGACTCCAGCACCTGAGTGGCCACGATGACCGGCTTCGCCCAGCGGCGGGCCAGCTCGATGGCCCGCTTCTGCACCAGCGGGACCTCCTCCAGCGGGAGCTCCACGCCCAGATCGCCGCGGGCGACCATGATCGCGTCGAAGGCGTCGACGACGTCCTGCAGCGCGTCGACCGCCTGGGGCTTCTCCACCTTGGCGATGACGGGCACGCGACGGCCCTCCTCGTCCATGATGCGGTGGACCGCCTCGACGTCGGAGGCGTCGCGGACGAAGGACAGCGCGATCATGTCGAAGCCGGTGCGCAGCGCCCAGCGCAGGTCGTCCTCGTCCTTGTCGCTCAGCGCGGGGACGGAGACGGCGACGCCGGGCAGGTTGATGCCCTTGTTGTCCGACACCGGGCCGGCCACGGTCACCTCGGTGACCACCTCGGTCTCGGTCACCTCGACGGCGCGCAGCGAGACCTTGCCGTCGTCGATGAGCAGCGTGTCGCCGGGCTCGACGTCGCCGGGCAGGCCCTTGAACGTGGTCGAGCAGCGCTCCTTGGTGCCCTCGACGTCCTCGGTGGTGATCGTGAAGCGGTCGCCGAGGGCGAGCTCGTGGCCGCCCTCGACGAAGCGGCCCAGGCGGATCTTCGGACCCTGCAGGTCGGCGAAGAGCGCGACGGCGCGGCGCAGGTCCTTCGAGACCTCGCGGACGGTGTTGTAGGTCTGCTCGTGGACGCTGTAGTCCCCGTGGCTCATGTTCACCCGGGCCACGTCCACGCCGGCCTCGACGAGCCGGCGCGTGGTCTCGTATCCCTCGGTGGCCGGCCCGAAGGTCGCGACGATCTTGGCGTGTCTCATGCCTCACCCTTAGTCGTTGGCGGTCATTGTTCTGCTCGATGCCTGGCACGACACTGGGCCAGTGGAAGCATGCGTCGCTGACGTCGCTGACGTCCGACGCGTCACGCTCCGAGCCTATCTCACTCGGCCCCGGCCGGGGACAGGCCCGGCGCTCAGGCCGAGAGCGAGATCCCGTGGTCGGAGGGCTTGACCGGGGCCGGCAGGCGGGACTCGCCCTCGAGGTAGGAGTCCACCTCCTTGGCGACGGCGCGCCCCTCGGCGATCGCCCAGACCACCAGCGAGGCCCCGCGGCCGGCGTCGCCGACCGAGAAGACGCCGTCGACGTCGGTCATGTAGTCTTCGCCCCGGCCCAGCGCGCCGCGCCGGTCGAAGCCGGTGCCCAGCTGCTCGGACAGCGTCTCCTGCTCCGGACCGGTGAAGCCCAGCGCCAGCAGCACCAGGTCGGCGGGGATCTCGTGCTCGGTCCCCTCCTTCGGCGTGCGCGAGCCGTCCTCGTTGTACTGGGTCTCGGCGATCTTCAGCGCCCGCACGCGGCCGTCCTCGTCGCCGAGGAACTCCACCGTCGAGGCCAGGTAGCGCCGCTCGCCGCCCTCCTCGTCGGCCGAGGTGACCTCGAAGACCTTCGGATCCACCGGCCACGGCTGGTTCTCCGGGCGCTCCTGCGGCGGCTGGGTGCCGATGGCCAGAGTGGTCACCGAGGCCGCACCGTGCCGGTGGGCGGTGCCGATGCAGTCGGCGCCGGTGTCGCCGCCGCCGAGCACGATCACATGCTTGCCCTCGGCGTGGATCTGGTCCTCGAGGTCGTCGCCGTGGGTGGCCCGGTTCGACTGGACCAGGTACTCCATGGCGAAGTGCACCCCGTCCAGGCCGCGGCCCGGGATCGGCAGATCGCGCGGGACCATGGCCCCGGTCGCGACCACGACGGCGTCGTAGCTCTCGCGCAGCGCGTCCCAGGAGATGTCCTCGCCGATCCCCGTCGAGGGGTAGAAGCGGGTGCCTTCGGCCTCCATCTGCTCGATGCGGAAGTCGACGTGCTGCTTCTCCATCTTGAAGTCCGGGATGCCGTAGCGCAGCAGTCCGCCGAGCCGGTCGTCGCGCTCGTAGACGGCGACCGTGTGCCCGGCGCGGGTGAGCTGCTGGGCCGCGGCCATCCCGGCCGGGCCGGAGCCGACGACGGCGACGGTCTTGCCGGTCAGCCGTTGCGGGATCACCGGCTCCACCCAGCCCTGCTCGATCGCCTCGTCGGCGATGGAGACCTCGGACTGCTTGATGGTGACCGCCGGCTGGTTGATCCCCAGCACGCAGGAGGTCTCGCAGGGCGCCGGGCAGACGCGGCCGGTGAACTCCGGAAAGTTGTTGGTCATGTGCAGCCGGGCGGAGGCCTCCTCCATCTGGTCCCGATGGACGAGGTCGTTCCATTCCGGGATCAGGTTCCCCAGCGGGCAGCCGGTGTGGCAGAACGGGATGCCGCAGTCCATGCAGCGGCCGGCCTGGGTCTGGACCGTGTCCTTCTCCTGGCGCTCGTAGACCTCGTGGAAGTCCATGATGCGCACGGGCACGGGGCGCGAGGGCCGGTCCCGGCGCTCGCGGTGCTTCAGGAATCCGCGGGGATCAGCCACGGGTCACCTCCAGAATCTTCTGCCACGTCTCGTCCCCGTCGGGGTCGAGGCCCTCGTCGAGGGCCTCGGAGCGAGTCCGCAGCACGGCGTCGTAGTTGCGCGGCATCACCTTGGTGATCCGCGAGAAGGTCGTCTCGACCTCGTCGAGCAGCTGACGGGCCAGCTCGGAGCCGGTCTCCTCGAGGTGGCGGCGCAGCAGGTCCAGGATGATCTGCCGGTCCTCCTCGTCCGGCTCCTCGAGCATCAGGTCGTCGTGGGCCCGGGCCTGCGCGTTCATCAGCTTCGGGTCGAAGTCCAGCACGTAGGCGGTGCCGCCGGACATGCCCGCTCCGAAGTTGCGTCCCGTCGGCCCGAGGACCAGCGCCTGGCCGCCGGTCATGTACTCGCAGCCGTGGTCGCCGATGCCCTCGACGACGGCGGTCGCCCCGGAGTTGCGCACCAGGAAGCGTTCGCCGACCTGTCCGCGCAGCAGGATCTCGCCGGAGGTCGCGCCGTAGCCGATCACGTTGCCGGCGATGACGTTGTCCTCGGCCCGCAGCGGGGCCTCCGCGTCCGGGTGGACCACCAGGCGTCCGCCGGAGAGGCCCTTGCCGACGTAGTCGTTGGCGTCGCCGGAGAGCCGCAGCGTCACGCCGTGCGGCAGGAAGGCGCCCAGCGACTGCCCGGCCTCGCCGTGCAGGTCGACCTCGACGGTGTCGGGATCCAGCGTCGTCAGGCCCCGCGCCTTGGTGATCTCGTGGCCGAGCATCGTGCCCACCGAACGGTCGGTGTTGATCACCTTCCGCTCCAGCCGAACGTGCTGGCCCTGCCGGATCGCCGGCTGGGCCTGCTCGATGAGCGCGACGTCGAAGTGCTTCTCCAGCTCGTGGTCCTGCCCGCCGGTGCGACGCAGCATCGCCTCGGTGGCGGGATCCTGCGCGTCGTAGCCGCCGAGCACCGAGTCCAGGTTCAGCCCGTCGGTCTTCCAATGGCGCTTGGCCTGGTCGAAGTCCAGCGACTCGATGTGCCCGACGGCCTCGTCGAGGCTGCGGAAGCCGAGCTCGGCCAGGTGCTCGCGGACCTCCTGGGCGACGAACTCGAAGAAGTTCACCACGTGGTCGGCCTGGCCGGTGTAGCGCGCACGCAGCTCGGGATTCTGCGTCGCCACGCCGACCGGGCAGGTGTCCAGGTGGCAGACGCGCATCATCACGCAGCCGGAGACGACCAGCGGAGCCGTCGCGAAGCCGTACTCCTCCGCACCCAGCAGCGCGGCGATGACCACGTCGCGGCCGGTCTTCATCTGTCCGTCGACCTGCACGGTGACCCGCTCGCGCAGCCCGTTGAGCATCAGCGTCTGCTGCGCCTCGGCCAGTCCGAGCTCCCAGGGGGCCCCGGCGTGCTTCAGCGAGTTCAGCGGCGAGGCGCCGGTGCCGCCGTCGTGCCCGGAGATGAGCACGACGTCGGCCTTGGCCTTGGTCACGCCGGCGGCCACTGTGCCCACACCGTTGAGCGCGACCAGCTTCACGTGGACCCGCGCGCCGGTGTTGGCGCGCTTGAGGTCGTAGATCAGCTGGGCGAGGTCCTCGATGGAGTAGATGTCGTGGTGCGGCGGCGGGGAGACGAGCGAGACGCCGGGCGTGGAGTGCCGCGTCTCGGCCACCCACGGGTAGACCTTCTTGCCCATCAGCTGGCCGCCCTCGCCGGGCTTGGCGCCCTGGGCCATCTTGATCTGCAGGTCGTCGGCGTGCGTGAGGTACTGGCTGGTCACGCCGAAGCGGCCCGAGGCGACCTGCTTGATCGCCGAGCGCCGCTCCGGGTCGGCCAGACGCGCGGGGTGCTCGCCGCCCTCGCCGGTGTT
This sequence comes from Nesterenkonia halobia, assembly GCF_039536005.1. Lineage (NCBI taxonomy): Bacteria > Bacillati > Actinomycetota > Actinomycetes > Micrococcales > Micrococcaceae > Nesterenkonia > Nesterenkonia halobia. Next base: position 64,402 of record NZ_BAAAYG010000007.1, on the reverse strand, counting down.
CGACCGGCCCTTCAGCCGGTTCATCGCGATCGCCAGCGTCTCGTGGGCCTCCTGCGAGATCGAGCCGTAGCTCATCGCGCCGGTGTTGAACCGCTTGACGATCTCGCTGACCGGCTCGACCTCGGAGATCGGGATCGACGGCCGCGTGCCCTTGAGCTTGATGAGCCCGCGCAGGGTCATCAGCGACGCGGACTGGTCGTCGATCTGCCGGGTGTACTGCTTGAAGATGTCGTAGCGGCGCCGCGCGGTGGAGTGCTGCAGCTTGAACACCGTCTGCGGATTGAACAGATGCGGCGGCCCCTCCCGGCGCCACTGGTACTCGCCGCCGACCTCCAGCTCGTCGCCGCGCCCGAGGTCGTTGCCGTCGGACGGGTAGGCGTGGGCGTGCCGGGCCATCGTCTCCGCGGAGAGGACCTCCAGCCCCGCGCCGCCCATCGGCGAGTGGGTGCCGGAGAAGTACTGGTCGACGACATGCTGGGCCAGCCCGACGGCTTCGAAGGTCTGCGCGCCGCAGTACGAGGCCACTGTCGAGATGCCCATCTTGGACATGATCTTCAGCACGCCCTTGCCCAGCGCGGTGAGCAGGTTGTGCACCGCCCGGCCCTCGTCGACGCCGGTGATCTCGCCGCGACGGACCATGTCCTCGGCCGACTCCATGGCCAGGTAGGGGTTCACCGCGGCGGCGCCGTAGCCGACCAGGCAGGCGACATGGTGGACCTCGCGGACGTCGCCGGCCTCGACGATCAGCGAGGCGCGGGTGCGGTTCGCCGACTTCAGCAGGTGGTGGTGGATCGCCGAGAGCAGCAGCATCGACGGGATCGGGGCCCACTGCGCGTTGGAGTCCCGGTCGGAGATGACGATGTAGCTCACCCCGCGATTGACCGCCGCCGAGACGTTCTCGCAGAGGTCGCGGATGCGCTGGCGGAAGTCCTCCTCGGTGCTGCCGACCCGGTAGAGCCCGCGCACCTTCATCGCGATCTTCCTGCCGTCGTCGTCGCGGATGTTGGCGATCTTGGCCAGCTGATCGTTGTCGATGACCGGGAAGTCCAGGGCGAGCTGCTTGGTCCTCACCTGCCCGGTGCCCAGCAGGTTGCCGTTGGGGCCGATGTGGTGGCCCAGCGACGTGACCAGCTCCTCGCGGATGGCGTCCAGCGGCGGATTGGTGACCTGGGCGAAGCTCTGCACGAAGTAGTCGAAGAGCAGCCGCGGACGGTCGGCCAGCACCGCGATCGGCGTGTCGGTGCCCATCGCGCCCAGCGGCTCGGCGCCGTTCGACGCCATCGGGCCGACCAGGATCTTCAGCTCCTCATGCGTGTAGCCGAAGGTCTGCTGGCGGCGGCGCACCGAGTCGGAGGGGTGGCGGACGTGCAGCCGCTCGGGCAGGTCCTGCAGCTCGATCAGGTTCTGGTCGACCCATTCCTGCCACGGCGCGGCGGAGGCGAACTCCGACTTGACCTCCTCATCCTCGATGATCCGCCCCTCGGCGGTGTCGAGCAGGAACATCATCCCCGGAGCCACGCGGCCCTTGCGCACGATCGACGAGGGGTCGAGGTCGACGACGCCGACCTCCGAGGACATCACGACCAGGCCGTCGTCGGTGACCCAGTAGCGCGCCGGGCGCAGTCCGTTGCGGTCCAGCACCGCGCCGACCTGGACGCCGTCGGTGAAGGCCACCGCCGCCGGACCGTCCCAGGCCTCCATGAGCATGGAGTGGTAGCGGTAGAAGGCCCGCAGCGCCGGGTCCATGGTGTCGTGGTTCTCCCAGGCCTCCGGGACCATCATGCGCATCGCCTGCGACAGCGGCCGGCCGGAGAGCATCAGCAGCTCGGCGGCCTCGTCGAAGGAGGCGGAGTCGGAGGCGCCCGGCGTGCAGATCGGGAACAGCTGCTCCGGGTCCTCCCCCAGCAGCTCGGAGGACATCACCGACTGCCGGGCCCGCATCCAGTTGCGGTTTCCCTTGACGGTGTTGATCTCGCCGTTGTGGGCGATGTTGCGCAGCGGCTGGGCCAGCGGCCAGGAGGGGAAGGTGTTCGTCGAGAACCGCGAGTGGACGATGCCCAGCGTGGTCTTGAACCGCGGATCGGACAGATCCGGGTAGAAGGGCTCGAGCTGCGCCGTGGTCAGCATGCCCTTGTAGGTGATCGTCTTCGAGGACAGCGACGGGAAGTAGGCCCCCAGGCGGTTCTGGCTGCGCTTGCGCAGCCGCCAGGCCCGCTGGTCCAGCGATCCCTCGACGCCCGCGGACTCGTCGAGCGCCAGGAAGAGCTGGGCGAAGACCGGCATGGCGTCGCGGGCCAGCTCGCCGATCATCGAGTCGTCGATCGGCAGATCGCGCCAGCCGAGCACGCCGAGTCCCTGCTCTCCGGCGAGCTCCTCGATGCCGACGACCATCTGCTCGCGCTCCTCGGCGGACTGCGGGAGGAAGGCGATGCCGACGGCGTAGTCCCCGGCGGCCGGCAGGTCGAACTCCACCACGGCGCGCAGGAACTCGTCGGGGACCTGGGTGAGCAGGCCCGCGCCGTCACCGGTGCCGACGTCGCTGCCGACGGCGCCGCGGTGCTCGAGGTTGCGCAGCGCGCGCAGCGCGTGGTCGACGATGTCGTGGCCGGGCTCCCCGCGCAGGGTGGCCACTGCGGCCATGCCGCAGTTCTCGTGCTCGTTGTCGGGAGAGTAGAGCCCCGTCTGCTCGGGGCGGGTCGAGAACCGGCTGAACGGGCTCACCACCTGCTCCGTGCTCGACTGCTCCTCGGCAGTCGCAGGGACGTGCATCTCCGAGAGTCCTCGAGTGGACATGACGGTGTTCCTTCCTCCGCATGCGGACGATTCATGGGAGGGGACATCATCGGCCCCTGTCACAGCTGGAGGGCGGCGCCGCCGTGCTGGCGGTCGGCTCGGCCCGCGGATCGCCCGGGCGCCCTCGTCTCGCGTCTCATGCAGTCTCGGGCCCGGAGAGCTCCGCCGGGTCCGCCGTGCAGGCGGCCGGTCGGTCCCCGGACAGGCTGTCGGTGCGTCCTGAGGAACCGGTGCTCCGGCTCCGCGGTCCGGAAACGACGTCGCACTCCGACGCCGCACCCGGGACGACACGCAGTCCCGGGCGCCGGATGTGGGGCGCCGGTCGCGCCGGCATCAGTGGTGCGAGTGTCCGGGCACGACGGTGTCGCCTGGGTCTCAGGTGATCAGATTCATCTTCTGGGTCCCACGACGCAGAAGCAAATCACATCTCATGATGTGGACCGCTCATCGGCGCTCATCAGCGGTTTCGGAGGGATCCTCTCCTGCGCTCCCGGCGGTCTCGTCGGACGCTCCGTCCTCCTGGGCCGCGGCGTCCTCGTCAGGTGTCCCAGCATCTGGACCGACCGAAGTCTCATCATCCGGACTCTGGTCCGCGACGGTGCTCTCCTCGGCGTCGTGGTCGGCGTCCTCGGCGGAATCCCGGTCGGAATCCTCGGGGGCGTCCTCGTCGACATCGGGGTCGATGTCCTGGGCGCTTCCCACGGTACGGGTCCCGTGGCCGGCGCGGTAGACCTCGAGCTCCTCGGCGACGGCCTCGGCGGTGCTCGGGCGACGCAGGAAGAGCACCACGAGCATGACCGCCGCCAGCACGAAGGTGAACAGCGCGGCCCACATGTTCAGTCGCCACTCCTGCCCGAAGAGGCTGATCCACTGGGTCGACTTGTCCAGCTCGTCGATGCGCAGGCTCTCGATCCAGAAACGGCCCAGCGTGTAGTAGGCCACATAGGTCCAGGTGACCAGCCCCTGCTTGAAGCGGAACTTCTTGTGCAGCAGCACCAGCAGCACGACGCCGGCGAGGCTCCAGAGACTCTCGTAGAGGAAGGTCGGGTGGAAGAGCGTGGACTCGGAGAGGTGCTGGACCTGCGGGACGCGGTGCTCGGCGTCGACCTCGAGGCCCCACGGCAGGTTGGTCGGCGCGCCGTAGAGCTCCTGGTTGAACCAGTTGCCCCAGCGGCCGATCGCCTGTCCGAGCAGCACGCCGGGGACGATCGCGTCGGCGAACCCGGCGAATTTGATGCCGTAGCGCCGGCAGGCGATCCAGATGCCGACGGCGCCCAGGACGATGGCGCCCCAGATGCCCAGCCCGCCGAGCCAGACCTGCGGGATCAGCGTCAGATCGCCCTCTCCGTTGAAGTTCGGGCCGAAGTAGGCGTCCGGCGAGGAGAACACGTGATAGAGCCGGCCGCCGACGATGCCCAGCAGCACCGCCCACAGCGTGGCGTCCATGACGTTGTCGACCGATCCCCCGCGCGACTTCCACAGCCGGGAGCTGAGCAGGATGGCGGCGATGATGCCCACCACGATGCACAGGGCGTAGTAGTTCAGGGTCAACGGGCCGAACAGGTCGAGACCGCTGGAGGGCGGAGCCGGGAAACCGGCACGCAGGTCCCCGGCAGGGGCGGCCGCCGCAACAGTGGGAGTCATGGGCAGAAGGTCCTCTCGGATCTGTGCACGGTCAGGCGCGCCGTCGACCCGTCCGCTCCCCGCGGGGAGTGCACCGGGGCCGACGGCGCGACGTCGGGGGCGAGTCTACGTCCTGAGTCTGGACATGCGGCGCATGTCGTCCGGCACGCGGCCCGGCGGATGCCGCGTCGTGGCGGATCAGACGCGGCCGGAGAGCTCGGCGGCCTTCGCCGCGACCGCCTCGACGCCGCCGTCCCGCAGGGCGGCGACCAGGGCGGTGCCGACGATGACGCCGTCGGCATAGCCGCCGATCTCCTCCACATGGGACCGGGTGGAGACGCCGAGTCCGACGCAGACGCGCCCGGCGCCGGCCTCATGGGCGGCGGAGACCACGCGTTCCGCGGCGTCGGAGACCTCCGTGCGCGCCCCGGTGACGCCCATCAGCGACACGCCGTAGACGAAGCCGCGCGAGGCCTCGGCGATCCGCCGCATCCGCTCCGGCGTCGACGTCGGCGCCGCCAGGAAGACGCGGTCGAGGTCATGGGCCTCGGCGGCGGCGATCCAGGCCCCGGCCTCGTCGGGCGTGAGGTCCGGGGTGATCGCTCCGGCCCCGCCGGCCTCGGCCAGCCGGCGGGCGAAGACCTCCGGGCCCATCCGGTCGATGAGGTTCCAGTAGGTCATCACCAGCACGGCCGCGTCGGTGGCGGCCGTGACGGCGGCGACGATCTCGAAGACCTCGTCCATGCGGAACCCGCGGGCGAGCACCTCCGTGGTGGCCTGCTGGATGACCGGGCCGTCCATCACCGGGTCGGAGTACGGGATGCCGATCTCGAGGACGTCGGCGCCGTTCTCCGCCAGCGCGATCGCCGCGGCGATGGAGGTCTCCTTGTCCGGGTAGCCGGCCGGGAGGTAGCCGATGAAGGCCGACCGGCCCTCGGCGCGGGCGGCCTCGACGGCGTCTGCGGTGATGCTCATGCCTGGACTCCTGTCTCGTCGCCCTGCTCGTCCTCGTCCTGCTGCTCCTGCTGCTCCGCGTCGAGCAGGTCGAACCATTCGGCCGCAGTGCCGACGTCCTTGTCTCCGCGGCCGGAGAGGCTGACGACGATGATCTTCTCGGCGGCGGCCGCGGGATCCTCCGCCGTCCAGGCGGCCGAGAGCCGGGCCGCTCCGGCCAGCGCATGGGCCGACTCGATCGCCGGGATGATGCCCTCGGTGCGGCACAGCGTCTCGAAGGCGGTCATGCACTCGGCGTCGGTGACCGGCTCGTAGATCGCCCGGCCGCTGTCGGCCAGATGCGCGTGCTCCGGGCCCACCGAGGGGTAGTCGAGCCCGGCGGAGATGGAGTGCGAGTCCAGGGTCTGGCCGTCCTCGTCCTGCATAAGGTAGGAGCGCGCGCCGTGCAGCACGCCCGAGCGGCCCAGCGTGATCGCCGCGGCGTGCCGGCCGGTCTCCACGCCGTCGCCGCCGGCCTCGTAGCCGTGCAGGGCGACCTCGGCGTCGTCGAGGAAGGCGTGGAAGAGGCCCATCGCGTTGGAGCCGCCGCCCACGCAGGCGACCGCAGCGTCGGGCAGCCGGCCCTCCTGCGCGAGCATCTGCTCGCGGGCCTCCTCGCCGATGACCTGGTGGAACCAGCGGACCATGGAGGGGAACGGGTGCGGACCGGTCACCGTGCCGAGCAGGTAGTGGGTGTTGTCCACCGTCGCGACCCAGTCGCGCAGGGCTTCGTTGATCGCGTCCTTCAGCGTCTTCGCCCCGTGCTCGACGGCGACCACCTCGGCGCCGAGCAGCCGCATCCGGGCGACGTTCAGCGCCTGCCGGCGGGTGTCCTCGGCGCCCATGTAGATCATGCACTCCATGCCCATCAGCGCCGCCGCGGTCGCCGTGGCCACGCCGTGCTGGCCGGCGCCGGTCTCGGCGATCAGCCGGGTCTTGCCCATCCGGCGGGCCAGCAGCGCCTGCCCGAGGACGTTGTTGATCTTATGGCTGCCGGTGTGGTTCAGGTCCTCCCGCTTGAGCAGGATGCGCGCCGCGCCCTGCTCGGCGGCGAAGCGCGGGACCTCGGCCAGCAGCGAGGGACGCCCGGTGTAGTCGCGGCAGAGGCGCTGGTACTCGGCGACGAACTCCTCGTCCTCACGGGCTTCGCCGAAGGTCTGCTCGACCTCGTCGAGGGCGGCGATCAGCGACTCGGGCATCCATCGGCCCCCGTACGGGCCGTAGTAGGGGCCCTCGGCGCCCCGGTGGGAGGAGCCGGCGGCTGCGGAGTCGGTCATGGGTGTCTCCTTCTCGACGAGAGGTGGTCGGCGTCCGGTCCGGTCGCCGCGGGGCTCGCGCGGCCCGCCGCCGGAACGTGACGGAGGTCAGGCCCGCGAGGCGGCGCGGAAGCGGCCCAGCGCGGCGCCCGGGTCGCCGTCGCGGACCAGTGCCTCGCCGACGAGGACCGCATCGGCGCCGTCACGGGCGTAGTCGGCGACCACGCCGGGACCGTCGACGCCGGACTCGGCGACCCGCACGACGTCGGCGGGCAGCTGCCCGGCCAGCGTGGCGTAGTGGGCGACGTCGACGTCCAGCGTCTTCAGGTTCCGCACGTTGATGCCGACGATCCGGGCGCCGACGGCGGCGGCGCGCTCGATCTCCTCGGCGGTGTGCGCCTCGACCAGCGCCTCCATGCCCAGTTCGCGGGTCAGGGCGAGATAGTCGCGCAGCCGGGCGTCGTCCAGGGCGGCGACGATCAGCAGCACCATGTCCGCCCCGTGGGCGCGGGCCTCGTGGAACTGGTACTCGTCGACCATGAAGTCCTTGCGCAGCACCGGCACGTCCACGGCGGCGCGCACTGCGTCGAGGTCGGCCAGCGAGCCGCCGAAGCGGCGCGGCTCGGTGAGCACGCTCACCGCCGAGGCTCCGCCGGCGGCGTAGGCCGCGGCCAGCTCGGCCGGATCGGGGATCTCGGCCAGGGCGCCCTTCGACGGCGAGGACCGCTTGACCTCGGCGAGGATCCGCACCCCGGCGGCGTCGTCGCGGCCGCCCGCCAGCGCCGCCCGCGCGTCGCGGGCCGGCGCCTCCTGCTGGGCCCGGCGGGCCCGGGCGGCGATCTCCTCCGGCGGCACCGCGGCACGACGCGTCGCGAGGTCCTCACGGACCCCGGCGATGATCTGGTCGAGCACAGTGCCGGAGGTGCCGTCGGCGGCGACGCCGGAGCTGCTCGCAGACTGCTGCATGGTCACCTCAGCGTCCGGAGCGGGCGGGGTCGCGCTGCAGCACCGAGGAGCTGTCGATCTCCACGCCGTGGCCGGCCCTCTTCAGCAGCACGCCGAGGACGATCGCCAGCGGCACGAAGGCGGCGGCGACCCAGGCCAGCGCCCACAGCTCGAGGATGAAGCCGATGCCGCCGATCACCGAGCCGATGATCAGCGTGATGCTCAGCGCCCAGGCCGCCGGCGTGGAGCCGTGGCCGATGTGGTCGTCATGGATGAAGGAGTCGTCCGGCTGCTCGACGGCCTGCTCGGCGGTGCGGGGCGTGGTGTCCTCGGCCGGCCGCTGCGCGGTGGTGGTGGTCATCGCTGTCCTCTCTGCTGCGCGGCGCGCCGGCGCCGCGGACTGCCGTTGAAGTCTCCGTCGTCCATTCTGCCACGCCCGCAGGGCCCCGCGGGCGCGGGCGTCATGGCCCGGAACGTTCGGCCGCCGGAGGGGTGCGGCCCCCGCTCAGCGCCGATCCGTCGGGTCGTCTCCCCGGGACAGTCCGTCCCACAGGTCGAAGGGGTCGTCCTCGGCGTCCTCCGCGTCCTCGCCGTCGGCGTCGCCGGACGGCTGCGGCGCACCGGACGGCGCGGCCTCCTCCGGGCCGGCGGCCGATCCCGCAGTCGATCCCTCGGCCGATCCCTCCGCCGATGCCCCGGCCGGGTCCGCGGCCTCCGACTCCGCCGAGGGAGACTCCGCGGCGGTCTCGTACCGGCGGGTCTCCGGCCAGCCGCGGGACCCCAGCAGCAGCGCCGCCGGACCGAGCAGCAGCGCCGCACCGGCGGCGGCCAGCCAGATCGCCGGCCGCAGCGCGTACTCGGCGGCGGCCTCGGTGGTGCCGGTGACGTCGCCGAGCTGCGTCTGCGCCGCCCCGGCGGGGTCGGCGACGACGGAGCCCACCATGACCAGGGTGACCGCCGCGGCCGCCAGCAGCAGCACGGCGATGATCAGCCGACCGAGGCGGCGGGCGATGCTCACCGCCGCGCCGCCGGCGAGCGCGACCAGTCCCATGGCGGTGACCGTCTGCGCGGCGTCGGATCCGGCGACGTCGACCGAGGAGGACACGCTGGTCGGCCCCAGTCCCGTCGCGGTGACCCACGGCTGGGAGGTGGCGACCAGGATCAGGACTCCGGAGAGCAGCGCGCCCAGCGCCACCGCGCGCCGGCCCGGACGACGGCCGGGCCGCGCGCTCGTCGACGGGCTCGTCGTCCCGCTCATCGGGGCTCCTGCCCGTCTCCGGCGACGTCGTGCAGCCGGTCGGCGGCCAGCACCGCGCGCAGCGGGGCGGCGGCCTTGTTCACCGTCTCCTGCCGCTCGGCGTCGTCGTCGGAGTCGGCGACGATCCCGCCGCCGGCCTGGACATGGGCGACGCCGTCCTTCAGCAGCGCGGACCGGATGGCGATCGCCGCATCCATCCGGCCGGAGAAGTCGAAGTAGCCGACGACGCCGCCGTAGACGCCGCGCCGGGTCGGCTCCCAGGCGTCGAGCAGCTGCAGCGCCCGCGGCTTCGGAGCTCCGGAGAGCGTGCCGGCCGGGAAGGTCGCGGCCAGCACGTCCAGCGGGGCCACACCCTCGGCCACCCGGCCCTGCACATGCGAGGTCAGGTGCATCACATGGCTGAAGTGCTCCACCCCCATGAACTGGGTGACCTCGACCGAGCCCGGCTCGCAGACTTTGGCGAGGTCGTTGCGCGAGAGGTCCACCAGCATCAGGTGCTCGGCGCGCTCCTTCTCGTCGGCCAGCAGGTCCGCGGCCAGCTCCTGGTCGGCCCGCGGGGTCTCGCCGCGCGGTCGGGTGCCGGCGATCGGATGGGTGACCACTGTGCCCTCCTCGAGGGTGACCAGGGCCTCCGGCGAGGCGCCGACGACCTGATACGGCTCGCCGTCGGGGGTCTCGTGGTGCAGCAGGTACATGTACGGGCTCGGGTTGAGCAGCCGCAGCATGCGGTAGACGGCCAGCGGGTCGACGGCGGTGTCGACGTCGAAGCGGCGCGAGACCACGATCTGGAAGACCTCGCCGTCGACGATGGCCTGCTTGGCCTTCGTCAGCGTGTCCAGGTATTCGCCCTCGTCCCAGGCGTGGCGCACCCGCTCGTCGAGGTCGCGCTCGACCTGCGCGGCCCAGCCGGCCTCGGCGCTGCTCACTCCGGAGAGCGCGGGGTCGCCGGCCGGCGTGGACAGCTCGGCGCGCATCCGGTCCAGCCGGGCGACGGCGTCCTGGTGGGCGGCCTGCACTCCGGTGTCACGGCCGTCCTGGTTGATCGCGTTGGCCACCAGCGTGACGGTGCCGTCGCGGTTGTCGTGGACGACCAGATCGCTGACCAGGTGCATCGCCATCTCCGGGACCTGCAGGTCGTCGGCGGGCGGATGCGGCAGCCGCTCCCAGTGCCGGACCACGTCCCAGCCGATGTAGCCGACCATCCCGGAGGTCAGATGGGGCAGCTGCGCCGTGCGGGCCCGGCCGTCGTCGCCGGCGAGGAACTCCAGCGTCGCGCGCAGCACCTCGGCGGTGGTGCCCTCGCGCGGGGTGCCCGCCGGCGGCTCGCCGATCCAGTGCGCGGCGCCGTCACGCTCGGAGAGCGTCGCGCGCGAGGAGACGCCGATGAACGAATGCCGCGACCAGGCCGCCCCGGGGGCGGCGGACTCCATGAGGAAGGTCCCCGGCCGCCCGTCGGCCAGCGTGCGGTAGATGCTCAGCGGCGTGTGTCCGTCGGCGAGCAGCCGCATGGTCACCGGGATCACCCGGTGCCGGGCGGCCAGCTCGGCGAATTCCTCCGGCGTCGGCGAGACGACGCCCAGCTCAGGAGTCGCCATCGGTGCGGTCCTCCTCCCCCGGGCGAGCCGCCTCGGCGGTCTCGACGGTGTCGGCGGCCTCGGCGGCCTCGAGCGCGTCGAGGTCCACCGCGCGGTCGGTGAAGCAGCTGGTCGTGCCGGTGTGGCAGGCCGGGCCGGTCTGCTCGACGCGCAGCAGCACCGTGTCGCCGTCGCAGTCCAGCGCGACGGACACGACCTGCTGGGTGTGCCCCGAGCTCGCCCCCTTGCGCCAGAGCTCGCCCCGCGAGCGGGACCAGTACGTGCCCCGGCGGGTGGCCAGCGTCGTCGCCAGCGCGGCGTCGTTCATCCAGGCCATCATCAGCACCTCTCCGGTGGCGGCGTCCTGGGTGATCGCCGGCACCAGTCCGTCGGCGTCGAAGCGGACGCGGTCGCGGACGGCGGCGGGCAGCGGGGTCGAGCTCATCGGGATCTCCTGGGCGGATGGACGGGACGGAGGCGGGCGGGATCGCCCGTCGGCGGCGGGTCAGCGCACCGGATGGCCGGCGGCGGCCACGGCCTCCTTGACCCGGGCGAGCATGTCGTCGGGGCCGAAGTGGAACAGCGAGGCGGCCAGCACCGCGTCGGCGCCGGCGTCGACGGCCTCCGGGAAGTCCTCGGGCTTCCCGGCGCCGCCGGAGGCGATCAGCGGCACCCGGGTGGCCGACCGGACGGTGCGGATCATCTCGACGTCGAACCCGTCGCGGGTGCCGTCGGCGTCGATGGAGTTCAGCAGGATCTCGCCGACGCCCCGCCCGGCGGCCTCGCGGCACCAGGCGACGGCGTCGAGGCCGGTGCCGCGCCGGCCGCCGTGGGTGGTGACCTCGAAGCCGGAGGCGATCGCCGAGTCCTCGGTGCGCCGGGCGTCCAGCGAGAGCACCAGCACCTGGGAGCCGAAGCGGGCGGCGATCTCGTCGATGACCTCCGGACGGTCCACCGCCGCCGTGTTGATCGAGGCCTTGTCCGCTCCGCAGCGCAGCAGCCGGGCGACGTCCTCGGCGCTGCGCACGCCCCCGCCGACGGTCAGCGGGATGAAGACCTCCTCGGCGGTGCGGGTGACCACGTCGTAGGTCGTGCTGCGGTCCGAGGAGGAGGCGGTGACGTCCAGGAAGGTCAGCTCGTCGGCGCCGGCGGCGTCATAGCGGCGGGCCAGCTCCACCGGGTCGCCGGCGTCGCGCAGCTCGGCGAAGTTCACCCCCTTCACCACCCGACCGGCGTCCACGTCGAGGCAGGGGATGATCCGGACCGCCAATGACATGCTGTGCTCCTCCTGTGCTCGATCGGACCGGGGACGGGGCGGGGTGCTGGGCGACGGCCCAGCTCAGACGCGGCAGGCGTGGATGGAGGAGACCAGGATCGCCCGGGCCCCGAGCTCGTAGAGCTCGTCCATCAGCTGGTTCGTGCGTCCGCTGGGCACCATCGAGCGCACGGCCACCCAGTCCTCGTCGGCCAGCGGGGAGACCGTCGGCGACTCCAGCCCCGGAGTGATCGCCGCGGCCTGGTCGAGCAGCTCGCGGCGGATGTCGTAGTCCATCATCACGTAGCGCCGGGCCACCAGCACGCCCTGGATCCGCCGGATGAGCCGGTCGATGCCGACGGGACGCTCGCCGTGGCGGGAGATCAGGATGGCCTCGGAGCGCATGATCGGCTCGCCGAACATCTCCATGCCGGCGGCCTTGAGCGTGTTGCCGGTCTCGACGACGTCGGCGATGGCGTCGGCGACGTCGAGCCGGACCGCGGTCTCCACGGCGCCGTCGAGGTGGACGACTTCGACGTCCTCGATGCCCTGGGAGGTGAACCAGTGGTCGAGCAGCCCGTCATAGCTGGTGGCCACCCGCCTGCCGGCGAGCTCCTCGGCGGAGCTGAAGCTGCCCTGCGGGGCCGCCAGGCGGAAGGTGGACTGGCCGAAGCCCAGCCCCAGGATCTCCTCGGCGCCGTGGTCGACGCGCGCGTCCTGGAAGAGGTCGCGGCCGGTGATCCCGATGTCCAGGGTCCCGGAGCCGACGTAGACGGCGATGTCGCGCGGACGGAGGTAGAAGAATTCGACGCCGTTCTCCTCGTCGACCATCACGAGGTCGCGCTTGTCACGGCGCTGGACGTATCCGGCTTCGGAGAGCATGGCCATGGCGGCCTCGGAGAGCGCGCCCTTGTTCGGTACGGCAACACGCAGCATGGATCAGGTGGTCCCTCGGGTCAGTATGCGGATCAGGAACGGTTCAGGGGGGGCAGCGGCGAGAGGCGCCGGCTCAGAGATGGCGGTAGACGTCCTCGGGGCTGATCCCGCGGGCGAGCATCATCACCTGCAGGTGATACAGCAGCTGGGACATCTCCTCGGCGGCGGCCTCGTCGGACTCGTGCTCGGCGGCCATCCAGACTTCGGCGGCCTCCTCGACGATCTTCTTGCCGATGCTATGGACGCCGGCGTCGAGGGCGGCGACGGTGCCGGATCCCTCGGGTCGGGAGGCGGCCTTCTCGGCGAGTTCGGCATACAGCTGGTCGAAGGTCTTCACCGTCCCAGGGTATGCCGTCGGCGCCGGTCGCGGCGATTCGCCGCCCCGCGACGACGTCACAGACGCCACGACGCCGTCGCGGGCGGGGCTCAGTCGAGGGCGTCGAGCACCGCTCGGGTCGCCACGGCGGCATGCGCGGCCTCGAAGCCCTTGTCCTCGGTGGAGCCCTCCAGCCCGGCGCGGTCGAGGGCCTGCTGGTCGTCGTCGACGGTGAGCACGCCGAAGCCCATCGGCGTCGCCGTGCGCAGCGAGGCCTCGGTGAGCCCGTCGGTCGCCGCCCGGCAGACGTAGTCGAAGTGCGGGGTGCCGCCGCGGACGACCACGCCCAGGGCGACGACGGCGTCGTGCGTCTCGGCGGCGCGGGCGGCCAGCAGCGGCAGCTCGAAGCTGCCCGGGGCGCGGAGCAGCGTGACGTCGTCGACGCCGATCTGCTCCAGGAAGCGGTGCGCGCCGCCGATCAGGCCGTCCATCACGCGGGTGTGCCAGCGGGAGGCCACCACGGCCACGCGCAGGCCGCGTCCGGCTCGGGCGCGCAGCTGCTGCAGCTCGTCGGCGTCGATCACGGGGGTTCCGGTGCTGCTCATCGTTCTCCTTGCTCGTTCAGCGGTCGGGTCTGTTCGGCCGGCTCGCCGCGGCCGTCGGCGTCGGGGGCCTCCGTCGGCGTCTCGCCGAGCCCCAGACGGTCGCCGAGGTGGTCCATGAGGTGGTGCATGCGGTCGCGCTTGGTGCGCAGGTAGCGACGGTTCTCGTCGTGGACCTCGCCCTCGGAGGGCACCTGCTCGACGTCGAGGCCGGCCTCCTGCAGCGCGGCGACCTTCTCCGGGTTGTTCGTCAGCAGCCGCACCCGCGTCAGCCCGCAGCTGTGCAGGATGGCCGCCGCGCCGGTGTAGTCGCGCAGCTCGGCGGCCAGCCCGAGCATCTCGTTGGCCTCGACGGTGTCGGCGCCCTCCTCCTGGAGCTGATAGGCGCGCAGCTTGTTGGCCAGCCCGATCCCGCGCCCCTCGTGGCCGCGCAGGTAGAGCAGGTGCCCGCCGTCGCGCTGGATGGACTCCAGCGCCGAGGCCAGCTGCGTGCCGCAGTCGCAGCGGTGCGAGCCCAGCACGTCACCGGTGATGCACTCGGAGTGCAGACGGATCAGCGGGGCCGCGCCGGCGGCGTCGACGCCGTCCCCGCCCTCGGCCGGCGCCTGCGAGCGGGCGGAGATGAGCAGGTGCTCGTGGCCGGTGTCGTGCTCGGCCCAGACCTGGGCGGCGAAGATCCCGTGGTCGGTGGGCAGGGTGACCACCGGCCCCGGGGTGACCAGCGCGCGGGCCTGCTCCGAGGGGCTGTCCCAGGACGCCCGCGCGGCGTCGCGCACGGCCGTCGGATCCACGGTGCCGCCGCGGTAGTCGACCAGGTCGGCGATCGAGATCAGCGCCAGCCCGTGGGCGTCGGCGAACTCGCGCAGCGCCGGCACGCGCATCATGCGGCCGTCGTCGTGGACGAGCTCGGCGATCGCCCCGACCTGCGAGGTCCCGGCCAGTCGGCAGAGGTCGACGGCGGCCTCGGTGTGCCCGGACCGGCCGAGCACGCCGTCGGCGTGGGCGACGAGCGGGAAGATGTGGCCGGGGCGGGTCAGGGCGGCGGCGTCGGCGCCGCTGTCGGCCAGCACCTGCAGCGTCCGCGCCCGGTCGGCGGCGCTGATGCCGGTGGTCACCCCTGCGGCGGCGTCGACGCTGACGGTGTAGGCGGTGCCCTTGGGGTCCTCGTTCTCGGCCACCATCGCGGGCAGGTCCAGGTGGGCGGCGCGCTCGGCGCTCATCGGCGCGCAGACCACCCCGGAGCTGTGCCGGACGGTGAAGGCCATCAGCTCCTCGTCGGCGAGGGCCGCCGGCAGGATCAGGTCTCCCTCGTTCTCGCGGTCGGCGTCGTCGACGACGACGACCGGCCGCCCCTGGGCGAGCTGGTTCAGCGCGACCTCCACCGGGTCCAGCACCGGCTCCGGCGTCGTCGGCGCCGCGACGGCGGGCACCGCCGCGGCAGGGTCCTCCGCGGCGAGCTCGGCCGCGGCGAGATCGCCGGAGAAGCGCAGCATGCGGCGGGCGTATTTGGCCAGCACGTCGACTTCGAGGTTCAGCGCGTCGCCGATCTCGCGGCGACCCAGCGTGGTCTCGGCCAGCGTGGTCGGGATCAGCCCGACCTCGAACCAGGCCGGCGCCTCTCCGGGGTCCGAGACCGCGGTGACGGTCAGCGAGACGCCGTCGACGGCGATCGAGCCCTTCTCCGCCAGATAGGGGGCGAGCTCCGCGGGCACGGCGACGCGGTGCCGTCCGTCGTGGACGTCGCGGGCGAGCAGCTCGCCGAGCCCGTCCACATGGCCCTGGACCACATGGCCGTCCAGCCGGGTCCCGGAGGGCACGCAGCGCTCCAGGTTCACCCGATCCCCGACGGCGCGGCGGCCCAGCGTGGTGCGCCGCAGCGTCTCCTGGATCAGGTCGACGGCGATGTGCTCGCCCTCGATCGAGGTGGCGCTGACGCAGACGCCGTCGACGGCGATCGAGCCGCCCGGCGGCAGGTCCTCGGCATGGCCCGGCGCGTCGACGGTGAGCCGCTCGACCCCGCGGGCGGGGTCGGACCGACGCTCCACGACGGTTCCGAGTCCGGTGATGATTCCGGTGAACATCTCTCAGCTGCTCCTGTTCGCAGTCATGGACGAGGCAGAGGGTTCGGGGGCCAGGTGCACGCAGACGTCGTCGCCCATCAGCGTGACCGGACCGCCCTCGGCGGGGTCGGGCACGAAGCGCGGTGCCTCGGAGAGCGAGCTGACCCCGATGGGGCCGACGCTGCTGGGGCCTTCCCCCAGCAGCACCGGCGCGTGATAGGCGAAGATCTCGTCGACCAGGTCGGCGGCGAAGAAGGCCGAGAGCACCCGCGAACCGCCCTCGACGAGCACATGGCGCACCCCGCGTCCGGAGTGCGGGGCGGAGTCCAGTCGGCGCAGCGCCTCGAGCGGGTCGTGGGTGGGCACCTGCAGCCACCCTTCGCCCTCGGGACGTCCCCTGCGCAGCCGGGCCTCCTCCGGCACCGGGCGGCGGCCCATGACCACGCGCAGCGGCTGCTCCGCCAGCAGCTCGCCGGACTCGTCGCGGGCGGTCAGTCGCGGATCGTCGACGGCGACGGTGCGGCTGCCGACCAGGATCGCGTCGATGCGCTCCCGGATGCGGTGCGTATGGCTGCGCGAGGCCGCCGAGGTGATCCACTGGCTGGTCCCGTCGGCGGCGGCGATGCGCCCATCCAGGCTCTGCGCCAGGTGCACGGTGACGAAGGGGCGTCCCTGCTGCTGGGCGAGGTTCCACCGATGGTTCAGCCGGCGGCACGGCTCGGCGAGCACTCCCGAGACGACGTCCACGCCGGCGGCGGCGAGCTCGGAGGCTCCCCCGCCGGCGTCGGCGGTCGGATCGGCGGCCCCGTGCACCACGCGCGGCACGCCGGCGGCGAGGATCGCCTCGACGCACGGGGGCTGGCGGCCGTGGTGGCGGCAGGGCTCGAGGGTGCAGTAGAGCGTGGTCGTGCTCAGGTCGACGTCGGGCCGCTCCGCGGCGGCCCGGGCGAGCGCGTCGCGCTCGGCGTGCCGGTGCCCGGCGCCGCGGTGGTGGCCGACGGCGACCGCTGCGCCGGAGTCGTCGACGAGCACGGCCCCGACCAGCGGGTTCACCCCGCGCACGCCGCGCTCGGCGGCCTGCAGCGCGGCGGCCATGTGCTTCTCGTGCTCAGTCATCGCCGTCCTCTCCGCGCGCGGCCCGGCGACGACGTCGTCGGGCGCGGAGGGCCCGGGAAGCGCGGAACATGCATGGGCGTCGTGTCCTCCCCCGGTCCGGCGGATCTCGTGGATGCCAGGAGCTCCGGGGCGACGGCGCCTGCGCGACGGAGGGCGGCGCCGGTTCGCGGAGAGACCCGGGACGCGTCCGACCCCCAGCGTGCTTCTCCCCTCCAGACTGTGACTGTCGGCACCGGAATTCCACCGGTTCAACCGTGGACGTCGGGGACGACCGCGGGTCGCGGGCTGTGACCGCCGGTTCGGACTTCCACCGATCCCGGAGCACGTGGTGTGTCGAGGTCCAGTCTGCCACAGGCATGAGAAAGGCCCGGAATCCTCTCGGATTCCGGGCCTTTCGGTGATGCTCCAGAGCGGATGACGAGATTCGAACTCGCGACCCTCACCATGGCAAGGTGATGCTCTAGCCAGCTGAGCTACATCCGCATGGATGATCAGTATAGACCATCCAGTGCGCGATACTGGGTTCGAACCAGTGACCTCTTCCGTGTCAAGGAAGCGCGCTACCGCTGCGCCAATCGCGCCTGTTCAGTTGCCGGCCGGCTGCGGACAGCTCGACCGTCGTGCGAGGTGGGGACGGGAATCGAACCCGCGTTGACGGCTTTGCAGGCCGCTGCCTCGCCACTCGGCCACCCCACCGTACCCGATCAGCTCCTCGCTCGCATCCCGGAGGATCCTGCGAGGCCTGCTCGACGTCCAGCGGCCGGGCCGGAGCCCGCACGCCGTCTGCAGTGCCCCTCCGACGCCGGACGAATCCGGGCGGCGAAGAGCGAACCGCAGCATGCGACGGCCTCGGAAGACCGATTCCGCCGCATGGCATGCAGCTCGTCGAGCGGATGACGAGATTCGAACTCGCGACCCTCACCATGGCAAGGTGATGCTCTAGCCAGCTGAGCTACATCCGCCTGTCATCTGCGTCGGTTCCACGGGAACCCCTCGTCAGGCGACCCTGACAGTGTCTCACACTCTCACGGCCTCCGTCCCGGAGCGAGTCGGCCCGTCGTCACCTCTGCGTTCCGACGACATGAAACTCTAGTGGAGCCCCGCCCGTCGCGTCCAATCGAGAGCGCGTGACCCCCGTCACACACCGGGCGCGACCTCTCTCCATCCCCGCCACGGCGGGCGAGGCCGCCCTCGCCCGGACGAGCGTGGCAGACTGGTCGGCGACATGACACAGCCCAGCCTCGCCCACGCCACCGACTTCGGCCGGATGTACTCGCGCTCGACGACCTCGACCCCGGAGGTCCCCTCGATCACCACGGTGATCGGCCAGGAGCACAAGGACCTCACCGGCTGGGCGGGTCATATGGCCGCGACCGAGCTCATCGCCGACGACCGGCTCCCCGAGGCCGTGGGCTCGACGACGAAGCTGCGCTCGCTGGCGCGCCGGGCCTCCTCGGCCGCGGCGCGCTTCCGCGACGACGCCGCCGCACGGGGCGACCGCGTCCACCACTACGCCGAGCAGGTCGCCCGGCGGGCGCTGGACGCCGAGCACGAGGCCGAGGCCGCCCGCGAGGTGCTGCGCGCCCACGACGAGCTGGCCTTCGCCGACCAGTTCGACCACTGGTGGCGGACCTTCGCGGTGAAGCCGCTGGCCGCGGAGGTCACCGTCTGGAACCACACGTTGGGCTATGCCGGGACGCTGGACCTCGTCGCCGAGATCGGCGGCCGGACCTGCATCATCGACTTCAAGACCAAGGGCCTGACGCGGAAGGGCCGCGCCAAGCCGCTCAGCGAGTCCGTGGTGATGCAGCTGGTCGCCGGCATGCAGGCCGAGGAGATGCTCGTCGACGCCGACGCCGGCGGCTGGACGCCGTGGCCGCACGGCGACGGTTCGCCGGTGCTGCTGGGCGTGGCCCTCTCCGCCCGCGAAGTGGTCCCCGTCCAGGCCAACCCCGAGGTGCTGAGGTCCCACTGGCACAAGTTCTGGGCGCTGCGCCAGGTTTGGGAGCATATGCGCCGCGCCAGCGAGGCCGGCCCCGCCCTGCAGCCGATCGGGCCGCCGCCGGCGCCCGCGCCGGAGGTCGCGCCCGAGACTGCGCCGGAGACTGCACCGGAGACTGCGGCAGAGTCGGCGGCGTCGACGGCGTAGCTCCTCCGCCGCCCGCCCCGCTCCCCTCCCCCATGCACCACGCATGACCTCCGCACGCCCTCGCACAGTAGGATCGACACTATGGCTGTTCTCCCCCTCCGCATGATCGGCGACCCGGTGCTCCGCACGCCGGCCCGCGAGGTCGGCGTCGTCGACGACTCGGCGCGCCGGCTGATCGAGGACATGCTCACCACGATGGACGCCGTCGGCGGGATCGGCCTCGCCGCCCCGCAGGTCGGCGTGGGACTGCGGATCTTCACCTACGACGTCGCCGGATCGCGCGGCGCCGTCGTCGACCCGGCGGTGGAGACCGACGGCGAGCCGGAGTTCACCCCGCAGGACGCCGCGGCCGGCCCGGCCGAGGGGACAAACCTCCTCCGCGAGGGATGCCTGTCCGTCGCCGACGTCCACGGACCGGTGGGACGCCCGCAGCGCGCCCGGCTGACCGGACTGGCCCCCGACGGCGGGCGCGTCGACGTCGAGGCCTCGGGACTGCTCGCCGTCTGCTTCCAGCACGAGGTCGACCATCTCGACGGCCGGCTCTTCGTGGATCGACTGGTCGGCGAGGAGAAGCGCGCCGCGCTGCGCACGCTGCGGCGGACCCCGCAGGACGCCGACTCCTCCCCCGACGCGCGCCGCGCCCCGAGCGCGGGAGGGAGCTTCTTCGCCGCAGGCCGCTGACCTCCGCGGGTCCGCGGCAGGGCGCCGAGCGGGGCCCGAGGATCAGCACCGTCCCGGCGTCCCGCCCGACCAGCACAGCACCGATCTCCTGGGAAGGACCTTCGTGCAGCACCACACCGAGACGTCGCTCGCCGCGGCGGGACGCCGCGCCGACTCCGGCGCGGCGGCCGCCGGCGGCGTCCTCTTCGCCGGCACCCCGCAGATCGCCGCGGACTGCCTGTCCGGCCTGCTCGCCGCCGGCGTCGACGTCGTCGCCGTGCTGACCCGGCCGGACGCCCCGGTGGGGCGCCGGCGACGGATGACGCCCTCGCCGGTGGCGCGCCTCGCCGAGGAGGCCGGGATCCCGGTGATCCGCGCCTCCCGCGTGGACGAGGAGGTCACCGCCGCGATCCGCGACACCGGCGCCCGGCTCGGGATCGCCGTCGCCTACGGCGCACTGCTGCCCCAGCACGCCCTCGACGCCCCGGAGCGCGGCTGGGTGAACCTGCACTACTCGCGGCTGCCGGCCCATCGCGGGGCCTCCCCCGTCCAGCACGCCGTGCTGGAGGGCGACGTCGAGACCGCCGCGACGGTCTTCCAGATCGCGGCGGGCATGGACACCGGCCCGATCCACGGCGTCTGCCCGCTGCCGATCAGCGAGGAGATCTCCGCCGGGGAGCTGCTCGACGAGCTCACCGCCGTCGGCACCCGTCTGCTCGTCGCCCTGCTCCCCGACCTGCTGGCCGGCCGCTCGATCCCCGAGCCGCAGACCGGCGAGGCGACCCATGCCCCGAAGCTCACCCGCGAGGACGCCTTCATCGATCCCCGGCGCCCGGCCGCCGAGCTGGTCCGCAGGATCAACGCGACCACTCCCGAGCCGGGCCCCTGGACGCTGCTGGGCGACGCGCGGCTCAAACTCGGCACGGCCCGCCCCTATGAGGCCGAGACTCCTGACGACATCGCCGACGCTCCTGTCGGAGCTGTCCTGCCGGCGCCCGAGGACCGCCCCGGCGCGGGGTCGGTCCTGACGCTGCGCACCGGCGACGGACGACTCGTCGTGCTGCACGGCGTCCAGCCGGCGGGCAAGCAGATGATGGATCCGGCGGCCTGGCACCGCGGCCTGCGCGAGATTCCCGTCCTGGGCGTGGCGCCCCGGGCGGACGACGCCGGACCGGGAGCCGGAGCCTCGCACGAGCGGGGCGGACTCCCATCGGCACCCGACGATCCCCCTCCGGCCGACGGCCGGCCGCAGACCTCCCGGGAGGAGCAGCGATGACCCCGCAGCAGCACCGAGGCCCGGGAGACGGCTCCTCGGGCCGTCCCGAGCGTCGAGCACGCCAGGACCGCCAGGACCGCCAGGACCGCCAGGACCGGCGGAGCAGCTCCGCGGACTCGACCCCGCGCGACGCCGGCGGCCGCCAACGCTCCCGCGCGTCCAGCTCGACGCCGCGCCGCCGCAGCCGCAGCGCGCCGTCGGATCGCACTCGTGCGGCCGATCCCGCCCGGCGCACCGCCTTCCGGGTGCTGCGAGCGGTCTCGGCCGACGACGCCTACGCGAACCTGGTGCTGCCCGCCGAGATCCGGCGGGCGAAGCTCGATCGCCGCGACGCCGGCTTCGCCACCGAGCTGACCTACGGCGCGCTGCGCGGGCAGGGCACCTATGACGCGATCCTGGCCGCCTGTGTGGACCGCCCGCTGGACTCCCTCGATGCGCCGGTGCTCGACGCGCTGCGCCTGGGCGCCCACCAGCTGCTCGGCATGCGGGTCGACGACCACGCCGCCGTCGGCGAGACGGTCGGCCTGGTCCGCGGGGAGATCGGAGCCGGCCCCTCCGGGCTGGTCAACGCCGTGCTGCGCCGCGTCGGGGCGAAGTCCCGCGCCGACTGGATCGCCGAGCTCGCCTCCGCCCGCGGCACCTCCGCCGGCGACGACGACGCGCTGGCGCTGGAGCATGCCCATCCCTCCTGGGTGGTGCGGGCGCTGCGCCAGGGGCTGCGCCTGCACGGCCGCGGCGGGCCCGGCGAGCTGGAGGAGCTGCTGGCCGCCGACAACGCCGCCCCCGAGGTCCACCTGGTCGGCCTGCCCGAGCTGGGCGAGCGCCACCTGCCGGCGGCCCTGGAGGTCGGCGGCGAGGAGAGCCCGCTGCTCGAGGACGCCGTGGTCTTCCGCGGCGGGGACGTGGGCCGGCTGCCCGGCGTGCGCGAGGGAGTCGTCCGCGTCCAGGACATCGGTTCGCAGTGGATCGCCCGCGCGCTGACGGCCGCCTTCACCCCGGAGACCGTCGACCCCGACGTCGCCGGGGAGCGCTGGCTGGACCTCTGCGCCGGGCCGGGCGGCAAGGCCGCCCTGCTCGCCGCCCTGGCCGCGCAGCAGGAGGCCTGGCTGCTCGCCAACGAGCCCGCCGACCACCGCGCCGAGCTGGTCCGCCAGGCCCTCGGCGCCGTGGACTCCGAGGCCTGGGACCTGCGCACCGGCGACGGGCGCACCGTCGGCGACGACGACCTCGGAGCCTTCGACCGGATCCTGCTCGACGCCCCGTGCACCGGCCTCGGCGCGCTGCGTCGGCGCCCCGAGGCGCGCTGGCGCCGCAGTCCCTCCGACCTCGCCGAGCTGACGGTGCTGCAGTCCGAGCTGCTCGACGCCGCCGTCGAGGTCCTCGCCCCGGGCGGGCTGCTGGCGTACGTGACCTGCTCGCCGCACGCCGCCGAGACGGTGGTGCAGGTCGACGACGTGCTGCGCCGCCACCCGGAGCTGCAGCTGCTCGACGCGCATGACTCGATGACGATGGTCGCGCTGCCCGAGGGCGCCCGGCTGGCCGCCGCGTCGCCGGCGCCGTCGACGACGCCGGACGGACCGGGGACCGGCGCCGCCGTCGCCGACCGGTCCCGCATGGTCCAGCTCTGGCCGCACGTCACCGGCACCGACGCGATGTTCTTCGCCCTGCTGCACCGGCCGGCCTGAGCGCGGCGCGCGACGCAGCCCACCGACCCGATCGACCAGGAGGATCGACCCGTGACCCCCTCGCCCCGCACGCCCTGCATCCACCCGAGCATCCTCAGCGCGGACTTCGCGAACCTGGAGCGGGAGCTCTCCCGGATCAGCACCGCCGACGCCGTGCACGTCGACGTCATGGACAACCACTTCGTGCCCAACCTCACGCTGGGCCTGCCGGTGGTCGAGTCGCTGCGCGCGGCGACGGATCTGCCGCTGGACATCCACCTGATGATCGAGGATGCCGACGTCTGGGCGCCGCGCTACGCCGAGCTGGGCTGCGAGTCGGTGACCTTCCACGCCGAGGCCGCGCAGGCGCCGATCCGGCTGGCCCGCGAGCTGCGCGCCCGGCACAGCAGCGCGGCGATGGCGTTGAAGCCGGCCACCGGGATCGAGTCCTACCTGGACATGCTCGGCGAGCTGGACATGCTGCTGCTGATGACCGTCGAGCCGGGCTTCGGCGGGCAGTCCTTCCTGGACCTGGTGCTGCCGAAGATCCGCCGGGCGCGGAAGGCGGTCGACGACCTGGGCGGGGAGATCGCGGTGCAGATCGACGGCGGGGTGAATGCCGAGACGATCCTGCGCGCCGCCGACGCGGGCGCGGACACCTTCGTGGCCGGCTCGGCGGTCTACGCGGCCGAGGACCCGGACGCGGCGATCGCGGGTCTGCGCGGACTGCTAAAGCACTGAGCCGCAGGGGGCGCGGACGAAGACCGGCGGTGCTCCCGACCTTCCCCTGTCGAGAGCACCGCCGGAGTCTGCGATGCGGCCGCCGCGCGGTCGACCACGAGGCCGAGTCTAGCGGAACCCGAAGCGCGGCTGCACCACGGTGACGCCGTCGGCGGTCCCGCCGGGCATCTCCTCCTCGCGGCGCAGCTCGTCGATGGCCTCCTGGAAGTCGTCGAGGCCGCCGAAGCCCCGGTAGACGGAGGCGAAGCGCATATAGGCGACCACGTCGAGCGTGCGCAGCGGACGCAGGATGGCCAGGCCGACGTCGTTCGCGTCGACTTCGGCGTTGCCCGAGGCGCGCACCGCCTCCTCGACCTCCTGGGCCAGCACGGCGAGGTCGTCGCTGGAGACCGGTCGTCCCTGGCAGGCCTTGCGCACGCCGTTGATGACTTTGGAGCGGTCGAAGGGCTCGGCGGCTCCGGAGCGCTTGATCACGTTCAACGACGTGGTCTCCATCGTGGTGAAGCGCTTCGAGCACTGCGGGCACTGCCGCCGACGCCGGATGCCGGAGCCGTCGTCGAGCATGCGCGAATCGACCACGCGGGACGCGTCGTGGCGACAGTACGGACAGTACATCGCGGCGCTCTCCTCTCCTGCGGTCCGCTCGCGGCCCGTCGGACGCTGATCCGGCGCACATCACCGGATGGCACGAGTCTACGCACTAGATGTGGTGGCCATCAAGTCCATACACACAAGATGTTGTGGGGGCGCCAGGCCGACAGGCGGATCAGGACTCGAGGCAGCTCGGCCCGAGCAGCACTTTCAGATCCCCGTAGAGCGACGGCGACGGCGTGACCTGGTAGTCGGGCCCCAGCCGCATCACCTCGATGGTCGCCCCGGAGAGCAGCCGCACGTGGACGTCGTTGGAGCCGCGGTGCCGGCGCAGGATCTCGCCGAGCTGGGTGACGACCTTCTCGCTGGCCCGCTGGCTGGGCACCGAGAGCACCACCGGCCCGGTGCTCGTCTCGTCGTCGAGCTCGGGGACGATCATCTCCTGGGCCGACATCGACACCGAGCCGTCGTCGCGCCGCTGGATGCGGCCCTTGATGGCCACCACCAGATCCTCGGCGAGGACCATCGACACCGGCTGGTAGGCCTTGCCGAAGAACATCACCTCGACGGTGCCGCCGAGGTCCTCGACCTCCACCCGCGCATAGGGGTTGCCCGAGGACTTCGCGATGCGGCGCTGCAGCGAGGTGATCATCCCGGCGATCGTCACCGTCGCCCCGTCGGGCGGACCGTCCTCGCCGAGCAGCGAGGTGATCGAGCGTTCGGCGTGCTGGGCCAGCACCCGCTCCAGCCCCTGCAGCGGGTGGTCGGAGACGTAGAGGCCGAGCATGTCGCGCTCGAAGGCCAGCCGGTCCTTCTTGTCCCACTCGGGCATCTCGGGCACGGCCACGGCGTCGAAGTCGTCCAGTCCGTCCTCGCCGCCGGACATCGCCCCGAAGATGTCGGTCTCATACTGCAGGGCGTCCTTCTTCTGCTTCACCGCCTGCTCGACGGCCTGCTCGTGGACCGAGACCAGCGCCCGGCGGGTGTAGCCGAGGTCGTCGAAGGAGCCGGCCTTGATCATCGACTCCACGGCGCGCTTGCCGCACACATGCGGCGGCACCTTCTTCAGGAAGTCGGAGAAGGACTCGAAGGCCCCCTTCTCCTGCCGCGCCTCGACCAGCCCGGCGACGACGTTGGAGCCGACGTTGCGCACAGCACCCATGCCGAAGCGGATCATGTCGTCGCCGACCGGGGTGAAGTTCTGCGTGGACTCGTTCACGCTCGGCGGGGTGACGGTGATGGCCATGTGGCGGCACTCGTTGAGGTAGAGCGCGAGCTTGTCGCGGTTCTCCCCCACCGACGTCAGCAGGGCGGCCATGTACTCGGCCGGGTAGTTCGCCTTCAGGTAGGCGGTCCAGTACGCGACCAGCCCGTAGGCGGCCGAGTGGGCCTTGTTGAACGCGTACTCGGAGAAGGGCAGCAGGATGTCCCAGAGCGCCTGGATGGCCTCCTCGGAGAAGCCGTTGTCCAGCATGCCCTGGTGGAAGCCGACGTACTGCTTGTCCAGCTCCTCCTTCTTCTTCTTGCCCATCGCGCGGCGCAGGATGTCCGCCTGGCCCAGCGTGTAGCCGGCCACCCGCTGGGCGATCGCCATGACCTGCTCCTGGTAGACGATCAGCCCGTAGGTGGTGTCGAGGATGTCCTTCAGCGGCTCCTCGAGCTCCGCGTGGATCGGGGTGACCTCCTGCTGGCCGTTCTTCCGCAGCGCGTAGTTGATGTGCGAGTTCGCGCCCATCGGACCGGGGCGGTACAGCGCGATGGTCGCGGAGATGTCCTCGAAGTTGTCCGGGCGCATCTGGCGCAGCAGCTGGCGCATCGGCCCGCCGTCGAGCTGGAAGACGCCGAGCGTGTCCCCCTTGGCCAGCAGGTCGTAGGAGGGCTGGTCCTCCAGATGCAGCGTCTCCAGGTCCAGCTCGACGCCGCGGTTCTGCCGGACGTTCTCCAGCGCGTCGGAGATGATCGTCAGGTTCCGCAGACCCAGGAAGTCCATCTTGATCAGGCCCAGGGTCTCGCAGGTCGGATAGTCGAACTGCGTGATGATCGCGCCGTCCTGCTCGCGCTTCATCAGCGGGATGATGTCCAGCAGCGGGTCCGAGGACATGATGACGCCGGCGGCGTGCACGCCCCATTGGCGCTTCAGCCCCTCGATGCCGGTGGCGAGGTCGAAGATCTCCTTCAGCCGCGGGTCGGCCTCCAGCGTCTCGCGCATGTCGACCGCCTCGGCGTAGCGCGAGGACTGCTCGTCGAAGATCTCGGCCAGCGGCGTGGGCTTGCCCTGCGCGTCCGGCGGCATGGCCTTGGTGAGCCGCTCGCCGGTGGAGAAGGGCTCGCCCATCACCCGGGCGGAGTCCTTCAGCGCCTGTTTGGACTTGATCGTGCCGTAGGTGACGATCATCGCCACCCGCTCGTCGCCGTACTTGTTGACGACGTACTGGATGACCTCGGCGCGCCGCCGGTCGTCGAAGTCGACGTCGAAGTCGGGCATCGAGACGCGGTCGGGGTTGAGGAAGCGCTCGAAGAACAGCCCGTGCTGCAGCGGGTTGAGGTCGGTGATGCGCATGGCGAAGGCGACCATCGAGCCGGCGCCGGAGCCGCGACCGGGGCCGACGCGGATGCCGTTCTCCTTGGCCCAGGTGATGAAGTCGGCGACGACCAGGAAGTAGCCCGGGAAGCCCATCTGGGTGATGATGCCGATCTCGTACTTCGCCTGCTCGCGCACGTCGTCGGGCACGCCGCCCGGGAAGCGGTAGGCCAGCCCGCGCTCGACCTCCTTGATGAACCAGGACTCTTCGGTCTCGCCCTCGGGCACCGGGAAGTTCGGCATGTAGGAGGCCGACTCGTCGAACTCCACGTGGCAGCGCTCGGCGATCGCCAGCGTGTTGTCGCAGGCCTCCGGGAAGTCGCGGAAGAGCTCGCGCATCTCCGCCGGGGACTTCAGGTAGAACTCCTCGGCGTCGAACTTGAAGCGGTTCGGGTCGTCGAGGGTGGAGTTGGACTGCACGCACAGCAGCGCGCCGTGGGCGTTGTGGTCGTGCTTATGCGTGTAGTGCAGGTCGTTGGTGGCGACCAGCGGCAGGTTGAGCTCCTTGGCCAGCTTCAGCAGGTCGCTCTTGACCCGGCGCTCGATGTCCAGGCCGTGGTCCATCAGTTCGCAGAAGAAGTTCTCCTTGCCGAAGATGTCCTGGAACTCTCCGGCGGCCTTCTTCGCCTCCTGATACTGGCCCAGGTGCAGCCGCGTCTGGATCTCGCCGGAGGGGCAGCCGGTGGTGGCGATGATCCCGTCGGCGTAGTCCTGGAGCAGCTCGCGGTCCATGCGCGGCTTGTAGAAGAAGCCCTCGATGGAGGCCAGCGAACCCATCCGGAAGAGGTTGTGCATCCCGGCGGTGTTCTCCGCCCACATGGTCATGTGGGTGTAGGCGCCGCCGCCGGCGACGTCCTTCTCCCCCTTGATGCCCTCGCCCCACTTCACGCGCCGGCGGTCCGAGCGATGGGTGCCCGGGCTGAGGTAGGCCTCCAGCCCCACGATGGGCTTCACCTGGTGCTTCTGGGCGGTCTTCCAGAAGTCGTAGGCGCCGAAGAGGAACCCGTGGTCGGTGGTGGCCACCGAGGACATCCCGAGCCGGCGCGTCTCCTCGAAGAGCTCGCCGATCTTCGCCGCTCCGTCGAGCATCGAGTACTCGGTGTGGTTGTGCAGGTGGACGAAGTCTGCAGTCGAGGCCATGGTCACCCATTCTCCAGGATCGACAGCGCGGTGGCCAGATCGTCGGGGCGCGCGGAGGTGAAGGTCACCGGCTCGCCGGTGCGCGGATGGGTCAGCCCGAGCTCGGCGGCGTGCAGCCACTGGCGGGTCAGTCCCAGCTCGGCCGCCAGCCCCGGATCGGCGCCGTAGGTCAGGTCTCCGGCGCAGGGGTGGCCGAGGGCGGAGAAGTGCACGCGGATCTGATGGGTGCGGCCGGTCTCCAGCTGGACCTGCATCAGGCTCGCCCGGCCGTAGGCCTCCAGCAGCGTGTAGTGGGTGCGCGAGGCGCGGCCGTCCTCGACGACGGCGAAGCGCCACTCATGGCCGGGATGGCGGCCGATGGGCGCGTCGATGGTCCCGTCGACCGGGTCCGGGAGCCCCTGGACCAGGGCCTGGTAGATCTTCGTGGGCGTGCGCCGCCGGAAGGCGTCCTTGAGCACGCTGTAGGCCTGCTCGTTCTTCGCCACCACCATCACCCCGGAGGTGCCGACGTCGAGCCGGTGGACGATGCCGCGGCGCTCCTGAGATCCGGAGGTCGAGATCGGCACGCCGGCGGCGAGCAGTCCGCCGATCACCGTCGGGCCGGTCCAGCCGGGCGACGGGTGGGCGGCGACGCCGACGGGCTTGTCGACGACGACGAGGTCCTCGTCCTGATGCAGGATGCGCAGATTCTCCACGGGTTCGACTCTCACCTCGAGCGGATCGTCGGCCGCCGGCGGGTCGATGTCGAGCTCCGTCCCGGCGGCCAGCTTCTCGGACTTCTTCACCGCGCGTCCGGCCGCCCGGCCGGCGGCATGGACGACGGCGCCGGCGGCCAGATGCTCGGCGGCCTCGGTGCGGGACATCCCGCAGCAGGAGGCGATCACCTGGTCGGCGCGCCGCCCGTCGAGCGTCTCGGGGACCGTCAGTCGCTCGGGCTCGGGCCTCGGCGTCCCGGGGTCCTGCTCCGGCTCATGCTGCGGCTCGGGATTCTGCGGCTCGGGGTTCGTGGGACTCAGTCCTCCTCGTCGTCGCGGGTGCGACGGCCGTCCATCTCCAGTCCGAAGACCAGCATCGCGCAGATGCCGATCATCGAGCAGACGATGAACGAGTCGGCGATGTTGAAGATCGCGAAGTGCGGCACGGCGATGAAGTCGACGACCTCGCCCTCGCCGAAGGAGGGCGGACGGAACAGCCGGTCGGTCAGGTTGCCGGCGATGCCCCCGGCGAGGCCGCCCAGCCCGAGCGTCCAGAGCCAGGAGCCGCCGAGCCGGCGGGAGTTGACGACGACCACGGTCAGCACGACCACCATGATCAGGGTGAACAGCCAGGTGTGGTCGGTGCCCAGCGAGAACGCCGCTCCCGGGTTGAGATGGAAGCGCCAGGAGAGCACCGGGTCCAGCACCGCGATCTCCTCGCCGAGGCTCAGCGTGGAGACGACCCACCACTTGGTCAGCTGGTCCAGTCCCCAGGCGACGACGGCGACCGCCGCCGCGACCAGGAGCGCCGTGCGGCGTGCGGGGCTCGGCGACGGGCGCGTCTCGCTCACAGGCGTCCTGCTCTCCTCTGCTGTTCTGCGCCGTCCCGCGGCGCGGGACGTCCCATGGACGTCCGGGATGACACGACGGCGTCCGGGAGATCGGTCCTCCCGGACGCCGGCTCGGCGGCTCAGACCTCGGCGCCGCCGGCTTCCTTCTCGATGGAGCCGCGGCTGGTGAGCTGCGCCAGCTGCCCCTCGATGTAGTCCTTGAGCCTGGTGCGGTAGTCGCGCTCGAAGCTCGTCAGCTCGCTGACCTTGGTCTCGAGGTCGGTCTTCTTCCGCTCCAGCGCCGAGAGCGTGCGCGAGGAGGTCAGCTCGGCCTCCTCGATCATGTTCTCCGCCCGCGTCTCGGCCTCGGTGACGATCTCCGTGCGCTTCCGCTCGCCTTCGGCGATGTGCTCGGCCCGGGTCTTCTCCCCCTCGGAGACGTACTCCTCGCGGGTCTTCTCGCCCTCGGCGATGTACTGCGCGCGGGTCCGCTCGCCCTCGGCGATGTACTGCGCCCGGGTCTCCTCGCCCTCGCTGACGTACTGGTCGTGCAGCTTCTGGGCCATGGCCAGCACGCCGGTGGCGGTGCTCGCGACCTCTCCGGCCGCCGCGTCGTCCGAGCCCGCGGCGCTCGACCCGCTCGGCGATCCCTCGGCCGGCTGCGCGGCGGCCTCGCGGCGGGTCTGGGCCGGGCGATGGCCCGGCTCGTACTCCGGATAGGCCGTCACGCCGGAGCCGGAGGGCACGGCGCCGTCGTCGGCCGGCCCCTCGGTCGCGACCGAGTCGAAGGTCCCGGTGACCTCGGCGTCGGTGCCCGCGTAGCCGGAGAGCCCGGCATCCTCGAGGTCGTCGGGCTCGAGGTCGGCGGGGTTCTCCTCCAGCTGCTCCTCGAGCGTCGAGACCTGGGCCTTGAGGTCCTCGTTCTCCTGGACCAGCCGCCGCCATTCGACGACGACCTCGTCGAGGAAGTCGTCGACCTCGTCTTTGTCGTAGCCGGGGCGGAACTTGGTCTCCGGGAACTCCTTGTTCAGGAGTTCATCGGGAGTCAGAGCCATGCGGTGTCACCTCATCGAGAAGCTGTCGGCGAGACGGAGCCGGGGGCGGGCCGCCTCCGAAGATCGTCCAGTGGTCACCGGATACGATACCCCGGTGGTGCCGACCACGACGACCGGAACCGGGACCTCGGCCTTCACGAACAGGTCACACCCTCGTCGACGGGGCGCGGGCCGCGCCGACGGCTCCCTCGCCGGCGCGCCGAGCCGGTCAGCCGATCGCCTGGACGATGACCTTGGCGATGACCACGACGAGGAAGACGATGATGAAGCCCATGTCCAAGGAGATCCCGCCGAGGTTCAGCGGCGGCACCTTGGACTGCACCCAGCGGATGGGCGGGTCGGTGAGCGCGTAGACGCCCATCGCCAGCGCCAGCGCCGCTCCCTTCGGGCGCCACTGGCGAGCGTACTGCTGGGTGATGTCGAAGATGATCCGGACCACCAGGGCCAGCTGGTACACGGTCAGCAGCAGGTAGATCGGGGCGGCGATGAGATCCACGGCGGGACAGGTTCCTCCGGAGGGTGCGGTCGGATCGGACGAGCCGGCGCGACGACGTCGCGCCGCGGCGGATCAGCTCTGGTTGAAGAACTGGGCCGAGGAGTCCGGCTCCACGGCGCCGCGCTCGTCGGCGACGACTTCGACGTTCTTCGGGGTCAGCAGGAAGACCTTGTTCGTCACACGCTCGATCGACCCGCCCAGGCCGAAGACCAGCCCCGCGGAGAAGTCGACGAGACGCTTCGCCTCGGCCTCCCCCATCTCGGTGACGTTCATGATCACCGGGACGTCGTCGCGGAAGGACTCACCGATGACCTTAGCATCGTTGTAGGAGCGCGGGTGGACTGTGGTGATACGGCGCATGGAGGAACTCTCGTCGCGGGAGGAGGGGGCACGCTTGATCGGGGTCACCGGCGCCCGGTACTCCGGGTCGACGGCCAGCGACGAGCTGTTGTGCTCGCCGGCGGACGCGGAGCCGCGCGCCGAGGACTGCCCGGCGGCCCCCAGCTCGACGACCTCCGAGCCGTCGCCGGAGGAGCCCGCACGGACCGCGGAGGTCGCCGGGGGCTCCGCCGTCGGCCGGGCGGCGCTCCGCTCGCCGGCGACGCGCGGCGACTCCGCCGCCGGCCGGGAGGAGCTCGCCGCGGCGGCGTCGCGGCTCGCGGCCGGGGCTCCGGCGCCCTGCTGCGCGCCGAAGTCCTCGTCGTACTCCTCGCCGTCGGCCAGACCGAGGTAGATCATGGTCTTCTTGAATGCTCCGGCCATGAAGTCTCTCCTGAGGGAAGAACTGAACCTGCGCTGAGGTTCGGGGCGTGTCTGGAATCTGTCTCGGGCCTGGTCACGGTCCCGGACGATGTCTCTGCGCGGACCCGAGACTACCGGCCCGTTCCGCGCTTCCCGAGGACATCGCGTCCGACGCGCAGGTGTGTCGCGCCCGCGGCGACGGCGGCCTCCAGGTCGGTGCTCATCCCCGCCGAGATCATCCGCGCCTCCGGGTGGTCCTCGCGCAGCCGCCGGGAGATCTCGGCCAGCCGGGCGAACGCCGCGGCGGGCTCCTCGTCCAGCGGGGCCACGGCCATCAGCCCGCCGAGGCGCAGCCCCTCGGAGGCGGCCAGGCGGTCGGCGAGGCCGGCCACCGCCTCCGGGGCGGCGCCGCCGCGGGAGTCGGCGGGGATCTCGCGGCGCAGGTCCACCTGGACCAGGCAGTCGAGCGGCTGACGCCGGTCGCCGGCGGCGCGGGCCAGAGCCGTCAGCAGCGAGCCGCGGTCGAGCGAGTGCACCGCGGCGGCGTAGTGGGCCGCCGAGCGCGCCTTGTTCGACTGCAGCTGTCCCACGAAGTGCCAGCGCATCGACGAGCCGTCCGCCGCCGCCTCCTGCGGGTCCCGGCCGGCGCGCCGGGCGAGCTCCTGCTCCACGGCGGCGGCCTTGGCCGCGGCCTCCTGGTGCTTGTTCTCCCCCACCTCGCGCACGCCCAGGTTGTGCAGCCGCACGACGTCCTCGGCGGGGAAGGTCTTGGTGACCACGATCAGCGCGGGAAGGTCGATCCGGCCGCAGGCGGCGGCCGCCGCGGCGATCCGCTCCCGGACTGCGAGCAGCCCGGCGGCGATCTCCCGGGTCCGCGGATCGGCGTCCTCGTCGCGGGCGCGGCGCAGACGGGCGTCGTCGAACAGGGTGGTGTCCATCGGCCCCACTCTATCGCGGGGCGCCGGCGTCGCCGCCCCGGGCCCCGCCGCCGCTCCGCGGGTCCTCGCCCTCCGGACGCCAGACGACGCCGACGAAGCGACCGCGGCCCGGCTCCCGCCGATGGGAGAAGAGCGTGCGATCCTCGATCGTGCAGCCGGACAGCTCGGCCGTCGAGACGTCGCGGCCGGCCAGCACCGCCTGCGCCTCGGCCCGCAGATCCAGACCGGGCGTGCCGGCCCGAGTGCGCGAGGACAGCGCCGGCCGCCCGGCCGTCAGCTCGGCGTGCATGGCCTCGGGGACCTCGTAGCAGCGGCCGCAGGCGCCGGGGCCGATCCAGGCGCGCAGCTGCTCGGCGCCGTGGTCGCGCATCCGCTCCACCGTCCGCTCCAGCACGCCGGCGAGCAGACCCGGACGGCCCGCGTGGGCGGCGCCGGTGACCGCGCCGCCGTCGCCCCGCGCACCCACCAGCAGCACCGGCAGACAGTCGGCGACCATGATCGCCAGCGGATCGGAGCCGTCCGGCGAGACCCACGCGTCGCCCACGGGCGCCGCCGCGTCCGCGGTCTCCGGCCCGTCGACGTCGCGGACCTCTGCGGAGTGGATCTGCTCGAGGAAGCGCAGCCGGCCGGCGGCGACGCCGAGTCGGCGCTCCAGCGCACGACGCCGGGCGAGCACCTCACGACGCGCCGGGCCGTCGTCGTCCTGCGCCGCGGCGTCCCCGACGTGCAGCGCCAGGTTCCCCGCCGCCGACGACGTGAAGGCGACGCGGACGCCGGCCCCGGCGGCACCCTGCCACCAGAAGCCGGCGTCCGCGTCGCCCGTCGGACGCGTGATCATGCGGTCCGCGTCCGTCGCGGCCCCTCGGCCGCGGTCCGGAGCTCTCCGGTCACTTGAGGAAGTCCGGCACGTCCAGATCGTCGTTGCGCCCGCCGGAGTAGTCGGACTCGACGATGTCCGGGATGTCCTGCTGCTCCTGCCGGACCTGCCGCTGCTGCGGCGCGGTGTCCTGCTCCTCGGCCGAACCGGCCGCCGGGGCCGCCTCGCCGGACTGCTGGATCGGCACAGTGCCCGGCACCTGCTGCGGGGCGGCGGACTGGACCGGGACCGTGCCCGGCACGCTCTGCTGCGCGCCCGACCGCTGGCCGGACTGCTGGCCGCCGGCCGGCTGGCGCGGCGGCTGCTGGCGCGGAGGCTGCTGGGTCGGCGCCGACGGCGAGCCCTGGCCCGCCCCCGAGCCAGGCAGCTGCTGACCGGCGTTCTGCGCCATCGGCTGCGACGTCGCGTCGACCTGGTCGAACCCGGCGGCGATCACCGTCACGCGCGCCTCGTCGCCCAGCGCGTCGTCGATGACCGCGCCGAAGATGATGTTGGCCTCCGGGTGGGCGACCTCCTGCACCAGCCGGGCGGCCTCGTTGATCTCGAAGAGGCCGAGGTCCGAGCCGCCCTGGATGGACAGCAGCACGCCGTGGGCGCCGTCGATCGAGGCCTCGAGCAGCGGCGAGGCGATGGCCAGCTCGGCGGCCTTGACCGCCCGGTCCTCGCCGTTCGCCGACCCGATGCCCATCAGCGCCGAGCCGGCACCCTGCATCACCGACTTCACGTCGGCGAAGTCCAGGTTGATCAGGCCCGGCGTGGTGATCAGGTCGGTGATGCCCTGGACACCGGAGAGCAGCACCTGGTCGGCCGAGCGGAACGCGTCGAGCACGGAGACGTTCTTGTCCGAGATGGACAGCAGCCGGTCGTTGGGGATGACGATGAGAGTGTCGACCTCGTCGCGCAGCGCCTCGATGCCGTCCTCGGCGGAGGTCGCGCGGCGGCGGCCCTCGAAGGTGAAGGGACGGGTCACCACGCCGATGGTCAGCGCGCCGAGCGAGCGGGCGATCCGCGCCACCACGGGCGCGCCGCCGGTTCCGGTGCCACCGCCCTCGCCGGCCGTGACGAAGACCATGTCCGCGCCGCGGATGACCTCCTCGATCTCCTCGGCATGGTCCTCGGCGGCCTCCCGGCCGACCTGGGGGTTGGCGCCGGCGCCGAGCCCGCGGGTCAGTTCACGGCCGACGTCGAGCTTGACGTCGGCGTCGCTCATCAGGAGGGCCTGAGCATCGGTGTTGATGGCGATGAACTCCACGCCACGCAGACCGACCTCGATCATGCGGTTGACGGCGTTCACGCCGCCGCCACCGATGCCGACGACCTTGATCACGGCCAGGTAGTTGTTCGGTGTTGCCACGTTGTGTGTCCCTTGCTCGTCTCTCACGTCGAAAAGTACGGAGGCTCCCGCCGTCGGGCGACCGCGGCGCGACTCCTCACTGCCAATCGGCGGAGCCTCCGCCCCCTCCACGGGGGCGGCTGCTCCAGCTGACCCGTCGTCGGCATCCGGCCGGGCCGGGATGGTTCGCGGTCACACCGGACCGACCCGGGATGCTCTCCGACGTCGCAGCGGCTCGCCCTCCACGACGGGAGCCTCCGTACTGCATGACATTCTTGTGGTGGTCACAGACCCTCGGCAACGTTGAAGTTGCACTTGAACCTTAGGTCTCCCGCGAAGGTTCGACCTGGGTCGAAGGTTCCTCGTCTCCGACCAGGATACCGGCGCGGGCCGACCGCGGCCTCCAGCCGGCGGGGCGAGTCCCCTGCCGATCGCGCTCCCGGCAGGCTCCGGGGCGGCGGCGTGCCGGTTCCGGACGGACTCCGGAGAGCCCCCGCGAGGACTCCCGAGGCGGTGGAGCGACCACGGGGCGGCCCACGGCATGCTCATCGGGTCACCGGGGCCTCGGGGTCGGAGATGTCGATCGTGTCGACCTCGGTGAACTCCTCGGCGTCGGACTTCAGCAGCGCGGCCAGCACAGTGGCCTTCTGCGCTCCGCGGTCCTCGCCGCCCCAGACGACGGTGCGCCCGTCGTCCAGCCGCAGCCGCACCGAGTCGACCGATTCGGCGGTGGCCGACTGCATGCTCTTCCGCGCCGCACTCGGCAGCTCGCCCAGGACCCCGACGATGGCCTCGAAGACCGCCCGGTGATCGAGTGCGGCGTCGCTGGAGATCTCCGGGGTCGCGTAGGCGTCCTCCGCCGGCGCCTCGTCCTCCGGCCAGCTGCGGATGACCTCGCCCTCGGCGGTGAAGTACTCCACCTGTCCGTCGCGATGGACCCGGGCCACCGGCGGGTGCTCGGTGACCTCGACCCGGAGGGTGTCGGGCAGCTCGCCCTGGACGACGACGTCGGCGACGACCGACTCCTCGTCCAGCAGCTCCTCCACCCGGCCGTCGCCGACCTGGGGCATCGGTCGCCCCAGGGCCGGCTCCAGCAGCTCCTCGGCCCGGGCGTCGGTGAGCAGGTCGTTGCCCTCGACCTGCACCTGCCGCACCGTCAGCAGCGGCGAGAAGACCAGCACCAGCACGACGACGAGCAGCACCGCCAGCCCGGCGAGGACCAGCAGCACCCCGCGCCGTCGACGCCGTCGATGGACGACGACCTCCGGCTCCGGGAAGGCCAGCAGATCGGCGGCCGCCTCAGGGCGCTGCTCGGACTCCTCCTCGGCGTCCGGTCCGGAGTGCTCGGCGTCGTCGCCCGCCTCAGGGCCCGTCCGCGGCGCGCCGGAGCGCCTCTGCCCCGTCGCTCCGGAGCCCGCACGAGGACCGGCGACGTGCGGGACGTCGCGGGTCAGCGGGACCACAGTGTCGGCGGCGTCGGAGGGCGCGGCGTCCTCGGCGGGCGCGGTGTCGTCGGAGGGCGCGGTGTCGTCGGAGGGCGCGGGCTCCGCACCGCCGGCCTCCTCGACCGGCGCAGCGGCGGGCCCCTCGACGTCGCGGTCGGACGCGGGATCGGGCGCCTCCGCGGCCGGGCGGCGCGGGGCGTCCTCCTCGGCGCTCCGGCCCCCGCGCGGCGGGCCGGTGCTGCGCGGCCTGCGCGGCGGTCGCGGACTCATCGGCTGCGACGCTCCAGCGCTTCGACCAGGTCCGCGCCCAGGGCGGTCACGTCACCGGCGCCCAGCGTCAGCACCAGGTCCCCGGCCGCGGCCGCGGCGACCGTCGCCGCGACGGCGTCCTCGCGGGAGCGGACCCCGCCCGACGGCGGCGTCGGCCGGGCGAAGAGCGGCTCGGCGATCAGCTCCGAGGTCACCCCGGCGATCGGCTCCTCGCGGGCCGGGTAGACCTCCAGCAGCGCGACGGTGTCGGCGGCGGCCAGCGCCTCGGCGAACTCGGCGGCGAAGAGCTGGGTGCGGCTGTACAGATGCGGCTGGAAGACCACGTGGACCGCGTGCTCCTCCCCCGCCGCGGCGCGCGCGGCGGCGAGCACTGCGGCCACCTCGGTCGGATGGTGGGCGTAGTCGTCGTAGACGGCGACCCCGTCGACCTCGCCGCGGAAGTCGAAGCGCCGCGAGGCGCCCTGGAAGTGGCCCAGCGCCTCCGCGGCCCCGGCCAGCGACACCCCGGCCCGCAGCCCGACGGCGGCGGCGGCCGCGGCGTTGAGGGCGTTGTGCCGACCGGGCACCGTCAGCCGCAGCAGCGCCTCCTCGTCGTCTCCGGGATCCTCGCCGGGGCGCTCCGGATCCGCGGCCGGAGGCCCGCTGAGCAGCACCTGCTGGCCGAGCGTCCCGGCGGGGGCGTCCCGGTGCTCGTGCAGCCGCAGCCGAGCGTCGGCGGAGAACCCGTAGGTCAGCACCTCGACGTCGCGGGCGGCGAGCTCGGCGGCGACGTCCTCGAGCAGCGCCACGGCTCCCGGGTCGTCCAGGCAGAGCACCAGCAGACCGCCGTCGGCGATGCGCCGGGTGAACTCCACGAAGATCCGGTGGACGGCCTCGGCCGTGCCGTGGTGGTCCAGATGGTCGGCCTCGACATTGGTGATCACCGCCGTCTCGGGGCGGTAGTTCAGCAGCGAGCCGTCGGACTCGTCGGCCTCGGCGACGAACCACTCCCCCTCCCCGGCGGCGGCGTTGACCCCGAGGCCGGCGACGGTCGCTCCGACGGCGAAGCTCGGCGACAGGCCGGCGCGCTCCAGCAGGACGGTGGCCATCGAGGAGGTCGTGGTCTTGCCGTGCGTGCCGGCCACGGCGATGCCGCGGCGACCGGCCATCACCGCCGCCAGCCCCTGCGAACGGTGCAGGATCGGCAGCCCGCGGCGGCGCGCCTCGTCGTGCTCGGGATTGCCCTCGGCGGCGATCGAGGAGGCGATGACGGTGCTGATCGGCGCCCCGGCCTCCTCCTCCACCGAGTCGAGGTTCTCGGCGCGGTAGCCCACCCGGACGGGCACACCGGCGGCGCGGAACTCGTCGAGGACCGGCAGCTCCTTGCCGTCGGTGCCCGAGATCGGCACGTCGTCGGCCTGCAGCAGCCGCGCGACGCCCGAGACGCCGACGCCGGCGAGTCCCAGCAGATGCACCCGGCCCAGATCCTCCGTGCGCTGCGGCGCGGCGGCGGCTTCAGTCATGGCAGCGTCCTCTCTCGCGGGGCTCCGCGCACGGAGCCGCTCTCACCGGCCCTCGTCGGCCGGCAGTCGGTCCCCGGGCACGCCGGCGGCGGTCAGCGCCGCGGCGGCCACCCGCTCGTCGGCGTCGGCGATGCCGCGCTCGGCGGCGTGGTCCCGCATGGTCAGCAGCATCTGCGGGTCCTCGAGCAGCGGGACCACATTGCGCCGGATCCAGGCGCGGGTGAAGTGCTCGTCCTTGACCAGCAGCGCGCCGCCGGCGTCGACGAGCTCGCGGGCGTTGAGCTCCTGCTCGCCGTTGCCCACCGGCAGCGGCACGAAGACCGCCGGCAGCGTCACCGCCGCGACCTCGCAGACGGTGGCGGCGCCGGAGCGGGCGATGATCAGGTCCGCGGCCGCATAGGCCAGCTCCATGCCGTCCAGGTACTCGCGCTGGTGGTATCCGGGGCGGCTCAGCGGCGCCTCGGCGTCGCCCGCGCCGTCGCCAGCGCCGTCGCTCGAGCCGGCGTCGGCGGCGGTGACGACCTTGTCCCGTCCGGTGAGGTGCAGCACCTGGGCGCCGCCGGCCAGCAGATCGTCCACCGCCGAGGCCACGGCGCTGTTCAGCGAGAGCGCCCCGGAGGAGCCGCCGGTGACGACCAGCGTGGTCCGCTCGGGGTCCAGGCCCAGCCGCTCGCGGGCGGAGGCCCGCTCGGCCTCGCGGTCGAGCTGCGAGATCTCCCGGGACATCGGCATGCCCACCCAGGCGGCCCGCTTCAGCGGCGTGCCCTCGAAGGCGGTGCCGACATGGGCGGCGAAGCGGGCGCCGAGCCGGTTCGCCAGGCCGGGCCGGGCGTTGGCCTCGTGGACGACCACCGGCACGCCCAGCCGGCGCGCGGCCAGATAGACCGGAGTGCAGACATAGCCGCCGACGCCGACGACCACGTCGGCCTCGCGGCGGCGCAGGATCTCGGCGGCCGCGGCCACCGCACGCCGCAGCCGCGCGGGCACGCTGAGCAGGTCCCGGGAGGGCCGGCGCGGCATGGGCACCTTCTCCACCGTGTCCAGCGCATAGCCGGCCTCCGGCACCAGGCGCGTCTCCAGGCCGACCTCGGTGCCGATCATGCTCACCTGAGCCTGCGGCATCAGGCGCTCGACGGCGCGGGCGATCGCGATCATCGGGCTGACGTGCCCGGCGGTGCCGCCGCCGGCGAGCACCACTGAGACGCCCGGGGCCTCCTCCGGGGCACCGTGCGGCGTCGGCGAGGCCGATCCCTGGCTGCTCATGCTGTGGGGTCCTGCTTCCTGGTCGTCGGGTCCGTGGTGATGCGCGGAGTCCGGCTCGTGCTCCCGCTGCTCGCGCCGCGCCGCGTTCCGGGGGCGGGTTCCACTGTAGAGTCTCGGCGGCCGGAACGGGCGTCCGGGCCCTCGGCCGCGCCGCCGCGTGCGCCGGCGCGCCCCGGATCGTCGGCGGGGGCCGCCTCCTCCAGGCGCACTTCACGGCGCTGCTCGCGGGCGAAGTTCAGCACCACGCCGACGGCCAGCAGCGTCGCCGTCAGCGCCGAGCCCCCGTAGGAGATGAACGGCAGGGGGATGCCGATGACCGGCAGCAGCCCGGTGACCATCGCCAGGTTGATGACGGTCTGGCCGATGATCCAGGCCATGATCCCGATGGTGGTGATCCGTACGAAGGGCGAGCGGGACCGCGACGCGACGCGGAACATCCCCAGCACGAGCATCGCGAAGAGCGCCAGCACCGTCAGCGCGCCGAGCAGGCCCAGCTCCTCGCCGAGGATGGTGAAGATGAAGTCGTTCTCCGCCTCCGGCAGATAGTTCCACTTCTGCCGGGACTGGCCGAGGCCGACGCCCCACCAGCCGCCGGAGGCCAGCGCGTAGATGCCGTGCATCGGCTGGAAGCAGGGGTCCCGGACGCCCTCGCAGGCGCCCTCCATGCCCAGCCACACCTGCACGCGCTGCATGCGGGTGACGCTGACCAGCGTCAGCCCCACCGCCGCGCTGATGCCCAGCGCCCCGGAGATGACGAACCAGCGCATCCGGGTGCCCGCGGTGAACAGCACTGCGGCGATGAGCGCGCCGAAGACCAGCGCCGTGCCGAGGTCCTTGCCGGCCATGACCAGCGCCAGCACCAGGAGGCCGCCGGGCAGCACCACCGGCACCAGCGCGTGCTGGACGTGCCGGACGAGATCGCCCTTGCGGGCCAGCACCGAGCCGGACCAGACCGCCATCGCCAGCTTGGCCAGCTCGGCCGGCTGACCGGTGATCGGCCCCAGCCGCAGCCAGTTGCGGTTGCCGTTGACGCCGTAGCCCAGCGGGGTCAGCACCAGGGCCAGCAGCACCAGGGCGAGCAGCAGCGCCGGCCAGGCCAGTCGGTCGAGCCAGCCGCGGGGGGCCAGCATGGCCGCGAACAGGCCCACGAGGCCGACACCGGCCCAGGTCGCCTGGCGGAGGAAGAGGCCGTAGGCCCCGCCGGAGCTGCCGAGCGTCTCCACCGCCGAGGAGGAGAGCACCATGATCAGTCCGACGGCGGTCAGCGCCAGGGACGACCCCAGCAGCATCCAGAAGGTGCTGTGCGTGTTGCCGACCTCCACGAAGCGCCAGAAGCCGAGGACCCGCTCGCGCCGGCGCCGACGGCGCTGCTCCCGCCAGGCGGGCCCCGACGTCGCGGGCCGGTCCCCGACGTCCTCAGTGTCCCCGGCGGCCCCGGCCGCCTCGCCGGCGGCGCCGTCCGCGCCGGCGGTGGTCTCCGCGGCGTCCTCCGCGTCCGCGACCGGTCGGAGGCTGCGCCGCCGGTCGGCGGCGATCTCCTCGGTGACGCCCTCAGCGCCCTCCTCGCCCGGCTCCCGGGCCGCGGCGTCAGCGGCGTCAGCGGCGTTCGGAGAGGCGACGTCGCCGATCGTGGCGTCGGGATCCGCGCGGGTCGAGGAGTCGCCGTGCGCCTCCTCCGGCCCCTCCGCCGCGCGCGGGCGCGACGAGGACGGCACGCGGGGTCGCCGTCGGTCCATTCCGTCCTCCTGCTCGAGCATCTCCGGCTCCGCCTCCGGGCGGAGTCCGCGGCGGGCCGCCTCCGGGTCCCGGGCGGCGCCCGCGCGGCGCCCGGGCGTCGCTTCACCGGCGTCGCTTCACCGACGCCGGGTCCGCCGGCGTCAGGCCTCGGGCGTGGTGCCCGGGTCCGTCGTCCCGGCGTCCGCGGGCCGCCGATGGCCCAGCCGGTCCATCAGCTCCGCCACGGCCTCGATGAACGCCTCGCCGCGGGTCGCATAGGACGTGAACTGGTCCATCGAGGCGGCCGCGGGGGCCATCAGGACCGTCTGCCCCGGTTCGGCGACGCGGGAGGCCTCCTCGACGGCGGCCCGCATGGCCTCCCGGCCGTCGACGTCGGCGAGACGACGCTCCAGCGGAGCCGTCGAGCGGTCCGGCCGCCCGTCGTCGTCATCATCTCGCACGCCTCCGCCGACCACCGAGACGCCCGGCGCGTGTCGTCGAAGGCTGGATCTCAGCTGGGAGGAGTCGGTGCCCAGCAGCACCACGTGGCGCAGCCGGGGCGCGGCGGCGGCGACGAGCTCGTCGTAGTCGACGCCCTTGGGCAGGCCGCCGGCGATCCAGACGACGTCGGAGAAGCTGGTGAGCGAGGCCTTCGCGGCGTGCGGGTTGGTCGCCTTGGTGTCGTTGACCCAGAACACGTCGCCCGACTGGGCGACCGGCTGGATACGGTGCTCGCCGGGCTCGTGGGTGCGGATGCCCGCCTGCACCGCCTCCGGGGCGACGCCGGCCGCGCGGGCCAGCGCCGCGGCGGCCAGCGCGTCGGCCACCAGATGCTGCGGGGCCGCAGGCCCGAAGTCGGAGAGCAGCCCGAGCTCCAGGGCCCGGCTCCGGCGTGCGACCAGATACGCACGGTCGGCCAGGACGTCGTCGACGACGCCGACCATCGACGGGCCCGGCGCATCGGTGGTGAAGCCGATCGCCCGGCAGCCCTCCTGCACCTCGGCCTCGACGACCATCCGCTCGGTGAGCGGAGAGTCGGCGTTGTAGACGCAGGCGACCCGGGTGTTCTCGAAGATGCGGGCCTTGTCCGCGCAGTAGGCGGCGAAGCTGCCGTGCCAGTCGACGTGATCCTCGGCGACGTTCAGCACCGCCGAGGCGACCGGGTCGAGCAGCTCGGTGTAGTGCAGCTGGAAGCTGGAGAGCTCCACGGCCAGCGCGTCGTAGCCCTCCGGGTCGCGGATCGCGTCGAGCACCGGCATGCCCACGTTGCCGCAGGCCACCGCCCGGAGGTCGGCGGCGACGAGCATCGACTCCAGCAGCCGCACCGTGGTGGTCTTGCCGTTGGTGCCGGTGAGCACCAGCCAGTCGGGATCCTTCGCCCCGGGCCGCGGACCCAGCCGCCAGGCCAGCTCGACCTCCGACCAGACCGGCACGCCGTGCGCGGCGGCCTGGACGATCAGCGTCGAGTCGGGGCGCCAGCCCGGCGAGGTGACCAGCACGTCGGGGGCCGCGCCGTCGACCAGCGGCAGCGTCTCGGCGTGCTCGGCGCCCAGCCGGACGTCGTCCACGCCGACCAGTCCGAGCGTCTCGGCGCTGCGCCGCTGCCGATCCCCGGTCCCGGAGTCGACGACGACCACGCGCGCGCCCAGCTCGGCGAGCGTGTCGGCGGCGGCGAAGCCGGAGAGCCCGAGGCCGGCCACGGCCACGGAGAGCTCGCTCCACGGCGCGTCCCAGCCGCGCAGCGCCGGCAGCACCTGCGGCTCGCGCTCGGGCTCGGTGCGGGCGACGTCGAGGCGGCCCGCGTACTCCGCACCGGCGTCGCCGTCGTCGGCGGTGACGAGGCCCTCGTCGCTCGCGCCCTCGATCGTGCCGTCGTTCGCGCCCCCGGAGGCGCCGTCCTGCGGGTCCCGCGGGCCCTGCGCGGAGTCGGACCGATCCGTCATTGGAAGACCACCCATTCGCCGTAGAAGACTGCGAGCCCCAGGCCGACGGCGACGGCGCCGATGATCCAGAAGCGCACCACCACGGTGACCTCGTCCCAGCCCTTGAGCTCGAAATGATGCTGCAGCGGTGCCATCAGGAAGATGCGCCGGCCGCCGGAGATCTTGAAGAAGCCGACCTGGACGATGACCGAGAGCGAGATCAGCACGAAGAGCCCGCCGAGGATCACGAAGAGCAGCTCCGTGCTGGTCAGGATCGCGAAGGCCGCCAGCGCGCCGCCGAGGGCCAGCGAGCCGGTGTCGCCCATGAAGATCTTCGCCGGCGAGGTGTTCCACCACAGGAAGCCGATGAGCGCGCCGGTGATGATCCCGGCGAGCATCGCCAGGTCCAGCGGGTCCCGGACGCTGTAGCAGACCCCCTCGACGGCGCCGGGGCCGCCGCAGAGCTGGTTGTACTGCCAGATCGAGATGATCGTGTAGGCGGCGGTGACCATCGCCGTCGCCGCCGCGGCCAGGCCGTCGAGTCCGTCGGTGAGGTTCACCCCGTTCGTCGTCGCCGTGGTGATCAGGTTCGCCCAGAGGACGAACAGGATCCCGCCGATCACCGGCCCGGCGAAGGCCAGGTCCAGCGGCGTGTCACGGACGAAGGAGATCGCCGTCGACCCGGGGGTGCGCCCGTGGGCGTCGGGGAAGTTCAGCGCCAGCACGGCGAAGAGCACGCCGACGACGCCCTGCCCGAGGATCTTCGCCCAGGGGGTCAGCCCCAGCGACTGCTTCCGGCTGATCTTGCTGAAGTCGTCCGCGAAGCCCACTGCGCCCATGCCGACGGTCAGCAGCAGGAGCAGCAGCCCCGAGACCGAAGGGCCGGCGGCGTCGCGGGTGAGCGTCAGCAGCAGATGGGTGGCGAAGTACGCCACGACCACCGCCAGCAGGATCACCGCCCCGCCCATGGTGGGGGTGCCGCGCTTGACATGGTGCGAGGTCGGGCCGTCGTCCCGAATGAACTGTCCATAGCCGCGCCTGACCAGCAGACGGATGAACAGCGGCGTGCCGAGAAGCGTCAGCACCAGCCCCAGCACGGAGCCGATCACTACTCCTACCACGTGGTACCTGCCTTCCCGCTGCCGTCGAGGGCGTCGCCGGGCCGGCCGGCGACGCGATCTCCGAGCAGTCTAAGTCCTGCGCCGTGGGACGATTTGAACAACACGACGTCGCCGGTGCGCAGCTCGTCGGCGAGCAGCTCCTCGGCCTCGTCGGCGGTGGCCGCCCAGCGCACCTCCGCGCCCCAGCTCCCCTCCGCGATCGCGGAGCGGTAGAGCGGATAGGCCTCCTCGCCGACGACCAGCACCCGGGAGATGTCCAGCCGGACCACCGTCTCGCCCAGCTGGGCGTGGCGGGCGATGGATTCGTCGCCGAGCTCGAGCATCGCGCCGAGCACCGCGACCGAGCGGCGACCGGCCGAGCGGGAGATCATCGCCAGCGTCCGCAGCGCTTCGCGCATCGACTCCGGGCTGGCGTTGTAGGCGTCGTTGAGGATGGTCACCCCGTCGGCCCGCTCCGTGCGCTCCATGCGCCAGCGGCTCGAGGCCCCGCGGCCGTGCAGGCGCTCGCCGATCGCCGCCGGGCCCACTCCGGCGACGGCGGCCGCGGCCGCCGCGGCGAGCAGATTGGTCACATGGTGGGCGCCGATGAGTCCGCTGGTCAGCTCGACGGCGCGCGGCTCGTCGGGATCGACCAGCTCCGCGCCGAAGGCCAGGGTGAGCTGCGGGCGGCCGTCGTCGTCGAGCATGACCTGCTGGGCCGCGACCGCACGCGGGGCGACGTCCATCGAGTCGGCGGTGAT
Organism: Nesterenkonia halobia; assembly: GCF_039536005.1. Taxonomy (NCBI): domain Bacteria; kingdom Bacillati; phylum Actinomycetota; class Actinomycetes; order Micrococcales; family Micrococcaceae; genus Nesterenkonia; species Nesterenkonia halobia. The sequence continues at coordinate 19,929 of NZ_BAAAYG010000007.1, read as the reverse complement.
CCAGGCGACCGGCGCGCGGGCGGCGTCGGCCATGGCGCGGACCTGGGGATCGTCGTCGTTGAGGATCACCGTGCCCTCGCCGCCGACGGCCTCGACCAGCTCCTGCTTCACCGCCGCGATCTTCTCCGCCCCGCCGAACTTGCCGGCGTGGGCGGAGCCGACCATCAGCACCACGCCGACGTCGGGCTCGACGATGGCGGCGAGGTCCCGGATGTTGCCGGGCGCGTCGGCGCCCATCTCGACGACCAGGAAGCGGGTCTCGAGCGCGGCGGTGAACACCGTCAGCGGCACGCCGACCTCGCTGTTGTAGGAGCCCTGCGGCGCCACAGTGGGCCCCTCGGCCTCGAGGATGCCGCGCAGCAGATCCTTGGTGGTGGTCTTGCCGGCCGATCCGGTGATGCCGATGACCGTCGTGGGCGAATGCGCGCGGATGCGGCGGACCACCTCGGCGGCGAGCCGCGCCATCGCGGCGACGACGTCGTCGACGATCACCGCCGGATGCGGCGTCCCGTCCTCGGCGGCGGTCTCGCGCTCGGCGAGCACCAGCACCGCGCCGGCGGCCAGCGCCTCGGCGATGAACAGGTGCCCGTCCGTGGTCTCGCCGGGCTTGGCGATGAACAGCGCCCCCGGGGCCATCGCCCGGGAGTCGGTGTCGGCGGCCGCGACGGTCGCCGCATGCGGGTCGACGACGCCGACGAGGCGCCCGTCGACGGCCTCGGCGACCTCGGCGGCGGAGAGCTCGATCATGTCTGCTCGGCTCCGATCTGTGTCATGTCGACAGTGGTGTCCTTCAGCGGCAGCGGCGTGAAGCCGCCCCGGCGCAGCGCCCGGTGCAGCTCGATCCGGTCGTCGATGGGCCGGTGCTCGCCCGCGTAGTCCTGGTGGACCTCGTGGCCGCGGCCGGCGATGATCACCGTGTCCTCGCCCGAGGCGACGGCGACGGCGCGTTCGATCGCCGCGGCGCGCGGCACGATCTCCTCCAGCTCGGTGGTCAGCGTGCCGGACTCGATCGCCTCGCGGGCGCCGGAGAGCACCGCCGCACGGATCTCTCCGGGGTCCTCGCCGTGCGGATCGTCGTCGCTGACGATGACGTGGTCGGCCATCCGCACCGCGATCGCCCCCATCGTCGGCCGCTTGCCGCGGTCCCGGTCGCCGGCGGCGCCGATGACCAGCACGATCCGGCCGTCGGGCTTGGCCGAGGCCGCGGCCTCGAGCGTGCGGATCATCGCGTCCGGATTGTGGGCGAAGTCCACCAGCGCGGCCGGCTCGTCGGCCAGCACCTGCATGCGGCCCGGGACGCTCACGCTGAACGGATCCTCCTCCTCCAGCGCGGCGACGACCTCCTCGCGGGAGAACTCCGCATCCGGTGCCTCGAGGACCATCACCGCGGCCAGGGCGGCGTTGGAGACGTTGAAGCCGCCGGGCAGGCCGGTGCGGGTGCGGATCCGCTCGCCGCTGCGCAGGTGGTGCAGCGTGAAGGACTGGCCGAGCCCGTCCGAGGCGACGTCGAGGACCTCCCAGTCCACCTCGGTCGGCTGGCCGGCGGTGGCCAGCGTGACCACGCGGCCGGTGGCCGCGGTCGCCATCCGGTGCCCCCACGGGTCGTCCACGGTGATCACCGAGGTCCGCGTGCGCCGTCGGGTGAACAGCTCCGCCTTGGCGGCGAAGTAGTCCTCCATGGTGCCGTGCATGTCCAGGTGGTCCTGGGTGAGGTTGGTGAAGCCCGCGACGTCGTAGTGCAGCCCCGCGACCCGGTCGTAGCTGATCGCGTGCGAGGAGACCTCCATCGCCGCCGCGCCGACTGAGCGTTCGCGGAACAGCGCCATCAGGCTGTGCAGCTGCACCGCCTCCGGCGTGGTCAGCTGCGAGGGGATGCGGTCGCCGGCGGCGCTGATCTCGATGGTCCCGATCAGTCCGGTGCCCCGCTCACGGCGGGCCATGAGCGTGTCCAGCAGCGCGCGCAGGAAGTAGGTGCTGGTGGTCTTGCCGTTGGTGCCGGTCACGCCGAACAGCGCAGGCCCCGAGATCGTCGAGTTGCCGTAGATGCGGGCGGCGGCCGGACCGGCGGCCTGCCGGACGCGCCGGACTTCGATGACCGGGATGCGATACCCCACCTCGGAGCGCACGGTGTCCACTCCGGCGTGGTCGGTCAGCACCGCGGCGGCGCCGGCGTCGCGCGCGGCCCGGATGAAGTCGGCCCCGTGGGCACGGGCGCCGCGGACGGCGACGAAGAGGTCGCCGGGCCCGACGGCCTGCGGGTTCATCGCCGCCCCGGTCACCCGCACCTCCGTCCAGAGCCGGCCGGCCGGGCTGAGCAGCGGGTCGTGGCCGGCGGCGTGCAGCTCCTCGACCAGCTCGCCGACGGTGGCGCCGGCCACCTGGCGGGGGCGGAAGACGCTGTCCTGCTCGGCGACGGACAGCCGGGCGTCGGTGCGGGGCATGAGGTCTCTCGTTCCGTGGTCGTCGGGGCGGAGGATCGCGGCGGGCGGGCATCCCGGGCGCGGCGGCACGCGCCCGGGCGGAGCAGGACCGCTCAGACGCGCCGGACGGCGGGGGCCGCCCGGGCAGGCTGTGCGGCCCGACCGATATGCCGTTGTATCACGGACCGGCCGGACGGCGGTCGGACGCGCCGCCCGTGGCCCTCCGACGTCATCGACGTCACCATGGTCTGTCCTGCTCCTCGCCGACGAACGCGTCGTAGGACTCGCTCTCCTCGCCGGTCGGCGCGACGTTGCGGGTGCTGAGCACCTGCGCCATCACGTCGTGGAAGGTGTCGGTGACCGTCCAGTCCTTCCAGTCGCCCTGCGGCCGGTGCACGGTGACCGAGACCAGATACTGCGGGTCGTCCAGCGGCGCGACGCCGACGAAGGAGGTGGTCAGGCCGTCGAATCCGCCCGACTCGCCGGCGGCCTGCCCGGTGCCGGACTTGCCGCCCACGCGATATCCGGCCACTTCGGCTCCGCCGCCGGTGCCGTGGTCGACGACGCCCTCCATGAGCTTGAGCATCTCCTGCGAGGTCTCCGACGAGAAGACCCGCTCGGACTCGCCGGCGTCGTAGGGCCGTTCCTCGCCGTCGGGGCCGATGGTCTCCGAGATCAGCCGCGGCGGCACATGCACGCCGTCGTTGGCGATCGTCTGGAACTGGTTGAGGTTGTGCAGCACCGTCGAGGTGTACCCCTGGCCGAACTGGGTCGTGAACGGCTGCCGGGAGTCCCATTCCTCCGGAGACCGCAGCAGCGAGGTCGCACTGGTCGGCATCCCGACGTCGATGTCGCCGCCGAGGCCGACCTCGCGCATCCAGTCGTAGCGCGTCTGCTCCGACATCTGGTTTCCGACCATCACAGTGCCGGTGTTGTAGGAGCGGGCGAAGATGCCCGCCGCGGTCATGTCGTAGGTGGCGTGGTTCATCGAGTCGTGGATGACCTGGCCGTCGAACTCCTTCTCGTGCGGGACGGTGTAGGAGTCCGTCGGCGAGACCACTCCCTCCTCCAGCGCGGCGGCGAAGGTGATGGCCTTGCCGGTGGAGCCCGGTTCGAAGTCCTGGGTCAGCGCCAGCGGGCGGCGGAAGAGCTCGTCGGTGGCGCCGGGGTTCGACGGGTCGACCGTCTGCGAGTCGGCCATCGCCAGGATCTCGCCGGTCTCGACGTCCATGACGGTGACGTTGCCCCACTCGGCGTCGTACTGGTGGGTCTTCTGCGCGATCGCCTCCTGGGCGAACCACTGCAGGTCCTGGTCGACGGTCAGCTGCACGTCGCTGCCGTCGACCGCGGGGGTCTCCTCCAGCGTGGCGGTGGGGATCCGCACCCCGTCGGCGCCGACTTCGAAGACCCGCTCGCCGTCCTCGCCGGAGAGCACCTCGTCCTGGGAGAGCTCGAGGCCGTCGAGCGGCTCCCCGTCGGAGCCCACGTAGCCCAGGATCGAGCCGGCCACCGAGCCGGAGGGATAGGTCCGCTGGGCGACCTGCTCGGCGTTCAGTCCGGGAATGCCCAGATCCATCGCCCGGCGGCGCTGCTCGGGGGTCACCGAGCGCGCCACCACCGAGTAGCGCTCGTCGCCGGTCATCCTCTCCCGCAGGGTCTCGACGTCGGCGTCGAGGATCTCGGCCAGCTGCCCGACGGCTTCGTCGACGGACTTCGTGGTGACCAGTCCGGTGGCCTCGTCCCGCACCCGGTAGTCGTCGACGAGCGTCTGGTCGACGGCGAGGTCGTAGCGCTGCACGTTGGTCGCCAGCACGTCGCCGTCGGCGTCCAGGATGTCGCCGCGCTCGGCGGGGACGGACTGGCTGCGCAGCCGCTCGGAGACGGCGGCCTGCGCCTGTCCCGAGGGGTCGAGCCCCTGGACCTGGAAGAGGCGCAGCCCGAGGACGGCCACCACCGCCAGACAGACGCACAGCACGATGCGCAGCCGCCACGAGACCATCGCCTCGTGCCGCCGTCGCCGGGTCGTTCCGCCCGTGGTGCTCGTCATCGTTCGTCCTCCTGCGCCGGCGTGGCCCGCCGGCTGTGCTCAGCCCCTCACGCCGTCGGGCGCACCCTGCGGCGCACCCTGGTGTGCGACGTCCCCGCTCAGTCCAGCGACGGCGCCGGAACGGTGCCGCCGTCGAGCCGATCGGCGGAGAACTGCTGGTCGTCCTCGACCGCGGCGCCGCTCTCCGGCGGAGGCGTCGAGGAGCGGGCCAGCGCGTCCAGCGCCCCGGCCCCCAGCGGTCCGGAGGGGGCCGCGGCGGCCTCCTCGGAGACGTCCATCGGTGCCGTGCCCTCCTGCCCGGGCACCGTCGGAGCCGGCACGAAGCTCGAGGGGCGGTCGCCCGAGTCCGCGGCCTCGGCCGATCCGACCACGGCGCCGGACTGCAGGTCGAAGGCCCCCGAGCGGGCGGGCATGACCATGCCCAGCGAGACGGCGCTGTCGGAGAGCACCTGCGGGGATTCCAGGTGCTGGACCTGCTGGGCCAGCGCCTCGTTCTGCTGGACCAGCTGCTGGCGCTGCTCGCTGAGCTCGACGACCCGGTACTGGGTCGTCGAGATGTGCACGTTGATGGCGAGCACGGCGATGAGCGCGGTGACCATCAGCCCGATGACCCCGCCGACCAGCCCGCGGTGGCGACGACGCAGCCGCGGCAGCGCCTGCAGGGCCGGTCGCGTCGCGTGCAGCGGGGAGCGCTGAGCGTCGCCCGGGGTCTCCGGAGCGACACCGGAGAGTCCCTCCGGCTCCGGGGCGGCCTGTGTGCTCATGTCGTGCTCCTCACAGCTCTGATCTTCTCAGCGGACCGCAGTTTCGCGGAGGCGGCGCGCGGGTTGGCGGCCCTTTCGGCGTCGTCGGGGGTCTCGGCGCCGCGCGTGACCGCACGGAAGGTGGGCTTGTGCTCCTCGAGCTCGACGGGCAGGCCCACCGGCGCCGAGGAGGTGGTGCGGGCGGAGATCGCCCGTTTGACGATCCGGTCCTCCAGCGAGTGGTAGCTCAGCACCACCAGTCGGCCGCCGTCGGCCAGCGCGTCCATCGCCCGCGGCACCGCGTCGGCGAGGACGTCGAGCTCCCGGTTGACGGCGATGCGCAGCGCCTGGAAGGTCCGTTTGGCCGGATGTCCGCCGGTGCGCTTGGCGGCCGCCGGCACCGCGGCGTCGACGACGGCGGCGAGGTCGGCGGTGGTGGCGAAGGGGCGGTCGGCGCGGCGGGCGACGAGGGAGCGGGCGATCCGGCCGGCGAACTTCTCCTCGCCCCACTCGCGCAGGATGGTGCGCAGCTCGGCCTCGGAGACCCGGGCCAGCAGCTCGGCGGCGGTCTCGTCCTCGGAGTCCTCGCCGCCGTCCATGCGCATGTCCAGCGGGGCGTCGTAGGAGTAGGCGAAGCCGCGCTCGGCCTCGTCGAGCTGCAGCGAGGAGACGCCGAGGTCGAAGAGGACGCCCGCGAGCCCGCGGCCGGCCGGGAGGTTCTCGGCGGCGACCTCGTCCACCCGGTCGTAGACCGTGCGGACGCCGCGAAGCCGGTCGCCGTAGGCGCTGAGACGCTCCCCGGCCAGCTGCAGGGCCTGCGGATCGCGGTCGAGCCCCAGCACGACGACGTCGTCCTCGACGGCGAGCAGCGCCTCCGCGTGGCCGCCCATGCCCAGCGTGGCGTCGACGACCACGGGGGTCTCGCCGGCGGCGCGGGCGGCGTCGAGGCCGGGCCGGAGCAGCTCGAGGCACCGGTCACGCATGACCGGGACGTGCCGCTCGGACGCCGCGCGCTCGCTCATCGTGCCTCCGTCATCGGGTCGGGGCCCTGCGACCGGTTCCCCCTCCGCTCCGGGGCCGCCTGACACCGGGGAAGGGATGTCAGGATGCGCCCGTCGCGGCGGGAGGACCCGCCCCAGGGACCGGGGGCCGTCCTCGCCGCCCTAGAAGAGTCCGGGGATGGCTTCCTCGTCGGTGGACGAGAACTCCGTCTCCTTCTCCTCCAGGTAGGCGTTCCAGGCCGCGGTGTCCCAGATCTCGGCGCGGTCTCCCGCGCCGATCACCGTGACCTCGCGGTCGAGGCCCGCGTATTCCCGCAGGGTGCCCGGGATGGTGATCCGGCCCTGCTTGTCCGGCACCTCGTCCGAGGCGCCGGAGAGGAACACGCGGATGTAGTCACGTGCCTGGCGTGAGGTCAGCGGGGCCTGGCGCATCTGCCGGTGGACGTTCTCGAACTCCTCGGCGGAGAACACGTAGATGCACCGCTCCTGTCCGCGCGTGAGGACCAGCCCGTCGGCCAGCTCCTCGCGGTACTTCGCGGGAAGGATGAGACGCCCCTTGTCGTCCATCCGAGGTGAGTAGGTGCCGAGAAACACAGCTCCCACCGCCTCACATGGTCGTGTCGGACCGCCTCCATAGACCCTGTTGCCCTCTGACGCCCCCACTTTACCCCACTTCGCCCCACTTTCAACCATGATCTGCCCCAGATCCACCGGAACACTCTGCAGCGGCCTGCGGAACAGCCTGCTGACCTGGGGATTCTGCAGTGGAGGGCCGTGGAGCACCGTGGGGAGGACAGTGGAGGGAACTCGGCGGCACGGCAGGGCGCCGCATGGCCGGACCGGTGCCGCGCCGACGGCGGCTGAGGCGCGCCGGTGCCCTGTCGGGCCGCGCCAGGACACGGATCGCGGGGGTCGCGGCGCGCCGGCGTCCCCGTCCCTTGCGCCGCTCGGAAGCCCCCCGGAGGCCGAGGCCGGATCAGGCGGAGTGGAGGGACGGGGAGGGAGGACGCGCGGCGCCGCCCCCGGACACGACGAAGGCCCCCGCAGTCGCTGCAGATCAGCGACCGCGGGGGCCTTCGGAGAGGTCTCGGGAGTCGGCGGAGCGGGCCGGAGGGCCGCCGGTCACTCCTGGCGCCGACGCTCCTCCCAGCGCTCCTCGAGTCCGCTCATGAAGCTGCCCGAGGGGCTCGGCGCCGTGCCGCGCGGGCCGCCGCCTCCGCCGCCTCCGCCGGAGCCGCCGTCGCCGCCCGAGGAGGAGCCGCGGCCGGAGGAGGTGCCGCCGGTGGTGGCGAAGTACACGCCGCCGCCCATGATCAGGAAGCCGCCGACGCCCACCGGGATCCACTGGTTATAGATGCCGAGGATCAGCACGACGAGGCCGACTACGGCCACGAGCAGGCCCAGCACCAGCCGACGCACGTCGACCGTGCCGGTGGGCGCGTCCTGCATGGACGTCGCGAAACCGGGGTCCTCGGTCTGGAGCTGCTCCTCCAGCTCCTTCAGCATGCGCTGTTCTCTCTCTGAGAGTGCCATCGTGGGCTCCTTGCAGTTGCCGGCCGATCTCCCGGGCGCCCTCGGCGCCGTGCCAAGCAGTCATTCCGCCTGGGTGCTCATTCTACCGCCTGATCGGCGCGCTCACCTAGCCGTGGTCGCGTTCCTCTCCGGGCTCCGTTCCGGGTCCCGCTCCGGGCTCCGTTCCGGGTCCCGCTCCGGGCTCCCTGCCGGACTCGGCTCCGGCACCGTCGGGAGCTCCGCCCCTGCGCGACGTCGGGCGGCGGAGCAGCGAGGCCGGCGCCACTCCGCCCGGGTAGCGGGCGGCGACGGCGTCCAGCGCCTCCTCGGCGTCGATCCAGTTGGTCTCGGTCCGGTCGAAGCTCAGCTGCAGACCGGCGTCGTCGCCGCTGAGCGCCTCGGCGCGCAGCCCGATCAGCCGCACCGGCTGGGCCAGCACGCCGAGCCCGTCCAGCAGGCCCGCCGCCTGCCGATGGAGCACCAGCGCCGACTGCGTGCTGTGACGCAGCGTGACGCTGCGGGTCAGCGTCTCGAAGTCCCGATAGCGCAGCTTGAGGCCGACCCGGCCGGCGGCATGCCCGCCGGCGCGCAGCCGGGAGGCGACCCGGTGGCTGAGCCGGAGCAGCTCGGCCAGCAGCTCCTGGCGGGAGTCGACGTCCTCGGCGAAGGTCTCCTCGGCGCCGAGGCTCTTCTCCTCGCGGGAGGTCTGCACGCCGCGGTCGTCCTCGCCGCGGGCGAGGGCGTGCAGCTGGTCGCCGATCGCGCCGAAGCGGGCGCGCAGCATCTCCGCCGGCGTCTCGGCGAGCTGCTCGACGGTGGTGATGCCGAGGCGCTCCAGCGCCTCGGCGGTCTTCGCCCCCACGCCCCAGAGCGCCCGCACCGGCAGGCTGTGCAGGAACGCGAGCCGACGGCGCGGCGGGACCAGCAGCAGGCCGTCGGGCTTGGCCCGGGTCGAGGCGATCTTCGCGATGAACTTCCGGTCGGCGATGCCCACGCTGCACGGCAGGCCGAAGCGCGCCCGGGTCTCGGCCCGGAGGTGCCGGCCGATCTCCTCGGGGTCGCCGAGCCGGCGCCGTGCGCCGGTGATGTCCAGGAAGGCCTCGTCGACGCTGAGCTGCTCGACGGCGTCGGTCACCTCGCCGAAGAACGCCATGATCGACGCCGAGATCTCGCGATAGCGTCCCTGATGCGGCGGCAGCACCAGCGCCTCCGGACTGAGCCGCCGGGCCCGGGCCAGCGGCATGGCCGAGCGGACGCCGTCGGCGCGCGCCTCGTAGGAGGCCGAGAGCACCACTGAGCGGCCGCTCTCCTGGGCGACGATCAGCTTGCGTCCGCGCAGCTCCGGACGCTCGAGCAGCTCGACCTCGACGAAGTAGGCGTCCATGTCGACATGAGCGATCACCCGCCCCGGTGCCCCGCCGCCCGACGGCGCCCCTGTGCTGCCTGCCATGGGGGCCACGATACCGGCCGGCGGGGACACGGCCGACGGCGCCCTCGACTAGGCTGGGTGCGGCCGTCGACGCACAGGAGGAGCAGCATGACCAGCCCCGATCCCGGGACCCCCGCGGCGCCGACCGGACCCCCGGACGGCGCCGCATCCGCCGACGCGGCCCAGCGCCGCCAGATCGCCCGGGTCTCGGAGGCCTGCGCGACGTTCCTGGCCGCCCGCGCCGAGGAGGTCGACGACGTCTCCCCCGCCGGCGCCCCGCTGGTCGAGGCGCTGACCGAGCTCACCCGCGGCGGAAAGAAGCTGCGCGCCGTGCTGGCCTGGATCGGCTGGCGGGCCGCCGGCGGCTCCCCCGACGCCGAGGCGCCGGTGCGGCTCGGCGCCGCGCTGGAGCTCTTCCAGGCGGCGGCGCTGATCCACGACGACGTCATCGATCGCTCCGACACCCGGCGCGGGGCGCCCAGCGCGCACCGCCGGTTCGAGCAGCTGCACCGCGGTGCCGCCCATCGCGGCGAGGCCGGGCACTTCGGCGTCAGCGCCGCCGTCCTCGCCGGCGACCTGGCCCTGTCCTGGGCCGGCCAGGCCTTCGGCGAGGCGCAGGACGCCGCCGCGGCCGAGCGGACCGGCGCGGAGGCCGACGACGCCGGGCGCGAGGCCCGGCTGCGGTTCCACCGGATGCACACCGAGGTCATCGCCGGACAGTACCTGGACGTCCTCGACGAGGTCCGCGCCCCCGCCGCCTCCGCGAGCGAGGCCCTCGACCGGGCCCGCCGGGTGCTGCGCCACAAATCGGCCCGCTATTCGACCGAGCATCCGCTGGTCCTCGGCGCGGCCCTGGCCGGAGCGCCCGCCGCGCTGCGCGAGTCGCTGGCCGCGGCCGCGCTGCCGACCGGCGAGGCCTTCCAGCTGCGCGACGACCTGCTCGGCGTCTTCGGCGACCCGGAGACCACCGGCAAGCCGGTGGGCGACGACCTCCGCGAGGGCAAGCGCACCGAGCTCATCGCCCACGGGCTCTTCGGCGCCTCCGAACAGCAGGCGCGCGAGCTGGAGGCGATGCTCGGCGAGCCCCGGCTGACGGCCGCCGAGGTCGAGCGCGCCCGCGAGATCCTCCTCGGCGCCGGCGCGGTGGAGGCGGTGGAGGCCTCGATCGCCGAGCTGGTCGCCGCCGCCCGGACAGGCACCGAGCAGCTGCTCGCGCTCGGCGCGGCCGCCGACGTCGTCACCGACCTCCAGACGGTCGCCGACCGGCTCGTCCGGCGCAGCCGCTGACCGTCAGGGGCGCCTGCGGCTCACGTCCGGGCGGGTTCGCTACCCTGGTCGGCGTGAGCACCGAACACTCCGACCCCTGGATCGGGGCGACCATCGACGGCCGCTACGCCGTCCGCGACCGCGTGGCCCGCGGCGGCATGTCCACGGTCTACCTGGCCCATGACACCCGCCTGGAGCGCGACGTCGCGCTGAAGGTGCTCTTCCCGCATATGGCCGAGGACCGCAAAGTCGTCGACCGCTTCGAGCAGGAGGCGCGCAACGCCGCGCTGATCTCGCACGACAACGTCGTGCGGATCCTCGACCAGGGGCAGACGCGCGAGACCGCCTATCTGGTCATGGAGCATGTGCCCGGTGCGACGCTGCGCACGCTGCTCAAGCGCGGACCGATGACGCCGCGGCTGGCGCTGACCTACGCCGAGGCCGTCCTGCAGGGTCTGGCCGCCGCCCACCGGGCCGGGCTGGTCCACCGCGACATCAAGCCGGAGAACGTGCTGGTCTCGCGCGACGGACGCATCAAGCTCGCCGACTTCGGCCTCGCCCGTGCGGCGACGCACCATTCGGGGACCAGCACGCTGATGGGCACCGTCGCCTACATCTCCCCGGAGCTGCTCTCCGGCGAGGGCGCCGACGAGCGTGCCGACATCTATGCCGTCGGCATCCTGCTCTACGAGATGCTCACCGGCGTCCAGCCCTACGTCGGCGAGTCCCCGGTGCGCGTGGCCTTCCAACACGTCAACTCGGTGGTGCCGCCGCCCTCGGAGACGGTGCCGGGGCTGGCCGCCGCCCTCGACGAGCTGGTCCGCGCCGCGACGCGTCCGCGCGCGGCGGACCGTCCGGCCGACGCCGACGCGCTGCTGGAGCTGATGCACCGCCTCGCCGCCGACCTCGACGACGACCAGCTCGACAGCGCGCCCTCCCCCGCCCCGGCCGTCCCCGCGGCCGACGGCGCCGCGGGCGCCGAAGGTGCCGAAGGCGCCGGCACGCCGCAGGAAGCCGGCAGCCCCGATCCGGACGGGGCGGAGGAGACCGTCGCCGAAGCCCCCGCCGACGCCGACGCCGCCGCGACGGCGACGCGGCGCGCGCCCGCCGGTGCCGCGGCGGACCTCGACGCGACCACAGTGCTGGGCACCGGCGAGGACTTCCCCACCACGCAGGACGCCGCGGCCTGGGACGACGACGTCGCCGCCGCGCTGCAGACCGCCCGGTCCGGCGCCGACGACGGCGAGGAGGACCGGCAGACTGTCGCCGAGGTCCCCACCGACGCCTTCCGGGCCGATCCCGATGCTCTCGCCGCCGCGGCGACGCCCGCCGAGGCCGCCGAGAGCGAGGCGCAGCCCACGGAGGCCCTCGCGGTCTCCCGGCCGGCGGCCGCTCCGGAGCGGCATCACGACGAGCCGTTCGCCGCCGCCGTCTCCCCCGAGGCGGCGCGGGGACCGCATCGTCCCGGCGAGGGGGCGCCGGAGCCCGGTCAGGACACCGGCGAGTTCTCCGCGCAGGGCGCCTCGCCGCGCCCCGGACCGCGGCGTCGCTCCGGCGCCGGCCCGCTGGGTCCGTGGGGCGACCGCGTCGCGGAGCGGCTCCGCCGTCGCGACCCGCACGCCGTCGAGCGCCGACAGCGGCAGCGTCCGACGGTCGCGCTGGCACGGCCCACGGCCACGCGCCGCTGGCTCATGGTGGCGCTGCTGCTCATCGGCACGGCGCTGCTGATCCTGCTCGCCTGGCACCTCGGGCTCAGCCCGGGGATCGTGCCGAGTCTGGGCGGAGAGGCCGGCCCGCCGTCGAGTCCGGTCGCCGTCGCCGGCACGACAGACGCCTCCGCGGCGAGCCTCGTCGGGAGGCTCGCCGCGGAGACGTCGGGAGTCGTCGGAGCCTGACGGGGCGCCGGGATCCTCAGCGGCGGCTGAGCGCCTCGGCCACCAGGAAGGCCATCTCCAGCGACTGCTTGTGGTTCAGCCGCGGGTCGACCAGCGACTCGTAGCGGCCGTCGAAGGCGGACTCGTCGATCACGTCCGATCCGCCCAGGCACTCGGCGACGTCGTCGCCGGTCATCTCCACATGCAGCCCGCCCGGGTAGGTGCCCAGCGCACGATGGACCTCGAAGAAGCCGCGGACCTCGTCCATGATGTCGTCGAAGCGCCGGGTCTTGTAGCCGTTCTTCGCAGTGATGGTGTTGCCGTGCATGGGGTCGGTGACCCAGACGACCTGGGCGCCGGAGTCGCGGACGGCCTCGACCAGCGGCGGCAGCTTCTCGCGGATGTTGGCCGCGCCCATGCGCGTGATGAAGGTCAGCCGGCCCGGCTCGCGGTGCGGGTCCAGCTTCTCGATCAGCGCCAGCGCCTCCTCCGGCGTGGTCTTCGGCCCCAGCTTCACGCCGATGGGGTTGTGCACCCGGGAGAGGTAGTCGATGTGGGCGCCGTCGAGGTCCCGCGTCCGCTCGCCGGCCCAGAGGAAGTGCCCCGAGGTGATGTACGGCTCGCCGGTGCGCGAGTCGATGCGGGTCAGCGCACGCTCGTAGTCGAGCAGCAGCGCCTCGTGGGCGGCGTAGAACTCCGTGCGCTTCAGCCCCTCGAACTCGACGCCGCAGGCTTCCATGAAGCGCACGGCCCGGTCGATCTCGCCGGCGATCTGCTCGTAGCGCGCGTGGGCGGGATTCTCCATGAAGCCCTTGTTCCACTGCTGGACCGCCCGCAGGTCGGCGAAACCGCCCTCGGTGAAGGCGCGGACCAGGTTCAGCGTCGACGCCGAGGTGTTGTAGGCCTTCACCATGCGGCGCGGGTCCGGCTCGCGGGACTCCCGGGTGAAGTCGAAGCCGTTGACGATCTCGCCGCGGAAGCTGGGCAGGGTGACGTCGTCGCGGGTCTCCTCGTCCGAGGAGCGCGGCTTGGCGAACTGGCCGGCCATCCGGCCCATCTTCACCACCGGCAGCGAGGCGCCGTAGGTCAGCACCGCGGCCATCTGCAGCAGCGTCTTGACCCGGGCGCTGATCTTGTCGGCGGTGGCGCCGTCGAAGCTCTCGGCGCAGTCGCCGCCCTGCAGCAGGAAGGCCTCCCCCTGGGCCACGCGGGCCAGCCGGCGCTTGAGGTTGTCCACCTCGCCGGCGAAGACCAGCGGCGGATTCGCCGAGAGCTCCGCCACCGAGGCCTCGAACTCCGGGTGGGAGTGCCAGGTGGGCTGCTGGCTCAGCGGCAGGCGGCGCCACTCGTCGAGCCCCGGATAATCCGCGGCACCGGTGTGCAGGATCTCTCCGGGCGCGGTCAACGGGGTCTCGGCGGGGTTCTCAGGCGTTGCAGTCACGGCACCAGACTACGGGGCGGCGCCGAGGCTGACCAATGGTGCCGCAGGACCGTCCGGCATCTGGACGGCGCGCCGGCGGATCAGCCGGCGGATCCCTCCGGGGCGGGCCCCGCATCGCGGTTCTGCTTCGCCTCGGCGTAGAGCGCCTCGACCTCCTCGGCGCAGTCCTCCATGACCACCGGCCGGCGCAGCTTCATCGACGGCGTCAGATGCCCCGTCTCGACGGTGAAGTCCTGCCCCAGCACGCGGAAGGCCCGGATCGACTCGGCCTTCGAGACGCCCTCGTTGGCCCGGTCCACCGCGTCCTGGGCGGCCTGCCGGACCGTGTCGAGGCCGGCGGCCTCGGCCGCCGGGATCTGCGGGTCCAGGCCGTGGCGCTCCAGGAAGCCGGGCAGGGCCTCCTCGTCCAGCGTGAGCAGCGCGGCGACGAAGGGGCGGGCGTCGCCGACCACCACGGCCTGGCTGATCAGCGCGTCGGAGCGCAGCGCATCCTCCAGCGGCGCCGGTGAGACGTTCTTGCCGCCGGCGGTCACCAGGATCTCCTTCTTCCGCCCGGTGATCACCAGGCAGCCGTGCTCGTCCAGATGCCCCAGATCGCCGGTGCGGAACCAGCCGTCGTCGGTGAAGGCCTCGGCGTCCAGGTCCGGCCGGCCGTGGTAGCCGTGGAAGACGCAGACGCCCCGGCCGAGGACCTCGCCGTCGTCGGCGATCCGCACCCCGCAGCCGGGCAGCGGCGGGCCGACGGTGCCGATGCGCAGGTCGTCGGGGACGTTGACCGTCAGCGGGGCGGTGGTCTCGGTGAGGCCGTAGCCTTCCATGATGGAGAGCCCGATGCCGTGGAAGAAATGCCCCAGCCGCTCGCCCAGCGGGCTGCCGCCGGAGACCGCGTGGGTGACGCGGCCGCCCATGCGGCGGCGCAGCTTGGAGTAGACCAGCGCGGAGAACAGCCGGTGCTTGACGGTGAGGGCCAGCGGGACGCGGCCGGCCTGGCGCGCCCGCGACCAGTCGACCGCAGTCTGGGCGGCCTTCTCGAAGATCTCCCCCTTGCCCTCGTCCTGGGCCTTGGTCAGGGCACCGTTGTAGATCTTCTCGAAGAGCCGGGGCACCGCCAGCAGGAACGTCGGGCGGAAGGTCCCCAGGTCCTCGACCAGCTGCTTGATGTCGGCGGTGTGGCCGACCGTCGCGCCCGAGGCGACCGCCAGCACGGAGATGAACCGCGCGAAGACGTGCGCCAGCGGGATGAACATCACCGTCGACTTCTCCGGGTTGATCACGTCGCCGAGCCGGTGCATGGCCTCCAGCGAGAGCTCGGCGAAGTTGCCGTGGCTGAGCACGCAGCCCTTCGGCCGACCGGTCGTCCCGGAGGTGTAGATCAACGTGGCGGTGTCGGCCAGCCCGGCCCGCGAGCGCCGCTCCTCCACGACGTCGGCGGTGACACTCTGCCCGTCGGCGCGCAGCGCCTCCAGGTGCCCGGCGTCGATGCTCAGCACCTCGCGCACCCCGGTGAGCTTCTCCTGCTCGACGGCGCGGTCGACGACGCCGGCGTGGGTCTCTCCCTCGACGAGCACCAGCGAGACGGCGGCGTCCTGCACGATCCAGGCCACCTGGGCCGGCGAGGAGGTCTCGTAGATCGGGACGGTCACCGCCCCGGCGTACCAGATGGCGAAGTCCAGCAGCGTCCACTCGTAGCGGGTCGACGACATGATCGCCACCGAGTCGCCGGGCTCCACGCCGCGGGCGATGAGTCCGGCGGCCAGGGCGGCGACGTCGTCGCGGAACGCGCGCGCCGAGATCTCGGTCCATTCACCCGGGGTCAGCTGCCGGGCGAAGAGGCTGTTGTCGGGGTCGCGGGCGACCTGGCGCTCCAGCAGATCCGTGATGTTCAGGTCTGCGGGTGCGGCGGCCCGGGACGGGACGACGTGTTCCTTCACAGCGCGACTCCTCTGTCGGATGCTCGGTCGGACGACCCGCGGGCGAGGCGGGCCCCTGTGCTCTGCCTCACATGGTCTACTCCACAGTAATGTCCCCCGGACATGCTGTCCACGCGGGCCGTCGGCTCAGACCTGGGCTCCGTCCCCGGATCCGCCGCCGCGGCTGCGCGGCATCTGCAGGAAGAGCACCACCAGGCCGAGCACGGCGACGGCGATCAGCGCCGGGGCCAGCCAGGACGGCGCGGCCCCGGGAACCCACGCGGTGATCAGCACTCCGACGATCCCGCCGAGGGCCATCAGCGCGCCGAGCACGACGCCGGGCCGGGCGCCGGCCAGCGGATTCTTCGGATTCGGCGGGGTGAAGTCGTCGGCCTCGTCGAGGGCCCCCTCGTCGAGGCTCCAGTCGCGCGGCCCCCGACCGCCGACGGGGCGGGATCCCCCATGTCGGTCGAACACGGGACTGGGCTCGTCATCTCGGTGCGGGCTCATCGGTCCTCCGCCTCTGCTGTCTCGTCGTTCCGCGGGACGCGCCGGTCGGCGGCCCCGGTGAGGAAGCCGCGGACCTCCGCGGCCACCCGTTCGGCGTCATGGTCGAGCGTGGCCACGTGCCGGGACCGGCGGAGCACGACCTCTCGCAGGCTCGCGCCGGTCAGCCTCTCCCCCAGACTAGCCGCCGCCGCGCGCGGAAGGACACCGTCCTGCGCCGAGCGGAGCAGTAGCACCGGGGCCTCGACGGCCCCCAGCTCGGCGCGGACCTCGGCGGCGAGCCGGTCCAGCTCCGCGACGCCGCGCACCGGCGTGCGCGGATACGCCTCCTCCCGGACGCCGGCGCGGGCGATGTCGCCGGCGATGGACCCGACGCTCGGCATCAGCCGCCACAGCAGGCGGGCGGCGAGCCCCTGACCGGGGCGCAGCCGCAGGGCGGGGTTGATCACCGCGGCCGCGCTGACGGGCCGGCGGGCGGCGACCTGCAGCGCGAGCGTCCCGCCCATCGAGAGGCCCGCCACGCCGACGGTGCGGCAGCGCCGGGCGAGCCCGTCCCAGGCGGACAGCGCGGAGTCGGTCAGCGCCGCCCGCGGCGTGCGGGCCAGGTCGCGCCATGCCGTGCCGTGCCCGGGCAGCAGCGGAGTCTCGACGAGGAAGCCGGCCTGCTCCAGCGCCTCCGCCACCGGGGCCATGGTCGACGGCGCCGAGGTGAAGCCGTGGAGCAGCAGCACGCCGTCGGGCCGGGCGGGGTCCTGCTGCGGAGCCGCGCGCCGTGCCTCGCGGCGCGGCGCGTCGGGCAGTGCGGCGTCCTCCCTCATGCGGTCCAGACTACGGGGCGGGCCGCGGGGAGGCGGGACCGGCACCGTCCCGCGAGCCGCCCCTGCCGCCTCGGGCCGCCAGACCGTAGAGTGGTGCTGGACCGGCCCCTCGTCGGCCGGGCACCGGCCGCCCGACGCTCCGTCCAGCTCTCCGTCCAGCTCTCCGTCCAGCTCTCCGTCCAGCTCTCCGCCCGGCCCTCGGGCCCGCCCCCTCCCCGGGCCGTGGCGCCCGCCGACTCGTCCGCCGATCTGCTCGCCGATCTGCTCGCCGATCTGCCCGCCGAAGGAAGGATCCGCCCGCCCGTGTTCTACTACGTCGCCAAGACCTTCGCCGTGGGGCCGCTGGCCAGGGCCCTGTTCCGCCCGTGGGTCAAAGGCCTCGACCACATCCCGGAGGACGGGCCGGCGATCCTGGCCTCGAACCATCTGTCCTTCTCCGACTCGGTCTTCCTGCCCGTCATCGTGCCGCGGCCGGTGCGCTTCCTCGCGAAGAAGGACTACTTCGTCGGCTCCGGGCCGAGCGGTTGGCTGACCCGGAAGTTCTTCGATATCACCGGACAGATCCCGATGGACCGCTCCGGGGGCCGCGCCAGCCAGGACTCGCTGAACGCCGGCGAGCGGGCGCTGCACGAGGGCGCGCTGCTGGGCATCTACCCGGAGGGCACGCGCAGTCCGGACGGCCGGCTGCACCGAGGCAAGCTCGGCGTCGCCCGGATGGCGCTGAAGACCCGCGTCCCGGTGATACCGGTGGCGATGATCGGCACCGACAAGGTCCAGCCGATCGGCAGGAAGGTCCCCACCCCGGGGCGTCGCGTGGGCGTCATCATCGGCGAGCCGATGACCTTCGACGCGCACTACGACCACGTCGACGATCGCTTCGCCCAGCGGGCAGTCGCCGACGAGATCATGTACCAGATCATGCGCCTGTCGGGGCAGGAGTATGTGGACGCCTACGCCGCCGACGTCAAGCGACGCCTGGAGGCCGGGGGCGCCGCCGACTGAGTCGATGCCGCCCCCGGTCCTGTCGGGACGGGTCCGGTCAGAGGCCGGCCTGGTCGAGGATGCCGCGGCATGCGGAGAAGGCCTCGTCCTGCTCCCAGGACTCGGCGCCCTCGGTGTGCTCGACCAGCGTGCGCTGCAGCGTGCAGTAGGACGACTTGCGCTCGTAGTCGCCCTCCATGATCAGCGCGTCGCCCTCGCCGGGGAATGTGCCCGGGACCCAGCTGTGCTCGTCGAGGGTGCCCCACACGGTGAAGGAGGTGCAGCCCTCCACCGCCAGGCAGGCGTCCAGGACCTGCGCGTAGCGTTCGGCGGCGCCGGCGCGGTCCTCGGGGCTCATCTGCCCGTCCTCGCCGACGGTGCCGCGGACGTCGATCTCGGTGACGGCGGTCTTCAGGCCCAGGGCGTCGAAGCGCTCCATGTTGGCCTGCAGCGAGTCGTCGAAGCCGTACTGCATGCTCAGGTGCGACTGCGCGCCGAAGCCGCCGACCGGGACGCCGCGCTCGAGCTGCGCGGCGGCCAGCTCGTAGTAGGCGTCGGTCTTCGCGTTGATCCCCTCGGCGTTGTAGTCGTTGTAGAACAGCGTGGCCCCGGGGTCTTCCTCATGGGCCCATCGGAAGACGTCGTCGAGGATCCCCGGGCCGAGCTCGCGCAGCCAGATGTTCTCCTCGGTGCGCAGCCGGCCGTCGCCGGTGAAGATCTCGTTGGCCACGTCCCACTGGTCGATGCAGCCGGCGTAGCGGCTCACCACAGTGCGCACGTGGTCCTCCAGGATGGCGTGCAGCTCCTCGGCGCTGTAGTCGCCGTCCTCGAGCCAGTCGGGGTTCTGCGAGTGCCAGAACAGCGCGTGGCCGCGGACGTCGATGCCGTTCTCCTGCGCCCAGGCGACCACGGCGTCGGCCTGCTCGAAGTCGTACTCGCCCTCGGCGGGACGCAGCGACTCCCACTTCAGGTAGTTCTCCGGCGTCACCGAACTGAAGTCGGCGGCCAGCACGTCGCGGTACTCGGCGTCGTCCGGGAAGGGGTCCGGGTAGTCGGCGTCGGCATGGTGGCCGCCGCCGGCGGCGATGGTCCCGATGACCATGCCCTCGGGAGCCACGGCGGCCAGGCTGTCGCGCGCCGGCTCGGCCGCGCCCTCCGCAGAGCCGAATCGGCAGGTCTCGCCGCCGGCGGCGTGGTCCGGGCGGCCGGGCGTGCCGGCGTGGTCGGGCCGGCCGGGCGTGCCGGCGTGCTCCGGGGCGTTCGCGGAGCGCTGCTCGGCGCCGACGCCGTGCGGGCCCTGGCCGCCCGGAGCGGCGCCGGCGGCGCCGCCCATCGTCAGGGTCAGGGCCGAGGCGCAGAGCGCCGCCGCGGCGGCCCGTCGGAAGATGGCCGATGGCATGGGAACCTCCTGAGTCGAATGATCCGATCAGACAGAACCGGCGGATTCACCACGGAGTGACGTGCCGCACGTTTTGTCTTCCGGTGAGACTATTCAAGGCCCACTGGGGTGTCAACGGTCACAGGAGGTGCACCCCCGCCAGGACATCCGGAACGGGACGGCGGGAGGGAGCGGCGGGAGGGAACGACGGAGGGGCGGCGCCATGACGGCCGATCGACGGGCCGGGCGCACGACAGAAGCCCCGGGCCGATCCGCTGAGGATCGATCCGGGGCTTCTGCGACTCGTGCGCGAGGGGGGACTTGAACCCCCACGCCCGTGAAGGCACTGGCACCTGAAGCCAGCGCGTCTACCTATTCCGCCACTCGCGCGAGCGTCGCTCCGACGAGCTGCTCGGAACCCGACTCACGACCTTCCGGCCGCTCGCCGTTCCGGCCTCTCCGCCGAACAACGGAATCCATCTTATACACGAGAGGAGGCGCATGCATAATCGAGAGTCCGTGACGCCGACCACACCCTCACTGCAGCATCGTCTTGTCGTCGAGCACCGCACCCTTGAGCCTCGAGAACTCCGTCAACAGAT
>NZ_BAAAYG010000006.1:0-1367 GCF_039536005.1 Nesterenkonia halobia | reverse complement strand
GGCATAGTGACTATCCTCTCTGCTCGCTCGAGCAGTCAGGAAGTCAACCGAACCTTCAGCAGACCCCTCGGAACGAAACCCAGGTCGCTTCAGGGAGAAGAGCGTGTGTGCGGTGGTGCTGGCTGTCTGGCATTCAAAGCTGGGCTGCCTTACGGGTTTCCCAAGTATCCAGTGCCCTTGTAGAACGCCCCCCGATTGAAAGTGGGAGTCACTGGTCGCGGGAAGTCAGCGCGAGGCCAGGTACTAAGAAGCTCTTCATGACTTGCGTCGGGAACCGCCGCCTCTGGGCTCATATTGATTGCCGGGTTCGTCACGCTTTCGATGGGATATCCATAGCCGTCGCATACCAGCTGCTCCATCTCTAGCGAGATATAGAAACCCATTCCGTCGGTGTCAACCTGGGACAAACCGATTGCATCCGCGTACTCGGCGGTGAGTTGGTGACTTCGGTCGAACATCTCAAAGGTGCCGTCTAGAGACTCTTCGTTGTCGAAAGCCATGCCGAACTCCGGACCTGGGTACGCCGGCGGCTCCCCGGCCTGACTCGAACTGTCCCACTCGTTTGAGAGACCGACATACTTGGCAGTCGGCCATATTTCTCTCATCTTCGTGCAGAACTCGCTGATGGTCTTATCTGCCACGTTCTCTCCTAGGTGGTGCCTGTGATCAGTGGTTCTCATCGAGGCGCAGCAAATCCGGTCTGGTGCTGCCGATCAGAAGGCCGGGCCCCAGGAGAACTACCGGCGCTCAGGATAGCTGAGGAAGGTCCTTTTGGAGGAGCTCAGGGCTACCGCGCTGGAGATGCTTAACTCCGGGATGACCCAGCAGTAGGTCTGCCAGGACCTCGGCGTCTGGTCATCGGATTGAACCGTCCTGGGTTTCGTTCCGTCAGACGGCAGCGAGAGCAGCCTCTCGCCAGTGGTGGTCATAGTACTCGGCCTCGACCTCGGCAGGAGTGCGATAGCCGAGATGCTCATGAAGCCGGCGCGTGTTCCACCAGTGGACCCAGTTCATCGTCGCGAACTCCACCTCGGCCAGTCCGGCCCATGCCGGCTGGGAGTAGATCAGCTCGGCCTTGTAGAGCCCGTTGACCGCCTCGGCCAGCGCATTGTCGTAGGAATCGCCCACTGTGCCGACAGAGGGTCTGATCCCGTGTTCGGCAAGCTTCTCGGTATAGGCGATGGCCACATATTGAGAGCCACGGTCCGAGTGATGAACCAGTCCATGACCAACGTTCTGGCCGGAATGATCCCTGGCGGTGTTCAGCGCATGCTCCAGCGCCTCGAGCGAGAGCGCCTGAAGTCGTCATCGACGACCGTGTCGCCCAGCCGACGATCCGCCTGCTGCAGGCATCAGTGACGAATGCG